>PYGV01000229.1 GCA_003022385.1 filamentous cyanobacterium CCP3 | reverse complement strand
CGCGACTCATGTTTCTGCCGCCTTATTCGCCGGACTTCTCGCCCATTGAACCGTTTTGGTCAAAGGTCAAGACCATCTTAGATTCAGTTGGCGCACGGACTTATCAAGCCCTAAAAGAAGCGATTGAATCTGCTTATTCTCAAGTCACTTTAAAAGATATTCGCAGCTGGTTCACAAATGACTGTTACTGTACCTCATCCGAATGAGAACCGCTATATCAGCACAAAATTCAGTTCCTCTGCTGCAGGTAAATGGCATCTACCCTAGGACATAGATTGCTGTTTGGGCAAAGCTGGAGCTATCGCTCAAAATTTCGTGAAATGGTCTTTCATGCCGAGATCTATTTGATCGCACCCGACTTGTAGGGGCATAGCATGCTACACCCCTACGAGGTTCCTGATTATGAAGCTTATGAAGCGGGGTTTATCCAAATCGGACTTTGTATCACCAGCAACAGTAGCTACACAGTTTGCTGGCGGTAGCGATCGCTTCCCCAACAGAAACAGTGCCCCCACGGCGAACGTTGCTGCATCAGGGCGTGCTCAAGGCTGGCTAAAGTTCTCAGGGCCGTCAGCTCTGGCGCAGCTGGTCGAGCACACTCTGGTCTTCCATGGTCGAAGCATCGCCTGCGATCGCCTCACCACTGGCCAAATTGCGCAAAAAGCGGCGAATGATTTTGCCCGATCGCGTTTTGGGCAGGGCATCGGCAAACTGGATTTCGCCGGGCCGGGCAATCACCCCAATTTCGCTCACCACGTGCTGCTTGAGCTGCTGCTTCAGCTCGTCGCTGGGGCTGTAGTGGCCCTCTAAAATCACAAAGGCAAAAATGTCTTCGCCCTTGACCTCGTCCTTGCGGCCCACCACAGCGGCCTCGGCTACGGCGGGGTGCGACACCAGGGCCGACTCCACCTCCATGGTGCCCAGGCGATGCCCCGAGACGTTGATCACGTCGTCGACGCGGCCCATCACCCAGAAGTAGCCATCGGCGTCTTTGCGGGCACCGTCGCCCGCAAAGTAGAGGTACTGGCCATCCACCGGGGCAATGTGCTCCCAGTAGGTGCGGCGAAAGCGATCGTCGTCGCCGTAGACCGTGCGCATCATGCTGGGCCAGGGGTGCCTGATCACCAGGTAGCCGCCCTCGCCGGGGGCCACCGGGTTGCCCTCCAAATCCACCACGTCAGCGAGAATGCCGGGAAAGGGTAGGGTGGCCGAGCCCGGTTTGGTCGGAATGGCCCCCGGCAGCGGCGTGATCATAAAGCCGCCGGTCTCCGTCTGCCACCAGGTGTCGACAATCGGGCAGCGCTCACCGCCAATCACCTGGTGGTACCACATCCAGGCCTCGGGGTTAATCGGTTCGCCAACGGTGCCCAGCAGCCGCAGCGACGACAGGTCGCGGGCCTTGGGCAGCTCGTCACCCATTTTGATGAACGCGCGAATCGCCGTAGGGGCGGTGTAGAAAATGGTCACCCCGTACTTCTCAATCACATCCCAAAAGCAGCCGGGGTTAGAGGGGCGGGGCACCCCTTCGTACATCATCGTGGTGGCCCCGTTGGACAGCGGCCCGTAGACAATGTAGCTGTGGCCGGTGATCCAGCCAACGTCGGCGGTGCACCAGTAGACATCGGTGTCTTTAATATCCAAGGCCCACTTGAAGGTCATATGGGTATAGAGGTTGTAGCCACCCGTGGTGTGCACCACCCCCTTGGGCTTGCCCGTGGTGCCGCTGGTGTAGAGAATAAACAGCAGGTCTTCGGCGTCCATTTCCTCGGGTGGGCAGTGGGCCGAGGCGGTGGGCTGTAGGTCATGCCACCAGTGGTCGCGCCCCTCCACCATGGGAATGTCGTCTTTGGTGCGCTGCACCACCAGCACCGCTGACACGCTGGGCACGCCGTCGCTCTCCAGGGCTTGATCGACGGCGGCTTTAAGCGGCACCACCTTGTCTTTTCGGAAGCCGCCGTCGGCAGTAATCACCACCTTGGCCTCGGCGTCGTTGAGGCGATCTTTGAGGGCTTCGGCGCTAAAGCCGCCAAAGACAACCGTGTGGGGCGCACCAATGCGGGCACAGGCCAGCATCGCGATCGCCGCCTCCGGCACCATCGGCATGTAGATACCGACGCGATCGCCCTTCTGCACCCCCAGCCCCTTCAGCACGTTGGCCACCTGGCACACCTCCCGGTGCAGCTGGGCGTAGGTCAGGGTGCGGCTGTCGCCCGGTTCCCCTTCCCAGATCAGGGCGGCTTTGTTGCGCCGCCAGGTGGTCAAGTGACGGTCTAAGCAGTTGTAGGAAATGTTGATTTTGCCCCCCACAAACCACTTGGCAAAGGGAGGCTGCCAGTCGAGCACTGTATCCCACGGCTTAAACCAGTGCAGTTCCTGGCTGGCCAGCTCGGCCCAAAACTTGGCAGGGTCTGCCGCCGCTCGGTCAGCCAGAGCGCGATACTCGTCCAGACTCTTGATCGATGCGTTTTGAGCAAACGCATCGGCGGGGGGAAAGAGGCGATTTTCGTACAGAACCGATTCAATGGTGGGGGAGGCCATAGACAATGCTAGTCGCTTACGAACACAAACAAGGTGACATGAAAGCCGCTGTAGAGGGGCGATGTCCTCTAATGACCATACGATTTTTAGCGACCCTTTGATCAGCGTCTATGGTTTCCTTAATGGTTTTTAGAGATGTCGGCCTCAAATTAAACGCTCACATTCTGAGGTCATGGAGCCAGCCCACAATGCGGAATTCAAACTAGTCTCTGTGAAGGTTAGACCGAGGGGCGGGCAGGCCGGAGACTCGACCGCTCAGCTCAGCCTAAATTTAGACAACGCTAAGACTTAATATAGAGCGGCTGATTTCGGCCAGGCTACTGATTTAATCAAAATCATTATGGCCGCTGTTGAACTGGCCCGAGCCGAGGCGCTTCAGTCAATTTACAGAAGCCAGGCGTTTAAAGGAGTCGTTAGTTTTCCATTGGGGTCATCAATGGCTGAGATTTTATCATCGTTCAAACGCTGGTGGCGGCGATGTCCCAGTATTTTAGCTGTAGCTGTAGGCTATGCCATCATAGCCAAGCTCAGTTTTCACGTTGTGGGAAGTGGCGAGGCTGTACTGCCTATTTGGCCGCCAGCAGGCTATAGCCAGGGCATTGTGCTGATGACGGGGGCTGCTCTAGCACCAGGTATTACGCTGGGATCATTGATAGTAACGCTGACCTCTCCCGAGCAAGTTTGGCATCGAGATGTGGTCGGTGCTATTAACAATACCCTTCAACCTTTGCTGGGGTTGTGGTTACTGCGTCGGGTTGGCTTTATCAACTCCCTTCAACGCATTAAAGATGTGGGAGCTTTAATTGGCTTTGGTGCTGTCGTGCCTGCTACCCTCAGCGCCACCATTGGGGTCACCTACTTCTGCCTAATGACTCCGATGCGCTGGACTGACTATGTTCCCAGCTGGTTTAGCTGGTGGATTGGCAATGTAACTGGCGTCGTTGTGATTACCGCCCTGATGATTACCTGGCGTCAGGGGGTAAAACGATTTCGAAGCTTTTACTCGCCCTCTTTGATTGTGCTATGGCTGGTCATCTTGATGGCCGTGAGCTGGTACTTGTTCTGCGATCCCCGACGTATGGCTCAGGCTCCCTACCCTCTAGAATACCTGCCGTTTCCCATTCTCCTGTGGGCGGCCCTGCGACTGGGACCGTTTGGAGCCGCCCTGGGCACCGCTATTGTCACCGTCATTACCACCTGGGGGGTGAGCCAAGGGCAGGGGCCGTTTTGGACCTCTTTTGACAATCCCCTCAAGGCGGTGCAACCACTGCAGGCTTTTATCTGCGTGCTGGCCTTTACAACTCTAATTCTGGCGAGTGTAGTAGCCGAGCGTGAGCAGGCTCGGCAAGCCCTACAAGAAGAGAAGGAAAAGTCGGAGCAGCTGTTGCTGAACATTCTGCCCTTGCCCATTGCCACCCGGCTCAAGCAGGGGCGCAACACGATCGCCGACCACTTCGCCGAGGTGACGGTGCTGTTTGCCGACATTGTTGAGTTTACCCAGCTCTCTGAGCACCTCAGTCCCCAGGACCTGGTCGCGCTGCTCAACGATATTTTCTCCCAGTTTGACGACCTGGCCGAGCAGCATCAGCTCGAAAAGATTAAAACCATTGGCGACGCCTATATGGTGGTGGGGGGTATACCCTACGAGCGCGACGACCACGCCCAGGCCGTGGCCGATATGGCTCTCGATATGCAGTCTGTAGCTCAGACTTTCAGCGATCGCACGGGTCAGTCCTTTCGACTGCGGATTGGCATCAATACGGGGCCGGTGGTTGCCGGGGTGATTGGCACCAAAAAATTTATCTACGACCTCTGGGGCGACACGGTCAACACCGCCAGCCGCATGGAAGCCTTTGGGGTAGCTGAACACATTCAGGTGACCGAGACCACCTACCACTGCCTCAAAGATACCCACGACCTCGACCTGCGGGGAGAGGTATGGGTCAAGGGCAAAGGGCACATGCGCACCTATTTTTTGCGCCAAAAAAGTCTGGTGACGACAGCTCAGCCCGCCCCCAGACTGGCATGAGACTAACCCAGCCACGCCGCTGAAAAGCCTCCCGGCGACGAAAACGGCAGAGTGCATCGCTGTGCGGATGCACCCTCGTCGGAGTCTGCAGGGACCAATGGCATTTGCCCAACCGCAGCGAGCACCTGAGCGCAGCAGCAGCCCAGCCCAGCGTCAGAGGGGGCAGAGCCGTATTCTGCCAACGGTCCGTTTGACCATGATTTCGATTGCCCAGGCGGGTATGCTAGGCCTATTGGGGTTTCTATCTAGCTCAGCCTTCACCGGCCTGTTTGGTTCAGCATTCTGTGTCATTTGCATGGGTCTATGACTACGGCTAAGGCATCGGTACCGGCGCAGCCCGCGTCTTCCCTCTCTACCCAGGACGCGATGTTGAAAAACATTGTTGGAGTTGCTATTTTTGACTTCAGCGGTCTGCCGCAGGAGTATTTTGTGACCGCCGACAACGAAAGCACCAGCTGGGTGCAGCTCGTTTTTCAGGCGCTGGGGCTCAAGTCGCTGCTGATGTCATCGCTCAAGCTGGAGGGGTTTTCGCACATCTGCATTGAGCTAGAGCAGCAGACTGCCATTGTCGTGCGCACCAAAGAAGAATACGTCGCTCTGCTACTGCGCCAGCCGCTGGTGTTTGCCACGGCCCAGGAGGCCGATCACTTTAGCCACTGGGTGCGCCAGTTCGAGCGCCGCCTGCTGCGCGAGCACGATCGCTTTATTCTGACTTAGAGCTACTCTGGCTCAGGGGCTTACGGTACATGATCTAGGGTCGATGGGGCAGTCTGAACACCGTCGAAAACCCTGAATCCTAAACCCCAAGAACTACGGCAAGAAGCGATCGAGTGCCGCCTTCAGTTCGGCAATTTCTTCTTCAATGTTGCCGTCTACGGCGGCGCGGCCAATGCACTCGGTCAGGTGCTCATCGAGAATAATGCGGGCGACGCGGTCGAGCGCTCCCCGCACCGCCGCCACCTGGACCAGCACGTCAGGGCAGGGGCGACTCTCCTGCACCATGGTTTTGATGCCGCGAATGTGGCCCTCGATGCGGGCCAGGCGGTTGACGATGCGCCGCAGCGATTCGGGATCGTGCACGTGGGGATGAGCGCTGCTGTCAGCGGTGACATCGACCTCGTGCAGGTGAGGATGGGGATGGGAGCTAGGGTTATGCAACGGCTGTACGCGGTAGAGAGAATTGAGGTTGGCAACGGTTTTGCGGGGTGGGGTAGAGCTATCAGAGCACAAAACGCGCTACGGAGGGGCCGAATAGCCTGACAGATCGGCCAGTTCATCGAGCGATCGCACCCCTGGGTAGAGCTGACCGCCAATCTCCCAGGTGGGGTAGCCCGCAATGCCCTTCTGCTGGCACAGTTCGGGCTGTGGGTTGTCACCGTCGGCGGCGCACTCCACGTAGGGCAGCTGCTCGGCAGATTCTTTAAACATAGCCTTCTGGTCAGCGCAGTGGGGACACCAGTAGGCCCCGTACATGACGCCACCTGTAGTCGCTAAATGCTCAGCCAGCTGGGCTTCGTAGCTACTGGTGGCATCGGTAGTCGAGGGATCGGGGCCGCACCCAAACGATAGCAGCACCGCCAGCGTGAGGCCGATCAGCCCCGCCGCCTGGGGCCAGCGCCGTAGGGGGTGGAGTTGAACCATAAAACTCATCCAGACTGCTGACATTAAACTCAACGCCATAGGTAGCACCACCAATAGCGCTACGAGCGCCTTCCCAGTGTAGCGTCAAGCCCTGCCGATGGGCCGTCAGATCAGTGCTCTGAGTGAGGGGTGTAGAGATCCATAGCGCGGGCCAGATCGAGCCGCGACTGCGCCCCCAGATCCAAACCAGATCGATGGCCGCAGTTGAGGTGGTCAGCGGCGGCGCAGCCAATCATAGCGGCGTTGTCGGTACACAAACTCAGGGGTGGAAAGATCACCCGCAGGCCGTAGGTGTCTGCCGCCTGCCGGAGTTGCTGGCGCAGGCCGCTGTTGGCGGCTACTCCACCCCCTACGGCCACCGTGCTCAGGCCGTAGGCCTGGGCGCAGGCCACCACCCGCCGCGTCAGGCTGCGGGCCACCGTAGCCTGAAAACTAGCGGCCAGGTCAGCGACGGGCAGCGGGTCTACCCCCTCGGCTTTGAGTTTTTCGACTAGCCGCAGCACCGCCGTTTTGAGTCCGCTAAAGCTGGAGTCGTAGGGGTGAAAGCCGCCCTCTGGTAACGAAATATTGCCTTCGGGCAGGGGAAAAGCTTTGGGGTTGCCGACCTGGGCCAGTTTGTCGATCGCGGGGCCGCCAGGGTAGCCCAACCCCAGCAGTCGGGCCACTTTGTCAAAGGCTTCGCCCGCCGCATCGTCGCGGGTCTGGCCCAGGGTTTGATACTGACCGCAGGCTTTGACATAGATCAAGCTGGTATGCCCCCCCGACACCAGCAGGCACAGGTAGGGAGGCTGCAGATCGGGGCTGGCCAGGTAGTTGGCGTAGATGTGCCCCTCCAGGTGGTGCACCCCTAAAAACGGCTTGTGGTGCACCATAGCTAGCGTTTTGCCAGCGGTTAGCCCCACCAGCAGCGCCCCGACCAGGCCCGGCGCGCAGGTGGCCGCCACGGCGTCAATGTCAGCCCAGCCCAGCCCGGCCTGCTTTAGGGCCACGCCCAAACTATCGCCCAGGGTAGCGACGTGGTGCCGCGAGGCCACCTCGGGCACGATGCCGCCGTAGGGCTGGTGAATGTCGATTTGAGAGGCAACAACGGTGCTCAAAACGGTGCGATCGCGCACCACCGCCACCGCCGTTTCGTCACAGCTGGTTTCTAGAGCTAAGATTGTCGCCATTGAATTGCTGCCAAGGAGGGACTAACGTAAGCCAAGCCGTAATTTGTAGAGATGTAAACACCCCACCGATCTTAGCTTTACGGGGGTTCGGCTGCGGGGTATTATGGCGACCAAGTTGGGTGAATTTTTGTTCAAAAAACTTAACTTTGCGTTCAAATCGCCCTAGTTTCTTAGGTAATTAAAAGGAACAGTTTATGCGACGGTTTTTTGCTGTAGCGCTTGTAGTGTTTCTCTGGTTCGGGTTTGCCCCCCCGGCCTCCGCTAGCCTGGCTGGCGACAATGTGGCAGGGCTAACCCCCTGTGGCCAAAACGAAGCGTTTCTAAAGCGGGCTGCCAATGCCAAAACCCCCTCGGCAAAGGCTCGATTTGACTTTTACGGTAGCTCCACGCTGCTGTGCGGCAGTGACGGTCTGCCCCACCTAGTGGTAGATGGCGATCTGGCTCACGCTGGGGAGTTTTTAATTCCTAGCCTGCTGTTTCTGTACATTGCGGGTTGGATTGGCTGGGTCGGTCGGGCCTATGTCATTGCCGTACGCGGTAGCAAGAACCCTGAAGACAGCGAGATCATCATTGACGTTCCCCTGGCCATCAAGTGTATGTTAACTGGGTTTGCCTGGCCTCTGACCGCGTTTAAAGATATCGCTAGCGGCGCCATGTTTGCCAAAGACGACGAGATCACCGTGTCTCCCCGCTAGGTAACTTCCCTGCCCGCTGCCAAAACTACATCCAGGAGAACTGACTAGACCATGGACAACAATCTGCTCCGGTATCTGTCGTCTGCACCCGTGCTGGCCACCGTGTGGATGGTGATTACCGCCGGTATTTTGATCGAGTTCAATCGCTTCTTTCCCGATTTGCTGCTGCACCCCTAGGGCGAGAACGTCCTCAGTCGTCCTGCTGAGGGCGCTTTGCGATCGCTCTAAGTATGCTGCTTAAAGATGGTTTTTGGGGACTTTAACGGCGTCTAGAAACCGTCTTTTCCATTTGCTGTGACCTTATTTGAGTTGGAGAAACCCCCTATGACAGAAGCTATTCAGCCCGCTGGGGATCCACAGATCGGCAATCTAGAAACGCCGATTAATTCCTCCGGATTTTCTAAAGCCTTTATTGGCAACCTGCCTGCCTACCGCAAGGGGCTTTCCCCCCAGCGGCGCGGCCTGGAAATTGGCATGGCCCACGGCTATTTTCTCTACGGCCCCTTTGCCCTGCTCGGCCCCCTGCGCGATTCTGACATTCCCGGCCTGGCCGGGCTGCTCAGCGCTGCAGGTCTGATCGTCATCTTGACGGCCTGTCTGTCGCTTTACTCGGGTGCTGGTGTTAAC
>PYGV01000228.1 GCA_003022385.1 filamentous cyanobacterium CCP3 | reverse complement strand
CGTGCGGGTGGGGCAGTGGCTGGCCGGGGCCGTGGTGGGGCTGGTGCTGCTGGGGCTAGCCCATCCCATTTTCAAAACCATTCTGCGCGAAAATGTCTGGGGCGAAGACCCATTTCGGGTGATCTTTGTGGTAGCGATGTACGGGTTGACGCTAGCGGCGCTGGTGCTGCTGTATCGCTCCAGCGCTCGCCACTGGCGTGCTATCTTTGCCATCCTGACCGGTATGGGCCTGTGGCTGTTGGGTATGCAGCCGGGGGTGTTTCGGCGCGGCTACGAGTGGCAGATCTCCCACTTTTACCTGGGTATGGCGGCGGCGATGCTGATGATTTTTGCCCTGGCCACCCTGCCCGAAATTTACAAGTCAAAGCGCTGGCGGCTGACCCACGCCGCCCTCAACACCGTTGCTGTGCTTCTGTTTATTAGCCAGGGCATTACCGGCGTGCGCGACCTGCTCGAAATTCCGCTGCACTGGCAGGAGCCGTTTATCTACCAGTGCGATTTTCAGAATAAGAGCTGTTGAGGGCGCGATCGCCCCATACCTCCTGAACCTGCTTGCGCCAAAGCATCAAGCGGAGGGCGAAAAGCTGCTCTATGTTCCACTCAGCGATAGTACTGAGCAAAAAGGGTTACCGCTTACGATTCCCGCAATCCTCATGCTTTAGCCATTAGGTAGACCAGGGGCGATCGCCACTGCACAGTCTTGCCCTGGAGCTGCCGCTGACAACTCTGCTGAATGATGGCAATGTCCTTATCCGATAAGTGCTGAGCCAGCTGATCGCGGTAGCTGGGCGGAGTGCCACCTGTGGCAAACCACCGCTGTAGCAGCGCAGAAGACACATAGATGCTGCTGTGCAGAATGTCTTCGGTGAGCTGTACCGCAAACCCTGCTTTGCGAAAGAGGGTTTCTAGGGTATCGGCCTGCCAGTTGAAGCGGGGGTCGGTGGTGGAGGTGGCGATCGCCGCTTCGGCCTGGTGCCAGCGCTTGATCAGGGCTTTGCTGAGGGATGCGGTATCCACCAGATCTGAAATTCGCTGGCTGTGGCGGGGGATAGTTTCGGCCAACACCACCACGCCATCGGCAGCGAGAAACCCCTGCACAATTTCGACAAAGCGATCGCGGTTGACCACCTGGCTAAAGGTATTGCGGCCCACAATCCGCTCGAATCGCACCCCCGGCGTGTGCGCCTCCAGGTAGGCGGCCAGGGCCTCAAAGTCGGCATGGACGAGGACAGGACGCACCAGTTCGGGCAGCTGCGCCGCCTGTTCTTCCAGCGCCACCTGGTCTTGGGCGGTGTGTACGCGGGCGTAGACGCCGCCCTCGGGCACCCGCCGTAGGGCCTCCCAGGTGAGCAGCCCGGTGCGGGCGTTGAGGTCGAGAATGCGGTGGTGGCGCTGGGGCGGGGCCAGCTCAAAGATGCGATCGCGGATCTCTCCCAGCTGCTCGCCCGCCTGGCTGAGGGTGCGCTGCAGCCAGCGATCGCGGGCTGGGTCGTCGGGGCTGTAGGTGAGCGCCTCCGGTAGCGCGCCGCCGCCGTCTACCAGGGCCGCCAGCTGAGCCTCGCGCCGCTGGGCCACCTGGGTCTGAATGCTCGCCTCGTAGCCCTGATCCGACGGTTGGTAAAATACCTGCCCCTGCAAGCCGCTGGGCAAATACTGCTGCTCGACCCAGTGGTCGCGGTAGGCGTGGGGGTACAGGTAGCCCTTGCCGTGGCCAAAGCCTTTACTGTCGCGGTTGCCGTCGCGCATGGGGTTGGGCACCTCCGCTTCCCGCTCCTGCTCCACGGCGGCGAGGGCGTCAAAAAAGCCCATGGTGCGGTGGGATTTAGGCGCCGTGGCCAGGTACAGCGTCGCCTGGGCCAGCGGGTAGCGCCCCTCGGGCATGCCCACCCGGTCGAAGGCAGCGGCGCAGCTGGTCACCACCGTGACGGCGTGGGGGTCGCCCAGGCCGATGTCTTCGCTGGCTAAAATCACCAGGCGGCGAAAAATAAAGCGGGGGTCTTCGCCCGCGTAGACCATGCGGGCCAGCCAGTACAGAGCCGCGTCGGGGTCGGAGCCGCGCACGCTTTTGATAAAGGCGCTGATGGTGTCGAAGTGGGCGTCGCCCTCTTTGTCGTAGAGCACCGCCCGCTGCTGAATTGACTCTTCCGCCACCGCCAGGGAAATGTGAATAGTGCCCGACTCGTCGGGGGGCGTGGTCTCGACCGCCAGCTCCAGAGCGTTGAGCAGGGCGCGGGCGTCGCCGTTGGCCACATTCACCAGGTGGTCGATCGCATCGGGGTCGAGCTGAATGGGGCGATCGCCGTAGCCCCGCGCGCTATCCGCCAGGGCCTGCTCCACCACCCGATACAGGTCGGCGGCCTCCAGCGGCTTGAGCTGAAAAATGCGCGATCGGCTGACCAGGGCTTTGTTGACCTCAAAGTAGGGGTTCTCGGTGGTGGCCCCAATCAAAATCACCGTGCCGTTCTCGACCCAGGGCAGCAGCGCATCCTGCTGGGCCTTGTTGAAGCGGTGCACCTCGTCGACAAACAAAATCGTGCGTCTGCCGTACTGGCCGCGCAGATCCTGGGCGGCGGCGATCGCCTCCCGAATGTCCTTTACCCCCGCCAGCACCGCATTCAGCGCAATGAAGTGGGCGCTGGTGGTATTGGCGATGATCTGGGCCAGGGTGGTTTTGCCCGTGCCCGGTGGGCCAAAAAAAATCAGCGAAGAAAGCTGGTCGGCCTGAATCGCTCGCCGCAGCAGTCGCCCCGGCCCCACCACGGCATCCTGACCAATGAATTCATCGAGGGTGCGGGGCCGTAGGCGTGCCGCCAGGGGGGCATCCCGGCCAATCTGCTCCTGGCGGCTGTGGTCAAAGAGGTCCATCAAATCGGGGCCAAGGTAGGGCCAATCAAAAGGTTACTGGCACTATCATCCCAGTCTTTCTATCGTATAACCTTAGCCCCTGGCCATTCCACAGCAGTGCGATCGATAGGAATTGCCGTTAGGCAAAATTCCCTGATGGCTCAAGCCCTAGCCACGAGCCCGTTCCAACAAAATCATCATAATTAGGCTGAGCAATACCTGGGTTTCTTCCTGGGGTGAGAGTTGATCGACTGGCTTAACGATGAACTTGCGAGACAAAAATGATGGCTTCTTTTCTAGGCGCATAACCACGGTGCCGTCGCTGCGTTTTACCAGGTACTTAGGGTTGAGTACGTAGCCACTCAAGACTCCTATGATTGGCACCTCTTGAAACAGCGAATCCAGCACTTTAACCCAGGGATTCTCTTCCTGAATGTGCAGGTTGCTGCTGTCACGATCAAAAATATCGTAGTGGGCTTTCCACAGCGATCGCATACCTTTTCGCTTGACAGCCCCGATCACCGCACCGCTGCTGTCTGTAAAGTTGTAGCGAGCTGAGAAGTCAATGATTCGATCGGCTTTAATTTCGTAAAGCCTCTGGGTTTGGCCTTCGTCCGCAAAGACGCCAATCGCTTCTTTTAACTTAAATAACTTTTGCTTAACAAAGAACACCACCTTGCCGTCAGCATTAGTAACGGTGATTTTAGGCGCAATCGTCCAAACTTTGAAGGTAATCTCTAGGGGATATTGCATACCTTTTAACAGCTCCGACTTCTAAAAATACTGCTCCTTAGTAATCCCCCGGCTAGGATACAACTATCACATCCGCTAGCGCGGAGTATAAAGTTAGTATTTCTTAAGTATTCAGCTATAATAGTTGACCTCTCAGTAGGCTGTCTGAATGAAGGTCCATAGTGGCTGCACCACAACTGACCGTACCCAATAGCTAAAAATCACTTAAAACTCGAAAGAGCCTGTATTCCATACTCGCGTAGGGCGGTTTCCGCAGAATGATACTCCGCTTCTAATTGGGCTAGGGTGTCGGTTACTGCCTCAAGACTTTCTAAGGTGTCTATAGTTTCTAAGTGCCAACAAAGCTGGCTCAACCGCAGCGCTCCCAGAGCAGCGCTGCTCGACTTGAGCCCGTGGGCAAGGCGTTGTAAAACCTCAAAATCCTGCTGCGCTACGGCAGTTTTCATCGACTCCAGCACGGGCGGGGTATCGGCAAGATAAAAGTCAATTAACTCGCCAACCACCTCTCCGGTATCATCCCCTAGGGCTTTGTGTAATTCGCCCAAAACTAGCGCGTCTAGGGTGGGCGACGTGGCGGGTTCAGCAGCGGCCACAGGGGTTGCTGAACCTGCCGACAAAGGCTGACATTGACTGAGCACCTGGGCCAGTTCCTGCGGGCGAATGGGTTTGCTAACATACTCATCCATACCGGCATCAAGGCATTTCTGGCGATCGCCCTGCATCGCGTTGGCGGTCATGGCTACCAGGTAAGGCCGATGGGGCGGCAGCCAGCCCTGGCAGATCCGCCGAGCCGCTTCCAGCCCATCCATCTCTGGCATTTGAACATCGAGCAAGATCACATCGTAGGGTTGCCGCTCTAACGCTTGCAGCACTTCTAGGCCGTTGCCTACCATATCGGCCCGATACCCCAGCCGCTGTAGGATGAGCAACGCTAGCTTCTGGTTGACCAGGTGATCTTCAGCGATCAAAATGCGCAGAGACTGCTTTAGTTCGGGTGTCAGGCTCTGCTCGTCAGGCGGTTTCAGCGGCAGCCCCAAAGGTGTTTTGAGGGCACGGGCCAACACCGTATAGAGCTGAGCTGTCTTAATTGGCTTGTTGAGAAAGGCCGCAAATTGACTCTGGGCGTCCGGAGACAGGTGCTCGGGCTTGCCCATGGAGGTCAGCATGATCAGCGGCAGCTGGGCGTAGCCGGGCAATGCCTGAATATGCGCGGCCAGGGTCAGCCCATCCATCGCTGGCATTTGCATATCGAGGATGGCTAAGTCAAAGGGCTGATCCTGCTGTAGGAGCGCCAAAGCCTCAGCCCCGGAGGCCGCAACTGCTGGGTGCATGTGCCACCCGTAGGCTCGTTGAACTAAGATTTGCCGATTGACGGCACTGTCGTCGACAATTAAGACCCGCTTGCCAACCAAAGCGTCAGCAGTGAGCGGCTCCGGTTGTGGGCCAACGGAAGCCGTCAGGGTAAAGAAAAAGGTTGACCCCACCCCCGGCTGGCTTTCAACCCACATTTTGCCGCCCATCAACTCGCTCAGCTTGCGGCTGATCACCAGGCCCAGCCCGGTACCGCCGTAGTTGCGCGTAGTCGATGAGTCGACTTGGCTAAAGGCTTTGAACAGCCCCTCTAGCTTGTCAGCTGGGATGCCAATGCCCGTATCTCTAACCGCAAACTTAAGCTCGACTTGAGGGGTATCCGCCTGGGCCAGGTCGACAGCCTCCAGCGGGCGGGCTTCGACTGTTATCACCACCTCTCCCCGCTCGGTAAATTTGACGGCATTGTTGATCAGGTTGACCAAAATTTGCCGCAGCCGGGTCACGTCCCCGATTAGCGTTTTGGGCACCTCGGGGCCAGTCAAATAGGCCAGCTCCAGACCTTTTTCAGTGGCCTTGGGAGCCAGCAAGTCGAGGGCTTCCTCCATACAAGTCCCCAGGTCAAAGGGCTGGTGCTCAAGGTCGAGCTTGCCCGAATCGATTTTTGAGAAATCTAAAATATCGTTGATGATGGTCAGCAACGACTCTCCGCTAGAGCGAATGATCTCAATGTATTCCTGCTGGGTTGGCGTCAGCTCCATGTCAAGCAGTAGCCCGGTCATGCCGATCACGGCATTCATGGGAGTGCGAATTTCATGGCTCATGGTGGCTAGAAAGTTGCCTTTGGCCTGATTGGCCCGGTCGGCCGCCTGTCTGGCCTGCTGCAAGGCCAAATTTTGTTTTTGTAACTTGGTTGCCGCCTGTTTAGGAGCAGTAATGTCGCTGATGGTGCCGATAAAGCCCATCAACTGATGGGCTTCGTCGAGCAGCGGCATGGCTTGACCAAACACCCAGGCAACGGTGTTGTCTGGGCCTACAAACCGAAATTCTAGGGCAAACTCCTCGCGGGTCTGGGTGATCCGGTGCCATTCAGCCAGCACCCGCTGCCGGTCTTGGGGATGCAATGCGGTTGCCCAGCCAGAACCCATGGCCTGCTCAGGCTGAAGCTGAGCCACATGGCACCAGCGGTCATTGACGTAGGTGCACTGTCCCTCCGCATCGGTGAGAAAAATCCCCACGGGGGCAAAGCGGGACAGGGTGCGAAAGCGCCGTTCGCTCTCTTGCAGCGCTTGCTCGGCCTGCTTGCGCTGGATGAACTGGCCGACCTGGCTACCGGCGGCCATCAGCATGTTCTCTAGATCGCGATCTAGGGGCTGGATCTGGGTGCTAAAAAACACCATCACCCCCATGACGTTGCCTTTGTAGATAATCGGGAAGCCGAAGGCGCTGCGGAGGCCGGCTTTGGCCGTACTGCCAGCCCTGGGGCAGTAGTCTGCCTTGGGGACGTCGCTGATCCAGTTGGGAGCGGCTTGCTGCCACACCCGCTGGGGAATGCCAATGCCGGTCGAGAGCGGCATCTGCTGGGTGAGGCGAGCAAATTCTTCGAGGCGGGGCTGGTGGCGGCACCAGCTACTCAGGCAATGCAGTTCATCGCCTTGCCCATTGACGAGCCAGAGTTCGCCAGTGGCCCAGCCTAGACTGCCGCAGATGGCCTGCAAAATCTTGGTCGCTGCGCCTTCGAGGGTGGTGGTTTTGGCCAAGATGCGCGCGATCGCATACTGAGCCTGTAGCCGCTGCTCGGTGCGCTTGCGATCGCTGATATCGGTAACGCTACCCTCGTAACCCACCGCAACGCCCTCAGCGTCCTGCACCAAACGGGCATTTTCAGAGATCCAAATGATCTCGCCGTCCTGGCGATAGACCTGGGCTTCAAACGCTGAAACCCGTCCTTTAAGCTCTACCTGGCGCATAAACCGCTGTCGGCTTGTCGGTCTGACATAGAGCTGCTGCTCAATATTCGTCACCTGGGCGACCATCTGGTCCGGTGAGTCGTAGCCCAAGATCTGGGCCATCATCGGGTTAACCCTCAGGTAGCGGCCGTCTGGGGTAGTGCGGTAGAGCCCCTCGATCGCATTTTCAAACAGATCACGGTACTCAATTTCGGTCTGCTCACGCTCGGCCATGGTTTGAGCCAGGGCCTTGAGGCTGCGGCGCAGCTCTAGCTGGCTCATGACCTGATGGGCGATCGCCCCTAGGGCTTCTAGCTGCTGCTCCGTCAAATCTTTAGGTAGCTGGTCGAGCACGCAAAGGGTGCCCAGGGCTTGCCCGGCCCCCGTCACCAGCGGCACCCCATAGTAGCTGCGAATGTGGGGCTCTCCCGTCACCATAGGGTTATCGACAAAGCGCTCGTCCTCTAGGGCATCGGGCACCTTAAACACATCGGGTTCTAAAATGGCGTGGGCACAAAACGCCATATCTCGGCTGGTTTCGGGCAGGTCCAAGCCAATTCGAGCCTTAAACCACTGGCGGTTTTGGTCGATCAGGCTGACCAGGGCAATGGGGGTGCCACAGATGTGTGCCGCCAGCTTCGCCAGATCGTCAAAGGCCGCTTCGGCCTGGGTATCGAGAATGTCATAGCCCATCAGGGCTGCCAGCCGCTGATCTTCGTTAGGTGGCAGAGAAGCCTGCATGGTTGAAAAGCCCTTGCGAGAAAAACCGGTTCTGGGGGTGACAGGGGGAACCTACGAACCTCTAGAAACGATGCCAATTCCCCCGTTCGATTAGGGTTCCCCAGGATGCCCCCTCGCCCTCGGCTAAAATGTCGCTCTCACCTGTCCCCTCAGGGTGCGATTGCTGTAGCCGCTGCCTTCGGTGCCGGCAGCAACATTGTTAAAAGCGTAGCCTAAATCCAGTTCTACCTGGTTAAACCGAGCCGTACAGAGGGCTTCGTAGCCGTAGGTGAGCGACCATTCCCCGATCAAGCGCTGGGGGCCTAGGTTGGCCGCAACTCGGCAAGACAGCGCTTCGGCTACCCGGCCCCGCCAGGCCAGTTCGGCATTGGTGACCAAAAAGTCGGGGGGCGAGAAGTAGCCGTTGGCGGTCTCGACATCGCGACTAAACCGCCAGTTGAAGAGATTTGCCGCCAGGGTAAACCCTCCCAGCCGCTGCTCTAAACGGCTAAAGGATTGCTGCTCCCAGTTGCCATCACTGAAGTGCCCCAGCCGCAGCAGAGAGAAGAGACTGGTGTCGGGCGCAATTTGCCAAAACAGGTTGGGGCCATAGCGCCAGGCCGAAATTTGATTTTGCAGACTGGTGGCATTGAATTTGTAGGCACCGTAATCTAGGTTGAGCGATAGGGTAGCGCTGTTGCCAATGGGCACCGCAGTGGTGGCCGTCACGTTAGGGGCCAGGGGCAAGCGGTTAAAACCATCGACCCCGGCCCCCAGGGTGGTGGTAAAGTCACCCATTTGGCGAGTCCAGGCCACCCTCAGGGGAACATTCAACACCTGGTCTACCGCAGGCTGAGTAAAGGAATTTAGCCCGGTGGAGAAGCTGAGGCGATCGCCGTTGGCCAGCCGCCCGCTCACCGTGGGCTCAAAGATGCGGTTGCTCTGGGCAAAGTTATTAAAGTCGTCTCGAACGTCTACGGTCAGGGTTTCGATTTGCCAAAACGGCGCATCGGCGGGGCCTGGGGCGCCGTCAGGGGCGCCGCTGGGCGGTGCCGGAGGCGGCACAAAGAGGCCGGGGTTGAGGTTTTCAGGGGCAGAGCTCAACAGATCAGCCGCCCGATCAGAGTCTATTTTTTGGGGGTCTAGGGG
>PYGV01000227.1 GCA_003022385.1 filamentous cyanobacterium CCP3 | reverse complement strand
GTAGTGCACCCGCGTTACCCCATTGACAATATGGCTGACGGCAATGCTTTTGCCCCCAATCAGCACATTGTCGACCCCCTGGGGCACCAGCGCCTCTAGGGGAATTTGCAGGGGCCGCACCACAAACTCTTTGATGCTGGCCCCCGCCGCCTCGTAGGAGGGTCGCCACGACCGATAGCGGCAGCCGTGAATGTCGATGTCATAGTGGGCCAGGGCAACGGCCGTCGCCCTAAAGTCACGCCCGCCGGTCATGTCTTCGCGCAGGTCGGCTTCTACCGCCATAAAGCTGTCCTGACCGTAGGCAGGGCGGCCCAAAATGCGCCGCCCCTCGCGAATATAGGGCGCAATGCTGAGACCCGACTGGGTGCCCAGGGGCGACGTACTACCGCTCAAAAACGTCAGCGGCAGTTTGTTAGTGGCCTCGGTTTCGATCAGCCATTCGGCAAACTTCAAGGCGTGAATCTCGCCGTAGTTGAGCGATTCTATCGACAGCCCTCCCAGCCAGTCCTGGCGCTGCCCCGAGAGGCGAATGTCCTCCTCGGTAAATACCAGGGGCGGGTCCATAAAGTGCCAGTCGTTGCCCTTGTTCCAGTTGATCAGGGTAATTTCGCCCGGACGCGTCAGGTTGACATTGGAGTTGCCTGCCACCTGACTGACGATGCGGCGGTAGTTAAACACACTGCCGAAGTTAAAGAATGGGAAACCTTCCAGGTCAAACTCATTGCGGTGTTCAGCTTTACTGAGCACGGGGTCTATCTTTTGCAGCGCCCTCAGGCTCTCGTTTTTGTCGTTGAGGGTGGCCAGCACAAAGGGGTAGGTAAAGGCCTGGGTGCAGTCCGGGTTATCCTGGACCGGGGCGTTGACTTCGCCGGTAAAGGCCTGACCGTCAGACCCCAGCCGATGGGGCAAGTTGGCCCAGCCCACCAGTTCGCCAGTATCGGTGGCGTCGATCACAATCATGGGGCGATCGGGAGGCGACTGCAGCCGAATCGGAATTTTGTTGTAGGCCTCGTCGTCGGACCAGGCGTACCAGCGCTCCAGCTCCTGGGAGAGCCGCCCGGTAGGCACGTAGCCAGGGTCCAGGGGAATGCGACGCACCCCGTACACTGCTGTCACGTAGCGGCCCGAGGCGTCAAAGGCGGCCCCCTTAAAGGCGGTAGAGGTGGCCCAGCGGCTTTCGGGCGCGCTCTTGGCGGCTTCACGAAGCCACATCTCGGCGGCGGTCGCTCCGGCGCGGGGGGTAAAACAAAGTTCTCCTACCCAGCAGCTGTTGGTTTGATCGACCGACAGCTGGGCGGGCAGCCCCGTCCAGGGCGGCAGGTACACCGGCTGGCGCTTGATCAGCGCCTTAAACGCTTCCCAACTGGGCGAAAAGTTTCGCCGCCAGCGCATCGCCCGCGACTCATCGATCGCCGAAACGCCCTGGGAACTAATCTGCCCCCCCATCCAGGGGGTGAGCTCAATCAAACAAGTCGTCACGCCCGTCTTCATCGCCTGGGCCGCGGCGGCAACCCCTCCCAAAGTGCCGCCAATTACCACCACTTCGCAGGTCCAGACCTCCTCGGCTAGGGGCAGAGGGGTGAGGGTCGGGCGACCATTGGCGGTTTGAATTTGGCGAATGCCAGTGGCGACCTCAGCCCGATTGACGATTTGCCCCACCGGACGCTGCGTGAACTCCAGGGGCTGTCGCCAGTACTCACTGGCCCCTCGAAAGGCCAGCAGCAAGAAAGTGCTGCTGAGCAGCGCCATCGTCGTTAACACCCGCCGCCGCAGCGCTCGTCGTCTGCGCCTAGCCTTGAGTGATGGGGGTCTTGAACGATAGCGGCGGCGCTCCAGCATGGACAAGGGCGGCATACCTACGGGTTTGTCGTCTGTGAGTGTAGCAACGAAATTGAGAAACGACGCAACCAAAACCTCAGTTTTCATGGCCCATCACTGGGACTGAGCCACCGCCAGCCGCCCTCCCTGGTGACGCGACTGAGAGCGACTGAGTATGTGTAGACTTTTTTAGTTCCCGGAGCAATTTAGAGATCTAAGCCATAATGGGCACGACCTCATGCCCTTTGGCAACGCTAATCTCCCATCTTCACAAGAATATATGCACTTTCACCTTCGCCTCCGGCACCACCTACTGCTTCCCTTAGCGCTGACGACTTTGGCCACGGCGCTGCCAGCCAGGGCACAAACGGCTGTCTACACGCCTATTGTGCTGCCAGCCTCGCGCGAAGTGAATGACACCTTGAGCGATCGCGATATTCCCACAGGAACCGGGGGCTTTGCCCGCGACTATACGGTCAACCTTGAGGCTGGTGACCAGGTTGCGATCGATGTCATCTCTGATGAATTCGACACCCTGGTGGTTCTGATGAACAAAGATGGCGTCACCATGGGCGAAAACGACGACGGCCCCGATGGCACCACCAACTCCCTACTCTTTGCCCGCATCAACGAGTCGGGTGCCTATACGGTTCGGGTGCAGGCCTACGCCGGACAGGGAGCAGGCAATTTTTACCTCAAGGTGGCCCGCCTGCGAGAGGTGCAGTAGAGATCGCCAGCATTTTTTCCCTACAGTCTTGTCAGGTGTGACCCCAGCTTGCTATCTTAAGTGAGCGCTGAAATTCGCGCTCCCTCGCCGGGATAGCTCAGTTGGTAGAGCAGAGGACTGAAAATCCTCGTGTCGGCGGTTCAAGTCCGCCTCCTGGCATAATCGTAGCTCCACAAGAGCAATAAAATACCCTGATATGTTGCTATGTGAAGCAACTATTCAACGGCGCGATATGAGGTCTAGGCCCCTTCTCTGAAGGGGCTTTTGCCGTTTCGGTGGCGATGTCCTCATGTCACCCTTTTGATAACGAGAACATGAGGGTTTTGCCCTTGTGCCAGTTCGCCCTTTTAGTCCCGTTTTAGTTCATGGCCAAAATTGGGGGAAATTCCCCCAATCAGAACTCTGGAATTATGGGCCGCCTGGCGCGGGCGGCGTAGTGCTTGTAAATGATGGCTGTGCTCACCCTGGCCAGGTAGCTCACATCCTGCACACTGACGCCAGCCTCAAGGGCTCCGGTGATCCAGGTGTGGCGCGTGTGGTACTGGGTCAAATAGAAAGCGATGTCTCCTTTCTCGGCCAGCTCCTTAACGATCGGCTTCCAAAACCGGGTCTGGAAGTTGGTGTAGTGCATGGAGCCGCCTTCTTTGCCCGGAAACACCCACCCATCGCGGCAACCATCATAGGGCCGCTGCTGGCGCAGCAGACGCGCCAGGCGGTCACCACAGGGGAACCGGGTAGTTTTGTACGTTTTGGTGTGCTGGGCCTCTTTCTGGCCCTGGGGCAGGGCCTCAGCGATTAATATCTCTCGGCAGTCTGGGGCCACGTGTCCCCAATTGAGGGCGGCGGCTTCCTCGGGCCTGCAGCCCGTCCAAAAGAGAAACCGGACCCACGGGGCATAGTAGGGGGCCTGCTCGTCGAAGGCCGCGATAATGCGATCGCGCTCTTCGAGGGTGAAGGCGGCCCAGTTATCCTCTCCAGGTCGAGGGGCCTTTAGGTGGCGGCCCACTCCGGCAAACGGGTTTTTCTGTAGCATGTCGCTCTCCTGTGCCCATCTACAGGCGGCGTTGAACTGTTGGATCGTGCGCCGGGTGCTGTCGACGCTGTAGTTAGCCAGTAGCCAGTCGCGGATAGCGATGGCGTTGCGGAGCTGGGGGGCCTCGCGCTGCATTCGCTTTAGGCGCTGGGTGAATTTGTTGTAGTCGCGGGCGTAGGTCGAGGGCGCAATCTGCCCCCGCCGGAACTCGCAATAGGCGGCCCAAACCTGAGCGAGGCGATCGAGGGGGATGGTGCGCCGGTTAGGCGTCCTGGGCATCTAAAACGGGATCTCCCCATCGGCAAAGCGCCAAGGGGGGTCGCCCTGGCGCAGCAGGTAGGAGGAGCCAGTCCAGTTGATCCACAGGTGGATCGCCGCTTCACCGTAAAAAACGTCTGAGTCGTGGCTGATGACCAGGCAGGGCATTTCACCCCGGGCAATACGGGAAAGGAATTGGCTAAGCATCGCCCTCACCTCCCAGTTCAACAGCGGGTTCAACAAGGGGCTGTAGCCACTCGTTGTTGAATTGGCGTGATCCGAGGCCGGGAACGTAGACCCGAGACATCTCTAAGCCCCGCCGTTCAAGCCTTACAGCGGTTTCTATTTGGGTGCAGTAGAGCCACACTTCAGGTGGCCGTTGATCACGTGTTGAATCCGTGTTGAATTGCTGTTGAATCCCGAAACCCTTGTCCTGTATAGCTTCCGGCGTTCTATTCAACAAATCTATGGGTGTGGGGGGTAGGGGGGGGTGATCATTTTTTTGATCACTTTTCTCCGGATTGATCACTTTTTCAGAAGGTAAGGCACAAAAAGTATTTTGTTGAATCGACCCTCTATCCTTTACGCCGTCTGGATTTGAGCCATTCAACACGGATTCAACATGTTGAATCTGTTGAATTGCCCCTAATGTGCCACTTGACTGCTCAAATGTGCCAGTTGGGTGATCAATTTGGAGGGGGGGGTGATCAATTTGGGGCGGTTGTTGAATTGGCTCGTCGAGGGCGATCGTCTTTTCGAGCAGCTTCATCTGCGTGGCCGCGCTGCGAATGTAGACGGCCTGCATTCGCTCGCCGTGCTTTTCGATTAAGTCCTCGGACTGCAGCCGCTTGAGCACCTCATACAGCGATTTTTTGGGGAGGTTGGTCGCCTCGGCTATCTGGTCGATGCTGGCGGCCGCCACCTGGTTCATGAACTCGAGCACTCGATCCTTCTGGCTCACGTCGACGTTTGGCCCCATCCAATTGCCTAGCAAGCGCCATTCAAGCGTGTTGGCGTCGAGGATGATCTGCAGGTCTAGCTTGCCCCAGCCGTTCTCGACGGCCAGGCGGTAGTTGCGCTCGTCGGCGGCCAGGATGAGCGTGCCCCTGCATGTGGCCCTGATGGCGCTACTGCCCCTGATCGTGTCGAACACGTCGATGTCGCCCGCGTTGTTGACGTTGACCTTCCCTGTGTGGTGTACCAACAGGGTGGCGCAGCGGTAGCGCTTACACATCTCCTGCAATGGCTCCAGCAGCTGCGACATTTCGGCGCTGCTCTCGCTGATCGCGCTGTCTCGAATGCGGCTGAGCGTATCGAGCACCACCAGGCGAACGCCCAGCTCCTCCACCAGCTGGGCCAGGTGGGGCAGCTCTGAGAGTTTGAACTTATCAATCCAGTAGACAGGGATGCCGGGTGGCCAGCCCTGCTTTAGCTCTCGCTCTTTGGTTTTGGTCTCGGAGTCTTCACACCTCACATAGAGCACTGCACCCTTGCTGACGGGGCGACCCAGGAAGCGGCCGCCGGTGGCAACGGCCTTCGATAGGGTCATGGCCAGCAGCGACTTCCCTGCCCTGGGGCTGGCGGCCAGCAAAAAGAGTTCATCGGCGGTGATAATGTCATCGACTAGCCAGTCGGTGTAGTCGGGGGCGCGCTCCATTAGCTGATCGTTGGTGATGAGGCGCGATCGCAATGGGTTGTCTCCTTTGGGGGGCTCCCACGGTGGGGCATCGTTGGCGGCGATCGCAATGGCATCGAACAGCCCAGCGGCGATCGCGTTGCTGATGTCCCATCCCTCGGGGCTGTCGTCGCCGGTGGTGGGCACGGTGGCCACCCTGCACCGCTCCTTTAACCGGGCGGCCACTTTAGCGGCTCCCTTGGCCCCAGGGGCATCGATGTCATAGAACACCACCACGTCGCCGGTGAGGCGGTCTAGCTCGGCCTCGGGGGGCACGTTCCCTGCCCCGCAGGTGAAACAGCTAACCTGTACGTCATTTTTCAGCGCAGAATGACGTACAGCCCAGCCCAGGGCGATGGCGTCCCATTCGCCCTCACACAGCCAGGTGGCGGTAGGGGCCTCAGGCTGGTGGGTGGTGTAGACCATCTGAGGAATGCCATACTGGCTCCACGCCTGGTAGCCGTCTGGGTGCTCGCTTTCGTCGAGCCAGGGTGAGACTCGTTTCTTTTGGAAGTAGGCGGTGCCGTCGGCATTGGGGATGGGGATGCCGATCGACATCAGATGGCAAAATTTGCTGGGCTTGGTAGAGTCGCCCACTCTGGCCCGCACAACGCCCAGGCGGTAGTGCTCGGCCATCTCTGGGGTGATACCCCGGTCTATGAGCCATTTGATAGCGTGGGTGCTCTGATTGAGTAGGCGAGCGGTGGCCTCTTTGACCTTCGCCGGTGAGACCAGCACCTTTGCCGCCGGTGCCGCCGGGGTGCTCGCCGGTGGCGGTGGCGAAACCTTCTCAGCCCCGATCGCGCTGCGTATCTGGTCGGAGGTGCAACCGCGAAAACATTTGTAGGCTCCGGTGGCCAGCAATGACAGATTCTTTTTGCTGGCTTTACCGTCTAGTGCACAGCTGGGGCAGACGGCTCTACCGCTAGTGTCGAACTCTACAAAATCGGTGATGCAAAATGTCATAATGTTTCCTTCGATAGCTCTCTATGGCTGTTGGGGTAGAAAAAAAAAGGGGCTGCAACCCCCGGTAGAACAAAAACGGCGATCGCTTGCTTAGGGGCGATCGCCGTTTTTTTTAGGCCTTATCGATTTCAGGGCTTCGAGCTGGGCCAGCAGGAGCTGCACAGAGTGCTCGGTAATGGTCTCGCGGTGGTAGAGACTTGTCAGCTCTTGCAGGATCACGATTTCGGCCCGTCGCAGCGCTTCGAGCTGGTTCTCTATGCGGGTGAGTCGCTTGACGAGATCGGGGCCTTGGGGGTAGGTCATGCCTCACCCCGCTCAAGCTTTATGGCCTGCTCGTACTGCTGCTCTTTCAACTTGGCTGCTTCAATCGCTTCGCTTAAGCGCTCTATGACTGGCTTTGCCCGAGGTTCGAAATAATCCTCGGGGAGGGCAAGACAGTCATCAGTAGAAATGTATGAAACCTCCACCAGCAGCTGTTTAAGGGTTTCCATCTCGGCAATGCGCAGTGGAACGGTGTGAGTCAGCTTGTCTTGGGTCATTGGTAAACTCGGTAGGTAACGATGACGAAGCATAAAAACGGCGATCGCCCCCTCAGAAGGCGATCGCCGTTTTTTTAGTGCCTATTCGGATGTGGCTGTGGCCTGACTGAAGCTTTCATGGGTGAGTGTCCCGTGCTTGGGATAATTGGGGTCACTCAGCGGAGACGCCGGGAAGCAATTCCGCTGAGTGAATGTCCACCATGTCCGTTTGGTCATGTTATGCTTAGCGTAGCATGGCCAAGCGGACATGATCCGCCTGGTCGTGAAATGTCTCAAGAAAGAGCCGTGAAGGTGATCGAAAGAATCAAGGAGCTAGGTCTGACGAACAAAGCGGTTGCTGACGCCGTTGGGGTTGGTGAGCGCTCCGTTTATCGGTGGTTCAGCTACGAAAGAGAGCCGCGACTGAACTTTGATCAGGTCGCGGCTCTCTGCACAGTTCTCAACTGGACTGTTCAGCAGCTTGCTGAGGCTTACCACCCGCCTAAATCCGAGTAAAAAAGGGGCCGCCGTCCAAGCAAACCCCTTTAGTCCACTGTCTATCTCGTAAACAGGAACTTAGTCAATGCTAACCAATTGCAACGCCCCCTCTCCGGGGGCCGAATCCGTGCGCCCATCTGGCAAGCCCTGGCAGCTTTACATTCTGCGGGGGCATCAGTGGGTGCCGTGTGGCGCGTGTGGCGATCGGCCCCTGGCCGAGGCCCAGCTCGCCACCCTGCGCCGCCTTATGCCCCACAAGCAGTTCGATCTGGCCTGGGAGGGAGAAGGCGATGCCGCCTAAAGAACCCAGGTGGCGCAGTTACAACGAGCGCCTACTGCATAAAGCAGCGGTGCAGGCCCTGGTTAAAGAGTTGTCATTTATTGAGGTACCCAACGATGACTGAAATCAACAAAGAAGATCGGCCCAGGCCCCCTATTTTTGAATTGGATGAGGAATCAGACAAACGAGCGTTTGAGGACTACGCAAAAGAAGAGCTAGGGGCTACAGAAGCCGAATACAAAGGCGTAGACGTTTGGCAAGATGCCGTGATCGAAACCGATGTCGGCACCTTCCATATGGGCCAAAACGACGACGGCACACCCTACGTTGAAAAGAAGCGGTGAACTATGCCCTACTGCCCAGAACATGACTACGAGTGGGAATTAGGTGAAGCAGACTGCCCCAAATGCAGGGGCGGCTGCTCGCCCATCGCAATAGCGATCCGGATGTTAGGGATAAAACCAAACCGCCCCCGGCCCAAAAGGGCGAGGGGCGGCTAACATCACCAAAGGAACTAACTTGCATGTCCTCTCTGAGGACTCTCGTAGTATAGTACCTTTGCACTCTATGCACCACACCCCGGACTCTCAGCCGGGGTTTTTTATGCTCAATAAGAGCTTTGACCAATAAGAGGAGCACATAAAACCGGGCTTTGATTTGATTGCTCAATCATATAAACGGTATCTTCTAGCTCATTTAATATGGCAAATTGTGACCCCTCCTCTCCCCTTTTTTGAGTCTCACTATAGGCCAGCCTCAGCACATCTGAAAGCGGCTCTGAGCAATTGGTATCAAGGCTTTCCATCGCTGCTGCATACTGTGGTCGCCAGGTCATATCTCCATGGGCATCTAAATCTGTCATGCCGTTAATAGCATCGGTCAAAGCCTCTGCTCTGTTTGTTGGTGCGGATACCTCGCCATTCCAATCATGGTTAGCTAACCCTATAAACACCGAAAACCCAATCAACCACCAAATAGGGTGGATCTTCTGATTTTTCATAGCCACACAAAAACCGATAACCCTAGACTTCCCATCGGCTACTACTAATTTCGTACAAAACTCATCTTTGAGCCAAGTCAATTAGGGC
>PYGV01000226.1 GCA_003022385.1 filamentous cyanobacterium CCP3 | reverse complement strand
CGCGACTCATGTTTCTGCCGCCTTATTCGCCGGACTTCTCGCCCATTGAACCGTTTTGGTCAAAGGTCAAGACCATCTTAGATTCAGTTGGCGCACGGACTTATCAAGCCCTAAAAGAAGCGATTGAATCTGCTTATTCTCAAGTCACTTTAAAAGATATTCGCAGCTGGTTCACAAATGACTGTTACTGTACCTCATCCGAATGAGAACCGCTATAGGTAATTCAGTTAACTTGGGCAACTTTTGGCCTCGCCAGCGCAGCAGTGCCCAGGCATACGCTTTACGCAGCATGAGGTGATCGGCAATCTGTCTTAAATCGGTCAGTTCCTGTCGTTCATCCAGTGAAAGCTGGCCCTCTTTATTTTGTTCCAAGAGTTCAAAATGTTGATGCCATTGGGCAGGTTCGGCTTGAGCTTGGGCAATAGCCAACAACTCATCAGTGCTGAGGGTTTGCATTGCTAGCAATTCAGCCTGTAGTTCTGGCGGAGCGTTTTCTGCAGAAGGTGGAAGGTTGCTGAGCACACTTTGAGCGACCAAAGCTTCGATCGATTGTTGAGTCGCTGCCGCAATTTGCCTCAGTTGACGAATCACAGATTCAGGCAGTTCGATGGTAACTTGCATCGACATAGCGGCAGATAGGGGAAATATGCCTATTCTACCCCTCTCTCCACCTACAATAAAGCCAGCACTGGAGGCTAGCGATGGCAAACTTTAGCCGCACCTGGTGGGGAAAGAGATTTATCGATGCGATCGAGCGCCTGACCGACTCGGGCCGATTGCAGCGGGGCCGATCCTACGCCAGCGGCGGCAAGGTCAAGAGCTTTGAGATTGACGGTGGCCTGGTCACGGCCAAGGTGCGTGGGTCGGTGAACCCCTACTTTGGGGTGACGAAAGAGCCGCTGTACACCACTACCATTGACTTTGCGCCGATTAGCAAAGCCAAGTGGGCCGCTGCGATCGCCCTCATCGCCTCCAAAGCCAGCCTGATTTCTCGGCTGTTGCTGAACGAAATCCCCGACAACATCGAAGACAGCTTTGAAACCTTGGGCCTGAACCTGCTGCCCGCCAGCGGTAAAGACTTTAAGACTAAATGCTCATGCCCCGATTACAGCAACCCCTGTAAGCACATCGCCGGGGTCTACTACCTGATTGCCGCCGAACTCGATCGCGATCCGTTTCTGCTGTTTGAGCTACGCGGTCTGTCGCGCGATGCCCTCAAGACTGAGCTGGCCAAGTCGCCTCTGGGTCAGGCCCTCTCGGCAGAACTGTCGGCTCAGCAGCGCCCCCCTGAGCCGGTGGAGCACTACTACACCCAGCCTCAAACGATCGACGCTCCAGCTTCCAGCCTGAAGGAGTTTTGGCAGGGGGAGAAGCGCCTGCCCCAGACGATTGAGGTGGCAACGCCCTCGGCGGTGCCGGCCATTTTGGTCAAAAAGCAGGGGGATTTTCCCGCCTTTTGGAGTCGCGACAACTCGTTCATTGCAGCGATGGAAGGGCTGTACGATCGCGTTCGAGCCAAGAATAAAGACCGCCTGTAATCAATAGACGAGCAGGGCGCGGATCACAGACTGACAGCGCTAGGATTCAGCACTGGGGCGCGCCTCGCTAATCCCCAAATCCTCAGGATCGACCCGAGGGGTCTCGGGCTTGGTTTCCGATCGCTCCTCCTCCTGCGATCGCCCATCCTCAGGCCCCATTTCGCTGGCGATCACGTCAAAGGCTTTCACCGCAGCCTGTTGGTCTGAGACCGGCCATGGGCCATCGCGGAAGGTCAGCGTATAGATTTCGGTGGGCATGTCCACCCCTGCCGCCTGAAGTTGTTCTTTAATCACCTGAGCGGCGGCCGACGTCACCTGCAAATAGGACTGCCGACGAGAATTCACCCAAAACCGCACCACCAGGTTTACGGTACTGGCCGCTAGCTCCTCAATTAAAACCAGCGGCGGTGGATCGGGCTCAATTTCCTTAATCTGCTTCAGTGCCTCAAGAATCACCTGCCGAGCGGTGCTGATATCGGCATCGTAGTCGATACCCACCGTTACCTCACTACGCCGCACGGGGGAGTCGGTATTATTGACCACGCTGCTCTGAAACACCTGCTGGTTAGGAATATAAACCAGCCGCCCGTCGTAGGTGCGCATGGTGGTGGCCCGCAGCTGAACCTGAACCACTGTGCCTTCGTAGTTGCCAATCACCACCTGATCGTTGATGCGAAAGGGGCGGGCAGCCAGCAAGATGACGCCCGAAATATAGTTGCTGAGCACATCTTTGAGGCTAAAGCCAATCGCTACGCTGGTCAGCCCCAGGGTGCCGAGCAGGGTGGCAAAGTTGAGGCCCAGTACCCCCAGGGCCACCACGCTGCCGAGTACCCAGACGCCGCCATAGCACAGCCGGCCAATTAAAATCTCAGTGCTGCGATCGCCCTCAGTTTGCTCGGCCCACAGCAGTCCCACCCGCCGCACGCCCTTGGCCACCATCCAGGTAATGCCCACCAAAATCAGCGCCCCGATCAGCGACGGCAGCAGCACAAAGGTGTCGTCCACCAGCTGCCGCCCGGTCCCCTCCAGCCGCTGCAGCACATCAATGGCCAGGTTGGGCTGGGCAATCACCTCGTTGAGGCGATCGGCCCACTGCTGCGCCAGGGCGTCTACCGTGGTGTCAAAATCGGTGGCATCTTGCTGGGTGACGGTCATCAGCACCCGGTTATTCACCGTCAGCAAAGCAATCTGGCGATCGCCGTCCATCTGCACGGTGACATTGTCTAGGGGCTGATCTTGGCTCAGCAGTCCCGCAATGCGGCGATTGATAATCTGGGCGCGATCGCTGGCGCTTAGCCCCGTCAAACTCCCTACCTGAAATACTGGCTGGCCCCGCACCAGCACATCGGCAAAGAACACCCCCTCTTTGCGCGATTCCGGGGAGGCTTCTGTCGGCGCAGGTAGCGTTGGTACTGGTGCCGTTTCTTCAGGGCTAATCTCATCTTGAGCCTGTAGCTTGGCACCGGGGGCCATCAACATGAGAACCAGAACCACCCCTCCGGCCCAGGGTCGCCAGGGGCGCTGCGCCCTCACCCTGCCCTGGTTCAACCCGCCTCTCCGTGACATCTCAATAACCTTTGCCTGAAACCCCTTGAGCGATCGCAGCCTCCAGGGCAGCCCTTTCACCCTTAAGCGCTTCCCCATCACCGCACAGGCCATGCACCTACTGGAACCCCCCACCGGCTGAGAATGGGGAACGTCTCGACGATATGCACAGCCGTTGGGCTGCTCTGGCTGACCTTCGTACCATGCCCTGATTTTGGGCTGAAGGTCTATACCCAGCGGTAGACAAATTCCAGTTTGTAGAGATATTACAGGTTGCAAAACACTTTTATTGTTTACACCCAAGCAAGGTTTGCTTGATTTAAGCTGACAGCATACAAACTCGTAGCAAGTATGACTTAATGCAGACTTGAGTTCCTAATATTTAGGTAAACTCCTCAAATTTGTACAGGAAACTCAACAGGTTTGGTCCTAGGCGCAAGCCTAGGGCCAAACTGGTGGCACGAGTCATCGTTTTGAGGTAACGGTTGTTTGACCGTGGTGACCTGCAACCCTTCCTTTAGCAGGTTTGAGGGCAAGTCATTGTTTTTGAGTAGTATTTCTACTCACTAATCTCGCAGTTGAGCAGGCTTAACTAACAGTAAATGCGAGTAAGGAGATGGGCCAATGTCATGCAACCGTGAAGGTCACAATGTCCCTCAATCAACGTTTCGCATGTTTTCAGATGCAGGTGAATATGACCTCTCAACGGCGGATCTATTCGATCGCAAAACCGTAGTGGCGTTCTCGGTGCTGGGTGCTTTTACCTGTCCGTATTCCCCGATTCAGTTGTTAGGCTACAACGAATACGCCCCGGCATTTCGAGCCAATGGAATTGATGATATCCTTTGCATCGCGGTGAACGATCCATTTTCTCTGGCGGCTTGGGCTCAAGAAGAAGGCGCCGACCAGGTGCGTTTTATTCCCGATGTGAATGGTAGTTTTACCCGTGCTATGGGGATGATGGTAGACCTTTCTGAGTTAGGAATGGGGCACCGCTCCTGGCGCTATTCCATGCTGGTAAAAGATGGAGTAATTGAAAAAATGTTTGTAGAGCGGCACGGCTTTGAGGCCATGCCAGTGGTTTCTAACGCCGAAACCATGTTGAACTACATCAACCCAGAGGCTAGGCAGCCAGAGCAGACGGCTGTGGTGATGCAGATGTGGCGGACGATGCTTTCTGTCTAAGCAGATGTACTCAGGCAAAAAGCATGACGGTATTCACAAATCTGCCCCAGCAGAATATTACGAGTTGTAAATGCTAATCATTTTGAATGCTGCAAAGCCCAGGTGATTGATGTAGGCTTGCTCTATTAAAGTCGTAACGAGTACGACTTAGTGCTCGTGAAACCACAACAGGGAAAGAATTATGACGAGTAGCCCAATGAGATGTCCGTTCCCCATGAGCGGGAAGCTAATGGAAATCTGGCGCGCCGTGACATCTGTCCTGGCGTCGAGTAGTGCAGAAGGAATGGCCGCTGGTACGCCCCAGTCTGCGGTACCCAACGGTGCCAGCAGCGCCAGCAAATGCCCTGTCCTGGCCGGGCCTCAGTCTCGACTCGGCACGTCTAACCGAGACTGGTGGCCAAATACTCTAAATTTGAACATGCTCCACCAGCACTCAGCCAAGTCCAACCCGATGGATGAGTCGTTTAACTACGCTGAGGCGTTTAAGAGTCTCGATTTGGCGGCACTGAGGGCGGACATCTATGAGCTAATGACCACGTCGCAAGACTGGTGGCCCGCCGACTACGGCCACTACGGGCCGCTGTTCATTCGGATGGCCTGGCACAGCGCTGGCACCTACCGGATTGGCGACGGTCGCGGCGGGGCGGGCTCGGGTAGTCAGCGGTTTGAACCCCTCAACAGCTGGCCCGACAACGCCAACCTCGACAAAGCCCGCATGCTGCTCTGGCCGATTAAGCAGAAATACGGCAACAAAATTTCCTGGGCCGACCTGATGATCTTTGCGGGCAACTGCGCCCTGGAGTCGATGGGCTTCAAGACGCTGGGCTTTGCGGGCGGGCGCGTGGATGTCTGGGAACCCGAGGTCGATATCTACTGGGGTAACGAAAAAGAGTGGCTCGGCAATGAGCGCTACGAGGGCGATCGCGTGCTGCTGAACCCCCTCGCCGCTGTGCAAATGGGCCTGATCTACGTCAACCCCCAGGGGCCAGACGGGGAACCTGATCCGCTGGGTTCAGGGCGCGACATTCGCGAAACCTTTAAGCGGATGGCGATGAACGACGAGGAAACCGTCGCGCTGACCGCTGGCGGGCATACCTTTGGCAAGTGCCACGGGGCGGGCGAAGAGTCCCACGTTGGGCCTGAGCCTGGCGGGGCCACCATCGTCGATCAGGGCCTGGGCTGGAAGAGCAAGTTCAACACCGGAGTCGGTGTCGATGCGATCACCAGCGGCATTGAGGGAGCCTGGACGCCCACGCCCACCCAGTGGGACAACAGCTACCTCGAAACCCTGTTTAAGTATGACTGGGAGCTGACCAAGAGCCCCGCTGGGGCCTGGCAGTGGAAGCCCAAGGGCGATGCGGGGGCGGGCACGGTGCCCGACGCCCACGACCCGTCAAAGCGGCACGCTCCGATGATGACCACGGCGGATATGTCGATGAAAATGGACCCCGTCTACAACCAAATCGCCCAGCGCTACCGCGACAACCCGGATGAGTTTGCCGAGCAGTTTGCCAAGGCCTGGTTTAAGCTCACCCACCGCGACATGGGGCCGCGATCGCGCTATCTTGGCCCCGAAGTACCGCAAGAAGAGTTTCTGTGGCAAGATCCTATTCCCCCTGTTGATCACGAGCTGGTTGACGAGCAGGATATTGCTTCCCTGAAGCAAAAGATTCTGGCTTCGGGGTTGTCTGTCTCCCAGCTCGTTTCGACCGCCTGGGCGTCGGCCTCCACCTTCCGCTGCTCTGACATGCGCGGCGGTGCCAACGGGGGCCGCATTCGTCTCGAACCGCAGAAAAGCTGGGAGGTCAACCAGCCCGATCAGTTGGCCACGGTGCTGCAAACCCTGGAGGGCATTCAGCAGGAGTTTAACCACTCGCAGTCGGGCGGCAAGCGGGTGTCGATCGCCGACCTGATTGTGCTGGGCGGTTGCGCGGGCATTGAGCAGGCGGCGAAGCATGCCGGTCACGACGTGACGGTGCCCTTCACGCCAGGGCGCACCGATGCCTCGCAAGACAAAACCGATGTGGAAGCCTTCGAACCCCTGGAGCCGACCGCCGACGGCTTCCGCAACTACACCAGCGGCAGGCACACCGAATCGCTGGAGGAACTGCTGATTGACCGGGCGCAGCTGCTAAACCTGTCAGCCCCTGAAATGACGGCGCTGGTGGGCGGACTGCGGGTGCTGGGCACAAACTTTGGCGGGTATCAGCACGGCGTCTTCACCGATCGCCCCGAAACCCTAACCAACGACTTCTTCGTCAACCTGCTCGACTTGGGCACCACCTGGAAGGCAACCTCCGAGGATGAGTATGAGTTCAAGGGCAGCGATCGCAAAACCGGCGACCACAAGTGGACCGCCACCCGCGTTGACCTGATCTTTGGCTCCAACTCCCAGCTCCGCGCCCTGGCAGAAGTCTACGGCGCTTCGGACTCGCAGCCAAAGTTTGTGCACGACTTTGTAGCCGCCTGGGATAAGGTGATGAACCTCGATCGCTATGACCTGAGAGCCGTCCAGGCGGAAAGCGCCGCTAGGAGCTTCTAATACGAAATCCTATCTGTATAGCCCCGGTTTGTAGGGGCATTGCACTGCAATGCTCCCTACGAGGTATCGGTTTCAAATCGGGGTTGTATGAATCGGATTTGGTATAAGCCAGTCTCAGAAGCGTAGCGTCAAATGCACACAGCCTCAGCCCCAATTGCGGGCTGAGGCTGTGTGCATTTGTGGGAAAAGGACAGGTCCGGCGTAGGGGCATTGCACTGTAATGCCCCCACCAATCACTGCTGCAATATTCAAATCTATTTATTAATTATTGAATTACCGCGCAGGCAATGCGCCCGCCGGAACCACCGATGGGCTGCGAGTAGTGGTCGTCTTTGTCGGTGTGGATGATCAGCGCCGTGCCGTCGTCATCGAGTAGCTTGGCGGGGCCAGCATCTAGCTCCACCAGGTCGCTGTACAGCTCAACTTCCACAGTGCCATCGGCGGCGACCACCAGGTTGGGCAAATTGCCCTCGTGGGGACCGTCAGGGTTGCGAAACCCGTGGGGCGTATCAAAAGGGTTCACATGCCCGCCCGCCGATTTAAACGTCGCCAGGTCTGAACAGTCGCCCACGGCGTGGAAGTGCATGCCGTGGTAGCCAGGGGGCAAGTCTTTGGCCTGGATATTCACCAAAACCCCTTTGTGCCCCTGCTCGACCTCCACCGTGCCAATGGGTTTGCCGCTGTTGTCGATTAGCTCGGCCTGGGTGCTGAGGGCAAAGGCAGAGCCGGGGCAGGCCATCAGCGCCACGCAACCCAGGCCCAGGGCCAGACAGAAAAACTTGCATCGATTGAGGAGGGCTAGCATAGAACTATCCGTAGTGTCTGCGGTTAGATCATAAAGCAAGCGTCGGCGCGATCGAGCCGCTGGTGTGTCTGGATAGCTGTAGTCGTAAGTCTTTCACACCTTTGCCGTGCCGCGCCCAGAGAGCGACAGCGCAAACCAGGCGGTCAGCAGGGTCAGCGCCCCGGCAATCCAAAACGGGAAGCTGTAGCTGATGCTGACCAGTAGCCCTGCGGTGGCCGGGCCGATCGCATTGGAAATGCTCAAATACGAGGCATTTAGCCCCAGCACCTCGCCCTGCTCGCGGGGGCCGCTGTTGAGCGACAGCAGCGCATCAATCAGCGGCATGGGGAACGAGTTGACGGCGCTGAAGACCACCGCGATCGCCACAAAGGCCACAATATTGGGGAATGCGGGCATCAGCAAAAACAAAAGGCCCCGCACCGCCAGCGCCCCGGCCAAAATCTGCACCAGCCGAAACCGCTGCCGCAGCGGTTCGAGGGCAAACACCTGGGTGACAAAGCCAATGATCCCCACCGCCGCAAACATGATCGCCAGGTTGCGGGCGTCTTGCCCCAGCACTGTGAGAAAGAAGGGCTGAAAGGCAAAGGTAAAGATCGTAAAGGTAAAGCCGCTAAAGAACGTAAGCCAGAAAATGCGGCCAAACCGACCGTCGGTGGCCGACCTGGCCAGCCGCCCAAAACCAAAATCGCGCCAGGAAATTCGGAACGTGTCGCAGCAGTTCTCCAGCGTTTCGGGCAGCAGCAGCAGGCAGAGCAGGGCAGCGAATAGGGCGATCGCCGCCGAAAACAAAAACCCCATGCCCAGGCTGGTAAACCCCGGCAGTGGCGGCACCAGCTGCGCCACGTAGCTCAGGGGCGGCCCCACCACAAACCCCAGCCGAAACACCGCCCCAAAAATGCCGTAGGCCCGCGCCCGCTGCTCTGGTGTGGTAATGTCGCCCACAATCGCCTGGGCGATCGACGTATTGCCGCCCGTGATTCCGTCGAGAATACGGGCCACAAACAGCATCCAGGCGGCTGGGGCCAGCCCCGCCATCACATTCGCCGCCACGGTGCCCAGCAAACTGACAATTAATAGGGGCTTGCGGCCGATGCGATCGGACAGTCGCCCCAGAATGGGAGTGGCGATAAACTGCGCCGCCGCGTAGGCCGTAGTCAGCAGGCTGGCCTGAAAGTCGCTGAGGCCAAACTCCACTGCGTAGGGGTAAATCAGCGGAATAATTAGCGTGAACCCCACCGCATTGATA
>PYGV01000225.1 GCA_003022385.1 filamentous cyanobacterium CCP3 | reverse complement strand
TAGGTGGTAGTGCTTTGCAAGTTCACGTCACTACCACTTTCCTAGCTTTAGCTCACACTATTTGAACAAACTCCAGTTTTAAGCGCCTGGTTCATTGCCTCAAAACCCTGACGCACTTTGGTGTCGAGATCCTTGGCTAGCAGCGGCACCAGCAGCCCTCCAAACCGTTCACTTTGGGTAAACTGGGTGCGATTGTCTTCTAGCGGTTCAAGGCGAAACCGATGTTCGCCATCGAATAGCCCTGGCATCAGGAAATGGCCGAGCCAGACAAATTCTCGTTCCGGCTCAGCTACAAGCACTGTGGGCTTGAAGGTCATTCCCTGGCCACCGGGGGGCTGGATGTGCACCTCTAGCTTGGTGCCCTGCACCGCCCGCCCGCTGATGGATTGAATGAAGGGGTTCCACTGCTCGAAGGCCGAAAAATCCGTCAAAATTTGCCAAATTGCCTGGGGCGAGGCCTTGATGTCTAGGGTTGTTGTCAGTTCTTTCATGGCACGCTTTGGGGAGGGGGGAAATCATCAAGGGGTGAGGGCTGAACTGGGGCTATGAACCCTAGGGGTATACCCGCATTAGTTGGCTAAACGGACTAGGGTTCAAGATTTTTTTACCTTACCGAGGGACTGATCTGGGGGCCACGGTGTTTTGGCCGCCCTGAATCAGGGTCAGGCTCTCCACTGCGCCGCTGGCGGTGGGGGTAAAGACGATGCGCAGTTCAGGAGCAAGGGCGAAGAACTCGGTGTCAGAGGCGGGATAGAGAGCGATCGCCGGTTGTCCCGTGCCCTGGGCATACAGTTGCCCATCGTATAAGGTGACGACGATCTGAAACTCCGGGGCCAGTTGGTAGGTGCCCACGTAGCGCTCTAGCACGGTCGCATCCACCGTTACTGTATCGAGCGCCTGGGGTAGATCGTAGGCTTCTCCTAGCAAAATGGCCGCCAGGCCCGCCGAAATCTGCTCGGGGTTAATCGACTCCACATTGCTGAGCACCACGATCGTTGCGTCCTGCGTTGGCAGGTAAAGCAGGCTGCTGACATAGCCATTGATGCCGCCGCCGTGGCCAATGCGGGGTGGTTCAGACTCGTGATCGATCACCAGCCCGTAGCCGTAGGAGAGGCCGGGGGCTTCGGCAAGGCTAAGGGAGACCTGGGGAGCAGTCATGGCGGCGATCGCACCCTGGCTCAAGATGTCTCGATCGCCGGGAACATCGCCAAACAAAGCCTGGTTCCAGCGCGCCAGATCGCCCACAGTAGAGTGCAGCCCCCCCGCCCCCTGGGGCACCGCCATATTGATCGGCGCGGCGGGCTGATAGTCTTGCGCGTTGCGGGTGTAGCCCCTGGCCAAACCCGAGACGGGCGACAGGTCATAGCCAGTGTTCTCCATCCCCAGCGGGGCGAACAAATTCTCTGTCATATAGTCGGCGTAGGATTGGCCCGACACAGTTTCGATCACCTTGGTCAGCAGCACATAGCCGGAGTTGCTATAGCGGTGCTGGCTGCCCGGCTCAAACTCCAGGGGCAAATCTTGGAATCGGGCGATCAGCGCATCGAGAGTGGTGGGCTGACCCATCCACTCAGCAAAGTCGGGGAAGCTGGTGAGGTTGGGAAGCCCGGCAGCGTGGGTGAGTAGGTGATGCAGGGTGATGGCGTGGTTGGGGTAGTCGGGCAGATAGGTGGCAACGGGGGCTTGCACATCCACCAAGCCTTGGTCTTGCAGTTGCAGAATGGCGGCGGCGGTGAACTGTTTGGTCACCGAGCCAATGTGAAAGCGGGTGTCGGGACTGTGGGCTACCTGACGAGCTAAATCGGCCATGCCGTAGCCCCGACTCAGCACGGTTTCGCCGTCGCGTACCACCAGCACGGTGCCCATAAACTGCCGGTGGTCGGCGTGGGCCTGCACAAAGGCATCCATTTCAGCGGCGAGGGCGGTGGTGAAGGCGGCAGAAAGCGCTGGGGATGGGGACATGGCGGCGGGTGGTCGCAGGGGTGACGGGGCGGCGGTGAACGCGATCGCCTGGAATGGGCTGATGGACAGGCAGAGGGCCAGTCCTAAACCTAATTTAGACAGCATGGGATTACGACTCCTTGGGTAGAAAAAATGAGGCTGCGGGGGCTGGGCTAGTTCACGGGAATGCAGGTGATGGCCACCTGGGCCACCCCACCGCTGCGATCGCCGCAGGGCCGGGCAACGGATGCTGCCGGGGCTGGATTGCTCAGCGCTGGGGCCGGGATAGCAGAGTTTGGATAGATGTAAGGCGACGCCTCGCCCTGGGCGACAAACCAGAGCAGTGCCACTCCGGCCCCGCCGCTGATCAAGGCAAACAGCCCGACTTCTGCACCCGCAATCCACGGGTCTAGAGATCTCACGGAAGGGCGCTGGGGCAATCTCGAACGACGGGAGCGGTTGGCCAATAGCATGAGGTTGGGCTTGAACTCGACCCTCACACCCTAGGCGAGTCGTCCATAGCGCTCCTACCTGCTATTGGGTATCGCCCTGGAGGGGTTGCCCTCCCCCAACCGGGTGAGCCTGACCGTGGGAAGCCCCTGCGCCGCCGTTCCCCTAGGCTAAAACCATCACCCCTTGGCGATGCCGATCATGTTTTTCTACCCCATTACCGACTCGCTTAGCCTATGGCCTTTGAGCCTAGCCGATGCCGATGAGCTATTTGCCCTGACTGAGGCCAACCGCGCTTACCTGCGCCAGTGGTTGCCCTGGCTCGATACGGTGAAATCTGCCGACAATACCCGCCACTTTATTCAGTCTTTTTTGCGCCAGGAGGCCGAGAACCAGGGCTTTGGCGCGGCGATTTGTCACCACGGGGCGATCGCAGGCATCATCGGCTACAACCACCTCGACGGGAGCAACCACGTCGGCACGATTGGCTACTGGCTGGGGGAAGCCCATCAGGGCCAGGGATTGATGACCGCCGCCTGTCGCGCCCTGGTCGACTACGGCTTCACGGGCCTGGGGCTAAACCGTCAGGTGATTGCCTGCGCCACCGAAAACCACCGCAGCCGACGCATTCCTGAGCGGCTGGGCTTTCGCCACGAGGGCACCCTGCGCCAGGCGGAATGGCTCTACGATCGCTACGTCGATCACCACCTCTACGGCTGTCTCAAACAGGACTGGCAGCCATGAGCCTGCGCCCCTATCAGCCCCAGGATTGCGAGGCGGTGCTGGATGTGTGGCAGCGAGCCGCCACCGTCGCCCACAGTTTCTTGCCCGCCGCCCACTTTGCCCAGGAACGTCTTGCCATTGCCACCCAATACCTGCCGATGGCCGAAACCTGGGTGTACGAACACCAGGGGCAGATCGCGGGATTTGTGTCCCTGCTCAATGCCGAGGCGAGCAGCGAGGTCGGCGGTCTGTTTGTCGATCCCCCTTGGCAGGGGCGTGGCGTGGGCCGAGCCTTGATGGATCATGCTGTAGCGCTCAAGGGGGCATTGATGGTGACGGTGTTTGAGCAAAATGCCCTAGGGCGGCGCTTCTATGGGCGCTATGGCTTTGGTGAAACCGGGCGATCGCGCCACGACGATACCGGGCTGCCCCTGGTGCGAATGCAGTATCCTTTTCCCCGTTCACCCAATTAACCCCAGTAACGTTAGCCTCGGCAACCCAGTGCCCCAACTATGATTTCTATCGCCCACCATTGGCAACGCCTGACTCAATTTTTGGCCCACTCCCCAGGGTCGGGTGCCCCGCTGTCCCAGGAGTATTGCTCCTGGCGGCAGCAGTTCATTCGCGATCGCCTTCAGCTAGCCATCTGGATTGCCCTGGGGTTTTTGGTGATTATTGCGGGGCTCAACCTGGGGATGCTCTTACCTGCCATGGAGCGCAGCGGCGAGATGGATGAGTTTCTCAATAGCGAACGGTTTTGGCTGCTGACTTGGGCGCTGTTGATCACCCCGGCGCTGGGGTTAATGGTGACCTGGCTGATGCTGCGCTACGTACTGCCCATACACCGGGTTAAGGCCGCATTTCTGGGGTATTCCATTGCCCTGGTGTGGGTGCCCCAAATCCACTTCACCCTGCGGGGCGAAGCCTTCTTAGATTTTGGCGTCTGGCTGATTTTCTTTACCCTCCAGGCCCTCTTGATTCCGGTGAAATGGACGTGGCATTTGTTCTCCCAGGGGCTAGCTTTGGGGCTACTCATGGCCTCGGCTACAGTCTTCAACCTCAGGGTTTTCGATATCCCTGAGGGCATGGGTTGGGTCGCCTACCTGTTGTTTTTGGGTATAGCCATCAGCTTCTTTTTTTTGCTGGACCTGGGGGTTTATTTGTACGAGCGCATGCTGCTGCGAGAATTTGATCTCAGGCAGCGGCTCTGGCTATTTCTCCATGCGGTGTCTCATGACCTGCGCAACCCGGTGCTGGGGCTGGCCATGGTGCTCAAGAGCCTGGCCAAAACGGCGGGAGACACCGTGCCCCTGCCGCGCCCAATGCTGGAGCAGATGATCGCCAGCAGCGATCGCCAGATCCAGCTCATTGACTCGCTGCTGGAGGTGCACGCAGCAGAGGTGCACGGGCTGGCGCTGCACCGCCAATCCATGGCGCTAAAAGATCTGGTGGAATCGGTACTGGCGGATTTTCAGCCCTTTTTTGAGCAGCACCGGGCGATCGTTCAGGTTAACCTCCCTGCGGACTTGCCCCCGGTGGATATCGACCCGCTTCAAGTACGGCGGGTGTACGAAAACTTGATTTCCAACGCCCTTAACTACAACCCAGCAGGTGTCACCCTTACCCTGGGGGCCGCCGTCCTCCGACCCCCGTCTGCCCCGCGAGGTGTCGCCTTACCGCCCCAGGGGCTGCGCTGCACCATCCACAATAACGGGGTCGAAATGACCCCAGAGCAGTGCAACCACATCTTTGACCTCTATACCCGTGGCCCCAACCGCCGCCAGACCTTGGGCCTAGGCCTGGGGCTCTACATTTGCCACCAAATTGTCACGGCCCACGGCGGCGAAATTGGCGCCATCAGCCCCCCAGGACGGGGAGTGACTTTTTGGTTTACGCTACCCGTCCTGGCCGAGTAGGGCTTGGGAGTGCGCCAGTAATACCGATCGGTTTGTAGGGGCATTGCAGTGCAATGCCCCCCACGAGGTATCGGTTTCAAAGCGGGGTTGTGTAACTCGGATTGACTCCGGCGGCAAAATCTATAACGTTAAACCTGAATTGTTCTCAGCCACTCCGCTGTTTGCCGGGGCGATCGCAAATGCACAACCGTTAGGTGAGCAAATTCGGGCTGCTGAAAGAGAGCCGGATAGCGACGACGATTGCGCCGGTAGGTTTTGAGCATCCACACCAGAATTGACTCCTGGCTCAGGAACGACAGGCGAAAGGTTTCGTGGTTACCGCTCCAGAGCGGCTCTTGGCATAGCGATCGCCGCAGGGTGCGCCCGAACAGCCGCCTGAACACCACCCAGAAAGGGTAGTCCAAAAAAATCACCGTATCGGCCCGATTCCACACAATATCCCGCACGATGCTGTAGTTGCCATCCGTGACCCAGCGATCGCCCGCCAGAGCGATCGTCACCCGTTCGCGAAACACCTCCGGGGCCGCGGGCGTCCAGTGGGGTTCCCAATGCAGGGCGTCTAGCTCAATGTGGGTAACCTGCAGTGACTGGGCGATTTGCCGCGCCAGGGTAGTCTTACCTGAACCGCTGGTTCCGATGACCACAATCCGCTGACCTGGTGGCATAATCTAGCCCGCTCCGACGCCCTGCGCTCATCAATCGACCAGACCGCGACGGACAGCGGCGACGGCGGCCTGCACGCGATCGCTGACCACCAGCTTGTTCATAATCCCCTTCACATAGGTCTTGACGGTGTTGGGGCTGAGGTAGAGTTTTTGACCAATTTCAGTATTGCTCAGGCCCTCGACAATCAGGGCCAAGACTTCCCGTTCGCGATCGCTCAGCAGCCCCTCATTACCCTGAGTTTTAGGACGAGCGGGGGTCAAATTTTGCATCACCTTCTGGGCAATTTGCGGATCGAGATAGGCTGCCCCCGACGCAGCTACCCGAATCGCATTGGCGAGCGCCTCTACGTCAGTGCCCTTAATGCAGTAGGCATCCGCCCCGCTGGAGAGGGCCGCGATAATCTCCGTCTCATCGGTGTGGGAGGTGAGCATCACTACCCCTACGTTAGGAAGCTGCCCCTTCAGGGTTTGGGTCGCCTCGATACCGTCCATCCCCGGCATACCCACATCCATCAGCACGATGTCGGGGTTGAGCGCACTGGCCTGTTCAATGCCCTGGCGACCGTCCGTGGCCTCGCCTACGATGGTGAAATCGGCCTGCTGGCTGAGAGCCGCCGTCAATCCCAGCCGCATCATCGGGTCGTCATCGACAATCAGCAGCTTAATTGAACTCGCAAATGCAGAGGCCATAGCGGTTGCAGAAAAGTCAGCTTCAATCTTAGTCGCGAAGAGGGTTGATGATTCTGCTAGAGGTCATCGTCATGGGCTACGCAGCCTTTTGGGCGATGCCGACCATGGGAGGACTCGCCAAGGGTAGCGGCATGGGGGCCTGCAGGCGATCGTAGTTCACGCGATCAAACCCGGCCTGTTCGAGCAGTGTCCAGGTTTCCCGGTTGGGGCGGCAGCCATCCCCCAGGGCTTGGGATACCGGGCTGAGCCAGTTCTGCGCGGTCCGCAAGCGAGTATGCTCTGGTGCGGCCACATGCTCAATGAAGTAGAACCGCCCGCCGGACTTGAGCACCCGCAGCACTTCCTGCAGCGTCGCCGCCACATCCGCCACGGAGCACAGCACCAGGGTGCTGATGACGGCATCGACGCTGGCCGTTTCTACCGGGAGCTGCTCGGCCGTGCCGATGCGCAGCTCCAGCGAAAACTCCAGACCCGGGGTATCAACGTAAGGCGGGACAAAGGTATGTTTGGTCCAACGTATCAATAAGCACGGGATGGAGAAGAGATAAAAGGCTCTGCGGCAGCGCCCAGAGCCCGGTATCGTGACCGGAACGAATTCAACCTGGTACGATGACCTCTACTATACGAGAGCGGCGACAACAGGTTGCCGATTTTCTGGGAACGCAGGGTCGAGCGGCGCTCAGTGCGATAGCCGAGACGACAGGATTGAGCCGCAGCAGTGTTCATCGCCATCAGCAGTCGATACAACGGGCTGAGCAATATCCCGAGTCGAGTGGGTGGGAAACACCAGTAGGGTACTGCTGGTTGGTTCGTCTGGTGATAGCGGTGGTGTATCACTTTGGGATTAAGCAAGGGGTCGGAGCAGAGAGCCTATCAGCATTTTTCAAAGCGATTTATCTAGAGACCCACGTCGGCAGTTCACCCACGGCGCTGCGACAGCTTAAGCACCGGGTGGAGGCCGCTATGGTTGACTACGCCAGCGCCCAAGCGAAGGACTGCCAACCGATTGAAGGACAAGGGGGCTGGCTGGGGGCCGATGAAACCTTCTTTGGGTTGCCCACCTTGGTGCTGATGGAGTTGGCCAGTGGCTTTATTTTCACTGAGGCTGAAACGGAAGACCGCACCTACACCACCTGGACAGCGCAGCTCCCACCCAGGTGGGAGCTGCGCTGTCCAGGTGGTGCTGCCATAGTCTGGTCAGCGACGAGGCGCGAGCACTGATTAAACTGGCGATGACGGGCTTAGGCACCGTCAGTGTGGCGGATTTATTTCATACCCTGCGCAATCTGGGACGACCGCTAGGACGAAACTTGGTACAGCAGTTAGCGCAGTTGGATAAGCAAGCCAAACACTTGCTACACCCCTGAGCCAAGCCCCGTCTGACGAGACTATGGCGGCTCTTCAGGCTCAGTATGACGCGGTGGTTCAACAGCAACAGCGGGTCGTGGATGACCAACAGCGTTACCGCCACACACGGTAACCCATCAGTCTGAGCGTCCATCCTTTTGAACTAGAAACCACTCAATGGCGGTGGAGGGCCGCAATGGCTATCTCGCTCAGCGACATCACGTCTCCCGGGGCTTGTCCGCCTAGACATTGACAGTGCTCACTGTCCTCCACAATTTTGACCTCAAGCGCCCTGATGGTACGACGGCGGCTCAGCGTCTCGTTGGCCATCCGTTTCCTAACCTCTTTGAGTCGGTCTTGAGTACCTTTACGGAGTTGCCTAGGCCTAGACGATCTATTGAGTCATAACAGCCCAATCCCTGGTACGGGCAAACCTGTCCCGGCTCAAGTTGATACCCTGTCTGAGCGCACAGGGTTTTTAGGCTGTGCGTAATAGCCGATTCGCGATCGCTCGGCAGCTGATGAAACAAAATAACGTGGGCCGGAACAACATTACGCTCTGGGGGAAAGTACTGCTGGCGTAGCGTATTTGCTCGCTCAAACGTTGAGTCATCTAGCTTCAGCGTCAAAAGCAGAGAACTACTCATCAGAAAAAGAATTCACAGAACGATGCATGAAAGAGCAAAGCGTAATACTTAACCGTCATGCAGGAACGGTTTGACACAGCATTGCTTCGCCTTCAGGTTACTCACCTTCCCCAGCCAGGCCCAAGCCGGAAGCCGTACACGCCCAAGGCACCCGAATGTAGCTACCAGAAAGAAACCCTATGACTCCCTATTCCTTACCAACCGCTGCGGCACTAGCAAGCCTGAGCATAAGCGACAACCAGATCCAGCCAAGCCCAAGACAGAATGCGGCAGCAGGCCATATCACCCTCTATTAAGCGACATCAACTAGGGTGCGCCAACTAAAAAAACACCCAGAACAGCCCTATCGCAGCAAAGTCAAAACTAATCTTGCCTAACCTCTTGACAGCAGTATAAAGCCTGGCTTATATTAGCAAAGCGCTCAGGAAAAGCACGTTAACGCGATGCTTTCACCGGGTTAGCAGTGAACCTCGACAACTACATAGTTTAGAAACAAAGCCAAGGTTCCTGTCAAGGATTAAATTGGTTTAAG
>PYGV01000224.1 GCA_003022385.1 filamentous cyanobacterium CCP3 | reverse complement strand
GCCCCACCCGCACGTGCTCTTTACCCACCACGGGGGCAATGGTGGATTTGGTTTTGTTAGCAACCGCCAGTCGACGCTGGCGGGTTTGCACAGCAAGGTAAACAGCTATACCAATCAGCGGCATTACCACCGTAACGGCCAAAAACGGGTGCAGCAGTCTCAGTAAATCTGGGGTGTCTAGCATAGGATTTCCTGGGGGCAAACACGCTAAGGGCAGAATTTTCCTTACTTTAAGCCATCAGCCAGACTTATGCCGTGATCCGCTTGACAGCAGCGCTCAGCGGTTCTGACCAAATAGCGTTGGCTGGTTCTACAGTAGCGATCGCCCCAGGGTCAAAGATTAAAGCGAGATAAGTGTTGCTCCAGCGCCTTGGGCAGCTGCTTACCCAGGTCGCCCTTGGTCTTAAAGGTGAGCCGATTTTGGGCGGGCAGGTCAAAGGGGAACTGCCCAACGATATCGGAGCGCTCCATCTGGGCCAGCAAAATTTGCTCCGCTGGCTTGGCCTGTAGAGCGTAGCCCATCTCCACGCACACGTTGGGGCTGGGCACCAGCAACGTCGTGTTACCCTCCACCGAGGTAATTGGGGTACCGTCGGCGACAAACAGCAGTGACTTGCGAATTTTGCGGGTCAGAGCGCTGTTTAGCCGAGCCGGGCCGTCGCTGAGGCGATTCGACACTTCCAGCGTGAGGGCAACCCGCGATCGCTTGTTCAAACTTTCGACCGCATCGGTCAGCGCCTGGTGCAGCACCTCCGCCGACTCAGCGTATTCCTGCTGATAGCAGAAGTAGATAATGGGCTCCAGGTGGGCCATCACCTCCAGCTTGGTGAAGTAGATCTCGTGGCTGGTCAGGTCGATATTGGCGATCGCGTAGCCGCCGCTGCCCTCAATGTAAAATTCCACCGTTTCGCCATCCAGGTAGCGCTGAAACCAGGCCGACTGCTTAACATCGTCGCTGTCGTCTAAAAAATCGGCCCGCAGCGCCGACTTCAGCAGGCTATTTTTGCTCAGCCGCAGGTCGTGGGGGCGCTTCTCTAGATCCCGCACCGGCTCGTAGGCTTCGAGATACCAGGCTTTAAGAGCAATAATCGCCATAAAAAGTCATCCTTTAAGGCTGAACGGGCTGGTTGGGGCCAGGCTATCGGGCAAGGGGCAGAAATTATCGCTTGATTCTAAGCCCAGATTGCAATTTCCAAAGGAACAAAATCGAAAGAAATGTTGCGCTCCCTTACGCAAGCTTCAGCAGCCCGCACGAAAACGCCATAAGTCAGCGCAGGTCGGCTAGAACCATCGCCTTTTGCTAGAGACTTCCTTTCAGTATAACGCCTTGATAGATCAAATGTACTATTAACTTCAGATCCACAAGGCCAGCAGACTCGGTTAGGCTAATTTGCATTGCCCCTGCGCTCTGGCTTTAAGGACAAATTTCCATGATCGACCTGTACTACTGGACGACCCCCAACGGCCACAAAATCACCATTTTTCTCGAAGAGGCCGATGTAGACTACACCATCAAGCCCATTCACATCGGCAAGGGCGAGCAGTTTGCCCCCGATTTTCTCAAAATTGCGCCCAACAACCGCATTCCCGCTATCGTCGATCACGAGCCTGCCGACGGTGGCGAGCCCCTGAGCCTGTTTGAGTCGGGGGCGATTTTGCAGTACCTGGCGGAGAAGACGGGGCAGTTTTTGCCTACGGGATTGCGCGATCGCGCCAACGTCATGCAGTGGCTATTTTGGCAGATGGGCGGGCTGGGGCCCATGCTGGGCCAAAACCACCACTTCGGCAGCTACGCCCCCGAAAAAATTCCCTACGCCATCAACCGCTACGTCAAAGAAACCGAGCGCCTCTACGGCGTGCTCGACACCCAGCTGGAAGGGCGTGACTTCATTGCTGGCGACTACTCGATCGCCGACATGGCCTGCTATCCCTGGATTGTGCCCTATCAAACCCAGCAGCAAAACTTGGATGACTTCCCCAACCTGAAGCGCTGGTTTGAGGCCATCCAGTCGCGACCAGCCGTGCAGCAAGCCTACGACATCGCCAAAACCATCAGCTCCGAATCGACCATGACCGAAGAGGCGAAAAAGATTTTATTTGGCCAGGGCAGACGGTAGGGAGAGGTAAGAGGAGATAGGGAAGATGAGGAGATGGGGAAGAAAGGCAGCAAAACCTTCCTCATCTTCCCTATCATTTCCTAGACCAGTACTCCATTCAAGAAAATGTCAGTCAAACACTCGGCCAGGTCTTTCATCGACTGGGGTGAGGCGGCTTCGTCACCGAGGGTGTCCTGGCTAAACCCGGCGACGGTAAACATGCCTAAAAAGACACGTGCCACCATGCGGGCATTCATTGGGCGATAGACGCCGCGATCCATGGCGGTTTGAAAGAAGGCCTCGGCGACGTCGATCATCTTGCCGATTACTTCGGTCTGAATCTGCTCGCGCAGCTCGGGGTGAAACTGCGCCTCCATAAAGCACACCCGCATCAGGGCCGAATTTTTTTGCAGATTGAGCATGCGCCGCTGCATCACCTGGCCGATCGCCTTGTAGCTGGCCATTTCGCTCAGCTCAGTCAGCAGGTCGGTGAGAATTTCGACCCAGCCCTGGCTGGCGACCGCGACCAGAATGGCCTTCTTATTTTCAAAGTGACGAAACAGGGTGCCTTCGGCCACCCCGGCCACCTGAGCCAGCTCACGGGTGGTGGTGGCTCCGTAGCCCCGCTTGGCAAACAGCTTGAGCGCCGCCTGCAAAATCTTGGTTTCGGTATCGACTTCGGCGGCGGCTTTAAAGAAAGGCACCATGATCATAGCCCTCTAAAGGTGAGCGCAAGGGAGCGCTTGAGGCCATTGTGACGCTATAACCTTAGGGCTCAGGGTGAGGTTTACATAACCTCATAAAACCTGAGATAACTACTCCTAATCTTGAACTCAACTGAGGCGCACAAGTAGATGGGGCAAACGCCGTTTGCCCCATCCAGACGGTCTGCTTTTTGACCTAGGATTGGACGTCGGCTTTGCCCCCTAGGATCTGTCATCAATTAGCTGCTGAATGCCTAAAAATCGATGACTACAGCCCCTAGCCTGTTCTTTGGGTCGGGCGTGGCAAGGCTTGGAATACAGGGCTGCTGGCCAGAATTGATGACACGCCCTAGGGTTTGTCAGCCATAAGACCCTCATTCAGCCTGGGGAGCCGAGTCTGCTGTCACCAGGGTTTGCTTCACAATCTCATCGCTGATTTTTCGCTTCAGGTCGGCATCGTCAGCAGACTGCTCCAGAATATTGTTGAAGGTGTCGATCGTCAGACCATCGGCTTCAATGGCTTTTTCCATCTCGGCTTCAGTATCTTGCCGAATGGCGATAATGCGGTCTACGGCGGCCTTAAACTGCTTATTTTCTTTTTTCGAGATCTTGGCCTTTTCAGCTACTTTGGCCATGTCTTCGGGGCTTTCGGCACCGCCACTGAGCTGGGTCTCTGCGATCGCATTGAACCGCTCAATGCCCAGCCCTTCGTCCTCAACCGCCTTGACCATCTCCCGTTCGGCCTGCATGCGCAGAAGCTGCATCTCTTGATAGGCCTTAGCAAAGGTGGGAATATCGCTGTCGCTGACCGCGGCTGGGGTGACATCAACCACCTCAACATTGGCCGCCTGGGCCAGGAGCGGCGCAGCGGGGCTGGCCCACGCCGCTCCTGGAGTCAGCCACGCCAGCATTACGAGTAGGGCAGCAGCACAATAGTTCACCATAGGGATCTCCTGATTACGCAGAATGTTGGCCTGAAAAGTTTTCCCTAGCCTAGCCTGTTGTTAGCACATCGGCATGGTGGCGCAGGTGGTCGGCCATAAAGGATGCAATAAAAAAGTAGCCGTGATCGTACCCTGGCTGGCTGCGCAGAATTAGGGGTTGCCCAGCCTCTTTGCAGGCGGCGGCGAACACCTCGGGCAGCAGCTGGTTCTGCGCCAGAAACGGATCGGCGCTGCCCTGGTCAATCAAAATGGTGCGCTCAGGCTGGGCATAGTCTTTCACCAGTTCAGTGGCGTCGTAGGACTTCCAGGCGGCGGTGTCTGAGCCCAAATAGCCCGAAAATGCCTTTTGGCCCCAGGGGCACTGGGAGGGGGCCGCGATCGGGGCAAAAGCCGAAATAGACTTGAACCGCTCGGGGTTGCGCAGCCCGCACACCAGCGCCCCATGCCCCCCCATTGAATGGCCGAAGATGCCCATGCGATCGGCTCGAATGGCAAAATTTTCGGCAATCAGCGCGGGCAGTTCCTCAACCACGTAGCTATACATACGGTAGTGATTGCTCCAAGGCGCCTCCGTCGCATCGACATAAAACCCAGCTCCAGTGCCAAAATCCCAGGCATCGGCTTCATCGGGAACCCCTTCACCGCGCGGGCTGGTGTCGGGGGCCACCAGCATTAGGCCGTATTCAGCGGCGTAGCGCTGCGCCCCGGCCTTGCTGGTGAAGTTGTCTTCGGTGCAGGTCAACCCTGACAGGTAAAACAGCACCGGCACTGGGCCAGCCTGGGCCTGGGGCGGCACAAACACCGCGAAGCGCATGTTGCAGTTGCAGGCGATCGAGGGGTGGCTGTAGTAGCCGACGGTGCCGCCAAAGCAGGCGTGTTGGTTGTGAAGGGTCAAGGCCATAGGAATAGGAGATAGAGGGTCTGTAGGATAGCCGTCCCGGCTGTCCATCTGAGGCAGGCAGGATGCCTATCCCACAAGACAACAATTTAGGAGCACCTAGAAGGTCACGACGCTGCGGATGCTTTCGCCCCGGTGCATGAGGTCAAAGGCGGTATTGATCTCATTGAGAGGCATCACGTGGGTGATCAGGTCGTCGATGTTGATTTTGCCGTCCATGTACCAATCGACAATTTTGGGCACGTCGGTGCGGCCCCTGGCTCCGCCAAAGGCCGTCCCCTTCCACTCTCGCCCGGTGACGAGCTGAAAGGGGCGGGTGCTGATCTCTTCGCCCGCCGCCGCGACGCCGACAATTACGCTTACCCCCCAGCCCTTGTGGCAGCACTCCAGAGCCTGACGCATGAGCTTGACGTTGCCGACGCACTCAAAGCTGTAGTCGGCGCCGCCGCCAGTTAATTCAACCAGGTAGGGTACCAGGTCGCCTTCGACCTCCTTGGGGTTGACAAAGTGGGTCATGCCAAATTTTTCGGCCAGTTCTTTTTTGCTGGGGTTGATGTCAACCCCGATGATTTTGTTGGCCCCCACCATGCGAGCACCCTGGATCACGTTGAGGCCGATGCCGCCGAGGCCAAACACCACCACGTTAGCCCCCGGCTCGACTTTGGCGGTGTTGATCACCGCGCCAATGCCGGTGGTGACGCCGCAGCCGATGTAGCAAACCTTCTCAAAGGGGGCATCGGGGCGAATTTTGGCCAGAGCAATCTCGGGCACCACGGTGTAGTTCGAGAAAGTGGAAGTGCCCATGTAGTGAAACAGCGGCTCGCCACCTAGAGAAAAGCGGCTGGTGCCGTCGGGCATGAGGCCGCGCCCCTGGGTAAGGCGAATGGCCTGGCAGAGGTTGGTCTTAAAGCTGAGGCAGTAATCGCACTGGCGACACTCGGGCACGTACAGCGGAATCACATGATCGCCAGGTTTGAGGCTAGTAACGCCGGGGCCAACTTCGGCTACTACTCCTGCCCCCTCGTGGCCCAGCACCGCCGGGAACAGCCCTTCGGGGTCTTTGCCGGAGAGGGTGTAGGCATCGGTGTGGCAGATGCCGGTGGCTTTGATTTCGACCAGGACTTCACCCTCGCGCGGCCCTTCGAGCTGAACGGTTTCGACGGTGAGGGGTTGGCCTGGGCCATGGGCAACGGCAGCTCTTACATCCACGGGCGAAGTCTCCTTTGGGTAGTTGAAATGATGGTGTTTGCCAATGACTAATGCAGACACCTGGCCGAGGTGCGACTCACCCGGGCTGGCCCTGCGCTAGAACGCTAAAGAGCCATTGCAGTACCTTAGTCAGCTTACCGATTTTGCGGACCTTGAGCCATTGGTCATCTTTCCCAAACTTTCCTCGGCAGAATGGCCGATGTTGGCTGAGTGATCAGCTATGTTCTTTGGCTAGTGGGCATTTTGAGACTATCAATTTTTATGCATCTACCCATGACCCCACCTTTGCGACGGTTGCACAAACCGTCTCCTGAGCAGCATCGGACTGCTGGTTTTACGTTGACTGAGGGATTGATTGTAGCGGCGATCGCTGCACTGCTGGCGGCGATCGCCGCTCCCTCCTTCTTTGGGTTTATGCAGCAGCGCCAGATCAATATGGCTCGCGATATGGTGTATCAGGCCCTGCGAGTCACCCAGGCCGATGCCATGCAGCAGCGCAGCGATCGCCGCTTCAGCATTCGCGAGCGCAACGGGCGCATTGAGTGGGCCAACCATCTTGAGTCTGTTCCGGCCACTCAAGTCACCACTTGGCAGCCCTTGATAGAGGGTGTTGTACTTGCCGATATTGACAACACGTTAACCAAGGCTGGGGGAATTCACTACACCCGGTTCGATATGTATGGCAACTTGAAATCAAAGGCCATCGGTGAACAGGGCACCATTACCCTCACTATCTCTGGGAAACGGGATACCAACCGCTGCGTGATAGTTTCGACCGTGTTGGGAGCCATGCGCAAGGGGCAAGGACAAGCTAGGGCCAATGACAACGAGCGCTTTTGCTACTGACCCACCACTCATTTGAGGCAAAACCGAGTTTAATAAGTTAGCGATACGAGTGGTTTGGGGAGTAGTAATGTCAGAACGAAACGAGGGTTGGTATGTGGTGCAGGGAGAAGACGGTAGTTGTCAAGTGCTCTCTGCTGAGAATATTAGCCGCGAGCGTCTTCAGGCCCAGCGCCCAATTTGGGGCCCCTATGCCACTCAGGATGAGGCGATCGCCCGCCGAGTTGGCCTGATTCGCAGCGGCAAGTGCAACCCTGTTTGAGGTCTTCCTATAGTGTCTATGGCTAAATTTGCCTTTTGGAGCGGCCCAAATGGATAGCCGTCCCTCTGACCCTGACAGCCGAGACGGCTATGCCTCGTTATTGAACCCTTAGTTTAGGCCGCTTCGCGTCCGCGCAGCGAGTCGTAGCTCTGTAAAAACCAGGCGTAAGTTTGCTCAATGCCGGTCTTGAGATCGGTCTTGGCCTGCCAGCCCGCTGCATTGAGTCGCGACACATCGAGCAGCTTGCGGGGGGTGCCATCGGGTTTGCTAGTGTCGAACACCAACTCACCCTCGTAGCCGACCACGGCCTTCATGGTCATGGCCAATTCTTTGATCGACACCTCCTGCCCAGTACCCACGTTGACAAAATCAATACCGTCGTAGGTGTTCATCAAAAATACCAGGGCATCGGCCAGGTCATTGACGTACAAAAACTCGCGCAGGGGGGTGCCCGTGCCCCATACGGTAACCACAGGGTTGCCATTCACCTTGGCCTCGTGGAACTTGCGCATGAGGGCGGGCAACACGTGGGAGTTGGCCAGATCGAAGTTGTCGTTGAGGCCGTAGAGGTTGGTGGGCATGGCTGAGATAAAGTTAACCCCGTACTGGCGGCAGTAGTTTTCGCAGAGTTTGAGACCGGCGATTTTGGCGATCGCGTAGGGTTCATTAGTCTGCTCTAAAAAACCCGTCAGCAGGTATTCCTCTTTCATCGGCTGGGGGCACAGCTTGGGATAGATGCAGGATGACCCCAGAAACAGGAGCTTTTGCGCGCCGTGGCGGTAGGCACTGTGGATGATGTTGGCCTCAATCATCAAATTGTCGTAAAGAAACTCGGCTCGGTAGGTATTGTTGGCCTGAATACCGCCGACCCTGGCTGCGGCCAGAAAAACATAGTCTGGCTTCTCGGTGGCAAAGAATTCATCTACTGCGGCCTGATTGCGCAGGTCGAGCTCCTGACTGGAGCGCAGCAGCAAATTCTCATAGCCCTGGGCTTTGAGAGTTCTGACCAGGGCGCTACCGACCAGACCACGGGAGCCAGCAACGTAAATCTTAGAATGAGTATCCATAAAAGTTAGTTGAGATAGCAATTACACGAGCATTCATGTAGATGGCTGACCCCCATTGGCATGAGTCTGGCATTGCCTGTAGGCAATGACAACAGGTTGCCTCTAGAGTTTAGCCGTAGTTCACAATGGGCTTGAGGCTGCTCTAAAGTTTCCCTACCTCGTGACGCTATGCTCCCATCTTTTGCCCCTGGTCAGCGCTGGCAGTTTTGGATCGATCGCGGCGGCACCTTCACCGACATTGTGGCCCGCCGCCCCGATGGGCAAATCGTGCTACACAAACTGCTGTCAGAAAACCCCGATCGCTACGCCGATGCCCCCATTCAGGGCATTCGCGACCTGCTGGGGCTGGGGCTAGAGGAACCTATCCCCGCCGAGGCGATTGAGGCGGTAAAGATGGGCACTACGGTAGCCACCAATGCGCTGCTGGAGCGGAAGGGCGATCGCGTGCTACTGCTGACCACCAAGGGCTTTCGCGATGCACTCCGCATCGGCTACCAGAACCGCCCCAATATTTTTGCCCGCCACATCGAACTGCCCGAAATGCTCTACGAGCGGGCGATCGAGGTCAACGAACGCCTCAGCGCCCAGGGCGACGTACTGGTTCCTTTGCAGGCGGCGGAAGAAGAGCGGCTGCTCCAGGCACTCCAGCGAGCCTACGACGATGGGATTCGAGCCTGTGCCATTGTGCTCCTGCACGGCTACCGCTACCTCGCCCACGAGCTGCGCCTGGGCGCACTCGCCCGCCAGGTCGGCTTTACCCAGATCTCCCTGTCTCACCAGGTCAGCCCGCTGATCAAGCTGGTCAGCCGGGGCGATACGACGGTGGTAGATGCCTATTTGTCGCCCATCCTGCGCCGCTATGTGGACCGGGTGGCCACGGCGCTGGACCGGCAGGCAACCGGCACACGGCTGATGTT
>PYGV01000223.1 GCA_003022385.1 filamentous cyanobacterium CCP3 | reverse complement strand
AAGGAATTGCGGGTGCGATCGAGGGGGCTAGCTCAGGGAACCTAAAATCATGCCGATGAGGAGCACAAAGCCTAGTTGAACGTTTTGCCGGAAGATTTGCCCGTAGAGGTGGAGGGGGGGCTTGTAGCGGCTGAGCAAATATGACTGGCGCGACCACACCAGCAGCGCGGCCCCTAACCCCAGCCAGTAGGGAAAGGCTAGAAAAAGCAGCAGGCCTAGCCAAATCAAGAGCAGCCATGTACCAAAGAAGCAAAAGCTAATGAACTGGGGCGCATAGTCGCCAAAGAACAGGGCCGATGAGTTGATGCCGAGGCGGCGGTCGTCGTCGCGATCGGGGATGGCGTAGACGGTATCAAACCCCAACGTCCACAGCAAGACGGCTAGCCACAATATCCATACGGGCAAGTCTAGGTTATTGGCAACTGCAGCCCAGGGGATCAGCACTGCAAACCCCCAGGCCAGCGACAGCACCAGCTGCGGCACAGGAAACACTCGCTTAGCCAGGGGATAGAAGAGAATAAACGGCACCGCTAGTACGCACAGCCAAAAGCTGAGCGCGTTGAGGTAGAGCGAAAGTCCGTAGGCACACAGCAGCGACACGAGCAGCACGCCAATGCCAACTTGCACTGAGAGATCGCGGGCGGCTAGAGGGCGGGTGCGGGTGCGAGCCACGTGGGGATCAATGTTGCGATCCCAAAGGTCGTTGACGACGCAGCCGGCGGCGCTGGTGGCGAGTGTACCTAGAATGATGACCCCTACCAGGGGCAGTGGAGGACGTCCCTGGGCCGCCAGCACTACCGACCACAGGGCTGGCAGCATTAAAATCAACCGTCCGGTCGGTTTATCCCAGCGCAGCAGTCGAACAATGGCATCCAGCGTGGAGGTTTGGGGACGGGTAGACGGATTGGCCATAGTCGCCAGCGATCGCTCATCGGTACAGTCTTTAGCATAACGGCCCTAGGCTCCGGCCCAAAGCGGTTGAAAGACCGATCAGGACGATGCCTCTGACGTATAGATTTTCATGCCGTGGGCTGTGAGGAAATCGAGGTTAAGGGGTTCAATGCTCTCGCCTCGGTTGCGCAGTAGAACTGTAAAGCCCCCAGCCCCCAAGCCCGACTGCGGCCAAAGGCGGTAGCAGGGAAAGGAGGCTAGAGGTGAAGCATGATCTCGCAGCGCTGGCACCTCCACCGCCTCAAACTGAGGAATTTTTTTCATCAGCCAGGCGGCCACCTGCTCGTTTTCTTCAAGGGAAAAGGTGCAGGTCATGTAGGCCAAGTAGCCCTTGGCAGCCACAGTTTGAGCCGTATGGGCCAGAATGCGCTTTTGGCGGCTGGCGTTTTTTTTAATATTGACGGGGTGAAAACAGCCCAGGGCTGAGTCGCCTTTGGCCAACAGCGACTGCCCGCTACAGGGGGCATCGACAACGACCACTGAGGCGGTATGAGGAATCTGTTCAGCAAAGAGCTGGGGATCGAGATTAAACACCAGAGCTTCTGTAGCCCCACAGCGCTTGAGGTTAGAAATCAAAATTCTGACCCGCTTGCGAATGACTTCATTACACCAGAGGTGATCGGGGTGTAGGGCCTGCCGCGCCAGCAGGCTCTTGCCGCCGGGGGCAGCGCAGAGATCCAGCACGGCCTTGACGGGGGTAGGGATGGCGCTCAAAATCGCAGCGGAGAACACCGACGCCATATCCAGACAGTAGTAGGCTCCAGACTGGTGGAGCAGGTGCTGACCGGGGCGCTGGTCAGGGGTGAGGCGATCGACCCAGGCAGGTTGCCAGGGGAGGGCAGGGGCGATCGCAAAGGGCACCTGCTCCGGGCGCGGCTGCACCCACACAATGGCCGAAGGAAAGGGCTGAGGGTTGGTTAGAGCCTCGACAAAGGCGTCGCGATCGCGCTCCTCGGTAAACAGCCGACGACTCAGTTTTAGCAGCAGCTTAGACGGTTGGCCCATAAGGCGGATTATGCCACAGCACGCAGCTCTACAGCACAGATGTAGGCCTTGAACCAGAGGTCCTCGCCTCAGCATTTCGGGTTCCAGCTAACCTACCATCGAGTCAAGCTATAGCTTTAGAAGGATGCATCTAAAGTGATTACCATTTAGGCAATACAGTGCTTGCCAGGTTGTCCGCACTTATCTTTTGCCGAAAATAAGATTCATAAGTTCAATATATTTTCCGTTAGTCAAGAGGGATATTACCCTCGTTTCGACTGATCCCCAGCAAGTTTACGATCGTTAAAGTTTGAGAATTAATCATTCCCGTAATTGTGAATGGGCTTAAAGCAAATATAAAGAAATCATGAATGCCATTATTATTTTTTGGTAGTCGAAGCCTTTTGAAACCCAGGTGTTTGAGCCTTAGGGCAGATGATCCCCATTTTTTCAAGAGTGAAAATGTAAGGGTTATGTGCAGCTTTAGGAAGCCATTATGAAATCAGCGCAGTGCCAGGTATCATCTTGCAGCCGCTGCCGTTTTTATGCCCCAGAGGGTCGCCGGGGAGGGCAGTGTAGCCAGCTTGGAGTGCCCGTAGAGAGCCGTTGGGCTCCCTGTTCCTTGGCTGTACCAGTATTTTCAAAACCGCTGGTTGAGATGAAACCCCTCGACTTTTTGCCCCAGCCAATGGAGCTAACGTTTCCCGACGTTCTGCTGGAGACAGTGTTGCTAGAAGCAGCACTCGATGCGCCATCTGTGCCGGGACGTCAGATCAAAGCCGCCTACCCGACCCCAGCCCCTGCTCGCATACGACGCTGAAGACATCAGCGCAAGGCACTAAAATGCTAGGGCGTGTAGGTTAAATCTAAGTTTTAATGATCTATCAGCCTGTTTGGGTGGCTAAGCTTTATGCACTGGGCAACTTTCGACCTGTGATGGCCCAATGACATCGCGACGCTACGCCATTATTGGTACTGGGGCCGTTGGCGGCTACTACGGAACTTGTTTGCAGCGAGGCGGGGCCGAGGTTCACTTCTTGCTGCACAGCGACTACGACCATGTGGCGCAGTACGGTTTGGTGGTCGAGTCGGTGGCTGGTGATTTTGCGCTCCCTCAGGTGCAGGCCCACCGCAGCACCGCCACCATGCCCACCGTTGATGTGGTTATTGCTGCCCTTAAAACAACTCACAATGGGCTGTTGCCCGAACTGTTGTCGCCCATTTTGGGGCCAGAGACAGCGATTTTGACGCTGCAAAACGGCTTTGGCATTGAAGACGAGCTAGCCGCGTGGATGGGAGCCGATCGCGCCATCTTCGGCGGGCTGTGCATTATTTGCGCCAACAAAGTCGGCCCTGGCACTGTTCGCCATATCGACTACGGCAACCTGCTGCTAGGCCAGTACCGCCGCGATCGCCAGCCCGCTGGAATTTCACCCCAGCTCGAAGCCATTGGGCAAGACTTTCGAGCAGGGCAGGTAGCCGTGGAGCTGGTGAGCGATCTGCGCTTGGCTCGGTGGCGCAAATTGGTGTGGAATATTCCGTTTAACGGCCTCTCGGTGGTAATGAATGCCACCACCACCGAAATGATGGCCGATCCCAATATTCGCCAGCTAGCCGAGCAGCTGATGGTTGAAGTGCTAGAAGCAGCGCAGCGAGACGGAGAGTTGATCTCCCCCGGTCAGGGTCGGCACTTGCCCAAAGAGATAGTCGCGCACATGCTGGCTCACACTGAGCAGATGGCCCCCTACCGCACCAGCATGAAGATTGATTTTGATGAAGGACGCCCCTTGGAGGTAGAAGCCATCTACGGCAACCCCATACGGGCCGCACAGGCCGCCGAGGCAGCGGTACCGAAAATCGAGATGCTGTACCACCAGCTCAAGGCGATCGATCGCCGCCAAAGCAAGTCACTAAGCTGAGCGAGCTTATGCTGGCAGCCAGGCTGTATTGAGCCCGTCTGCTTGGGCAAAAGGGCACTGTTTAGGGAACGTAGCGAGCGGCAGCCCTGTTTCTACTGCCGCTTGTCTGCGGGCTTTTTGGTAGGTTCTAGGAAAGTTTTCTTGCCAGTAGACCTTCAGGCTCGGGCTTTCTTCGAGGTCGTCTTCAAGCCGCAGGCGATGCTCGACGATGGTGCTGAGCCAGCTAGAAGAGCGCTTTGCAGGCTGGTAGCGATACTTGAGCAGATGCAGCAGCAGCACCCGCAGGTTGCTCAGCAACACCCGCTTCTGGCTACTGCTCATATCCTCTACTTCGTCGATTAGATGGGCCAAATCCAGCTCTGAAAAATGGCCGTTCTTAAGCAATAGAGCCGTTCGCTCCGCCCACAGGCAGAAGTCTTGCTTATACAGCTCAGCTAGTTTAGCTGTATTTGCCGATGAGGTGGTCATATCTAACCCTGCCTTAAAGGCTTGGCAAAACTTATTTCATCGTAGCGAGCCGCTATTCTGCCGCTTCGCCCGATTCGGCGGCTTTAGGGGCGGTGGCGACCGACTCATTAATGGCTTCAGCGGCGGCTTCGGCGGCTTTTTGGCGCTCCTCGCGTTTCTTGCGATCGGCGGCCAGCATATCTTTCATGACCTCCTGGGCCTGGGCAAATTTCTCCAGGTTGCTGCGATAGAGTTCGACATCTTTTTGCAGCTTGTCGGTGGAGATATTGAGTTTGGCGCTCAGGTCTTTGAACAGGGCCTCAACGGCGTCTTTTTCTTTGAGCGCGTCTTCGGAGGCAGCCGTTTCAACCAGGGTGTAGAGCCCGACGCCAAAGGGGCGGCTGTACTTAAATTTTTCTTTGTTGGCCACGGCGGCTAGAGTGCCGCGCAGGCCGTCGCCACCGTGCTCCAGATTTTCAAACTGCCCCTTGAGGTCGTCGAGAGACATGCTGCTGACCGAGGCTTTGAGCGCTTCGGCATCGCCGCGATAGTGCTCGGGGGTGCTGTGAATGGAGCGGCACAGGGCATTGAAGATAGAGGCTTTGTCGTTCTCGGGTTGGTAGCCCACCATGAAGCGATCGAAGGTGGTAACAATGCCCAGGGCATAGATCGGGTCGTAGGCAAAGTCGACGTTGACCGAGAGCAGATGCATTTCTACCATCAGCTCGTCTACCACGCGCCGGTAGATGGAGTTGATAGGGCGAGTGTGGTGGGAGTAAAAGTCGCGCTTGGCGTCAGATACCGTGCGTACAGGAGCGTTATTCACAGCCTAGGGTTCAAAATATTACAGTTCTTATATTGTCTCGCGTGACTGTGCCTTTGCCAACCTACCCACCCAAGGTGGGGATCAGCGGCCTTTGAGCTTTTGGCGAATTTTGGCGGCAGTGCGCTGCAGCCAAAGACGGGCCAGGCGGGGGGTGGTGAGGTCGGGAATGTCGGCGGGGTGCTTGGCCCGGTAGTCGAAGAAGTGATTGATTTCGGTCAAGATCACCTCCAGCCGGGGCAGCAGGGCATCGGCGCGGTAGGGGGCTAGATCGGCTGGGGTCATCGCTAAGGGGCTAGCGGTGTCTAGGGCGGCGAGAATGCGATCGCGATCATACCCGGTCGAATATACCCCAATTTTGTAGCAGTTAAAGCCCGGGTCCAAATAATCTGCCAATGCTCCGTTGACGCTGGTGAATACCTGACAGCCGCAGGCCATCGCCTCCATGGGTGGCAGGCCAAACCCCTCGCTCACCCGGCTCAGTGCCCAGTATTCAGCCGAATCATAGAGAAAAATTTTGCTGCGGTTGAACAAAATCGATAGATCGTCCACAAAGCCCTCCAGTTTGACCAGATTGCAGTGGGGTTCCAAAGCCGGGACAAGCTGGTTGAGCAGGTAGCTCGACGACTTGCGCACCTGCACCAGCACGTCAATGTCTCTGGGCTGCTGTCGATTGGTGAACTCGGGTGAAATGTGGTTCGGCAGGTGAAAGATGAGTCCACTGGGCCGCTTTTGGCCCCAGTAGCCCATGGAGTTGCGGCTGACGGTAATGATCGGAATATCGCTCGGCAGGCTAAACCCGTAGCCGCTGCTGTGGGCGTGGTACACCACCTGCTGCCCTCGCAGCCGCTTCACCAGACGAGGAATGTGAAAGCCCCAGCTAATGACAAAAATGCTGTTGTCCAGACCGGGCTGCTGGAGAAGATCATCCAAAAATACGGTGTCAGGCTCTCGCTGGTCGTAGGTGACCACCTCGGCAGAGCAAATCTGCTGGGCCAGCTTGAGGGTTTTGAGTTCGGCGAACAGGCCACCGCAGTGGAAGCGCTTGCTGGTACCAGGGACAAGAAAATAGAGGTGGCGCATCTGGTTATTCAGGAGGTCTTATGGGCTTACGCGGCTAACAGGGGAACGCCAAGCGTATAAAGATTGATAGTTTCAGCATTTTGAGAGTAGTTGTCTAGGGTAATCGCAACAACTTTACCGTCGTTGTCATAGTCAAGAACTAAGTCGTCGGTAATAGCGTCAGTAGTGACCACTGATTTTGTTGTTAGCTCGATAGCCAGGGTGTCTGTCTCAGGAAAATACTGAATTTTCATTTGGGTTCTTCTCCTCGCTGTTGTCGTTTGTAGAAGTTTCGGTCAGAAAAGGCATTGTGAACGGTTTCGCCGTCTTCTAGCGTAATCACTCGTAAAACACGACTTTGGGCATCTGGAATATTGCCCCAGTGAGACACGCAACCGTTGGGCTGTCTGGCTATTTTTACAAGGTTTGACAATACGGCCTGAATCCACTTTCGATGCACTTCCGGGTGCTTTTGGGAGGCAAAATCGTCAAAACAGGCCGTGGTTTTGAGCATAGTCGAAGATATCGGCTGTTCACCATTCTAAACAGCTTTGATACGGCTAAACTCGCCCACTTCTCGCAGCGCATCTAAAAAAGCGTAGAGGGCTGGGGTATGCAGGGCATCTTTGAGAATAGTGGCTCCGATGGGGCGAAAGATTGGAAACGGCAGCGAGCAGATCTGCACCTCAGGCGGCACCGGCTGAGCCGCCAGGCGGGGGAGAATGGCGAGGCCCAATCCCTGCTGCACCATGGCCACCATAGATGAGTCGTGGCGAATGCAGTAGGCAATCTCTAATGGATGCTCTTGGGCCCCCAGTACGGTGCGAATGCGCAGGCCACAGCTGCTGTGGCTGGAGCCGATAATGGGCATTTTGCGCATCTCATCGACGCTGAGGGTGCCGGTGATGGAGCGGTAGCCGGGGGGCAGCAGGGCCACGTAGTCGTCGTCAAAAATGGGCAGGGTTTCTACATCGTCGCCGTCGATGGTTTCGGCGACACAGAGGTCGACTTCGCCTTTGACCAATGCCTGCTTGAGCTGGTGCAGCTCGTCCATCTCGTGCACGCTGATGGCGATCGTAGGATACCGGCGGTGCAGCCGCGCGATGGCCCCCGGCAGCACGTGGGTTGCCACACTGCGAAATGAGGCAATGCGCAGGGTGCCGCCCTGTACCCCACGGGCCTGGTTAGCCTCGCTGGCAATGGTGTCGAGCAGGCCCAGCACGGCGCGGGCGTGGGCGGTGATGCGATCGCCCACTGGGGTCAGCCGCGCCCCGTGGCGACCCCGCTGCAAGAGAGTAATGCCCAGCTCGTCTTCGAGGGTGGCGATGGCGTGGCTGACGGTTGACTGGGTGACATCGAGCTGCAGGGCGGCTTCACTGAAGTTGCCGCAGTCTGCGATCGCAACCAGGGCGCGCAGCTGAGAAAGCTTGACTTTGTTGAGGTTCATGGCTGGTTGAAACCCCTAAACGCTGACTCTAAGGCTAAAGGTTAGGGCTGAAGCCAGCCTATCGATTTTTTGCATAGAACCCATTCACGTTATGCTTTGTTACATTTTGGCCACTCGCATAGATTAGGTATATCGACGACAGCAGCCCAATTACCACGGCTCTAACAGCCAGGGTTTAGACCTTAGCGCTTAGCTCAGCACTGCACCTTTACAGCTCAGTATGGCCCCTGGCGGGTCACAGAGCTTGCTGCTTGAGCGTCGTCTGCTCCAACTCTGGAGCTCCATTCTAATTCTAGGGAGGCAAAACCATGGATACGACCCGCAGACCCAACCGTGACCTACAGCAGCAGCGTCAGCGCCTAGAAGCCTTGGTGCAACCCACCCTAGGCACGAGCTCTATCGACAACAGCCCCACTCACGGCCCCCTACATGACTTAGGGCAGGCCCTCAAACAGTTAGGAGATCGAACCATGAGATTCTTTACCGGCCAAAACGAACTGCGCATTTGGCAGCGCTCCCGCAACGGTCAACCGATCTGGTTTGCCCACGATCCGGTGACCAACCGCACCCGCTCGTTTCACTCTGAGCAAGACGTCCGCACCTGGCTCGATCGGCGCTACTACGACTAATCGGCGCTGACGACCTCAGACAACATCCGATTGGGCAAACCTCGATTCATCATCAGGAGCCCGGTAGGGGCGCAGCATGCTGCACCCCTACGAATTAGGGGGTTATTTTTCGGGGCTGATTCTGAATCCAAAAAAACGCCTCAAAACAGGCGTTTCGTAGGGGCAAACGGTCGTTTTCTCTATCAATTGGGGGGTAAACAACCAAGCTTGGTCATCAGTTCTGACCCAAGTACCTTAAGCAAAGTCGTGGTTGAGAATGGCCTGACCGCGGCGGTAGAGCTCTTTGGCATAGTCTGTCCAGGTGCCCTGGCCCCAGTAGCGAAAGCAGCTAGTTTGCAGCAGCAGGTTGTGAATCAGGGCATTGCGGTAGCGGTACTGGCGCTCCAGCGTGTCGCCCTGCTCGCTCTGCCGCTGCATGGTCTGGTGAAACTGAGCCGACAGCCGCTGCATGGGGTCGAGCACGTTGTCGTAGCCCGACACCCAGCTGCGATCGCCCGTCCACGAGCCACCTTCCATTGAAAAGCTCTGGTCTTCGGCATGGATGGCGGCGATCGCATCTTTCACGGCCTCAGGGCCCGTTGCGTTGCCCATGGCGGCCCACAGTCGGCTTTGCCCTACCGCCTGACAGGAGGGGAAGGTCTCAGGACCGCACCCCGCCGCCGCCAGCAGCTCTAGATACTCGGTGCCGTTAACGCCCAATAC
>PYGV01000222.1 GCA_003022385.1 filamentous cyanobacterium CCP3 | reverse complement strand
TTTCCACACCTCCCTGCTCACTCCCCCCTGACTTTCTGTAAACTAGGAGAGACCATCGCAACACCGTAACTGAGGAAGCAGCACGTCATGGGGTTATTTGATCGCGTTAGCCGAGTGGTTCGCTCTAACCTAAATGCGGCGGTGAGTTCGGCTGAAAATCCAGAGAAAATTTTGGACCAGGCCATTATCGACATGCAGGAAGACCTGGTGCAGATGCGGCAGGCGGTAGCGGGCGCGATCGCCAGCCAGAAGCGGGTGCAGCAGCAGTACGACAAAGCCCAGAGCGAAGCCAACACCTGGCAACAGCGAGCTCAGCTGGCCCTGCAAAAGGGCGACGACGACCTGGCCAAGCAGGCCCTGCTGCGCAAGAAAACCCAGGCCGAGACAGCGGTGGCGCTCAAGAACCAGCTCGACTCCCAGAGTACGGCGGTCGAACAGCTAAAGCGCAACTTGATTGGCCTGGAAAGCAAGCTGTCTGAGGCCAAGACCAAAAAAGACATGCTCAAGGCGCGGGCCAGTGCCGCCAAGGCCAACGAGCAGCTGCAAAACACTACCAGCCGCATGAACACTAGCAGCGCCATGGCCGCCTTCGAGCGCATGGAAGAAAAAGTGCTGCAGATGGAAGCGACCTCCCAGGCGGCGGCAGAACTGGCTGGGGCCGATCTGGAGAGCCAGTTTGCCTCCCTTGAAGCTGGGGGCGATGTCGATCTGGAGCTGGCAGCCATGAAGGCGCAGCTAGCGGGCGGTTCGGTGGATCAGGGGCAGCTACCCCCTGGCGAAACGGCGATTCCTGCCACCGAGTCGACTGAGGTCGATGCCGAGCTAGAAGAACTCAGGTCGCAGATCGACAAGCTCGACTAGACCTGTTTGTGGGTCAGGGTTAAAGGCTACGTTCTCAACTCTGACCTGCACGGGATGGCTGGGGGCTTCAAACACCATGAAGGATCGTTAGATGCTGGAGCATTTGGCACCGATAAGCATGTGGTCTACGCTGATAGCGCGATCGCGGCCGTGATTTTTGGCCCAGTAGAGGGCTTTGTCGGCCAGGGCTAGCAGGGTTTGTGGGGTTTCGCCGTGGTGTGGGAAATTGGCGACCCCCAGCGAAATGGTCAGCGGCGGCAGCACCTGACCATTGAACGAATTCGTGATGTACTTCACCGCCCGCCGAATTTTTTCGGCTCGCCTCAGCGCCACCTCTGGAGTGGTGTCGATCAGCACCATGCAAAATTCTTCGCCACCGTAGCGGTAGACAATATCCTGGGTGCGCACGTGGCCCCGCAGCAGTACACCGATATTTTTGAGCACATCGTCGCCCGCCTGGTGGCCGTAGGTATCGTTGATGGCTTTGAAGTGGTCGATGTCGATCAAAATAACACTAATGTTTTGCTGCCGATTGCCGGGGTGACAGAGGCTACTTAGTACCGTCTCGGCATGGCGGCGATTAAGTAGCCCTGTAAGCGGGTCCTTCGCCGCCTGATCCTGTAACTCTTCGAGCAGCAGCAGCCGCTGCATGACAAACAAAATCTGCTCCGACAGTTTTTTGAGCAGCGCGGTCTGGACGAGGGTAAATGGTGCTGAGTCGAGCTGCACCATCTGCACAATACAGGTCGTGTCGTTGACCATGCCCAGCACAATGCATTTAGTCATTTGGTCTGGGCAGTGACTCACCTGGCACTGGCGGCATTCCTGCCCAATGCCGGGTTGCTGATCTGACAGCTGCACTTGTAGGTAGCAGCACTGCTCTTCGACAGCGGCGAGCGGTTTGGCCTCGCCCCACTCGGTCAGCACCGTAAAGGTATCGGGCGGGTTTGAGAACAGCACCAGGCGACCCGACTGATGCGGAAAAAAGTAGGGTAAGTAAGTGGCCAGCAGCTGGCCTAGCTGCCCATAAGACAGACAGGCCTGGAGCTGAGCCACCAGATCGACCAGACGAGGATGCCCCTGGTGGAGGCGATCGGAGGTCGGACTCGTAGGACTCAGCGCCACCACCTGCGACATAAAATCGAGGCGGCTGGGCGGGGCGATCGCCGACAATTCCGTAGGCGGTGCAGGCTGCGGGCTAACAGGCTGAGCCATCGTCAGGCACAGCAGCAACTGCTGTGCGAGATAGGGGAGGGTTTTTACCTGCACCTCGCTCAAGCTGGCTACGGCCAGCCCAGGCACATAGATTGTGAGCTGATACCGAGTATTGGCGCTGTGCAGGTGCCCTACCAGTACGGTATTTTGGCTGCCCTCAGCTCGACTATAGGTGCTTAGCGAAAACTGGGGGCCGTCTAAGGTGGCCCCCTTCACGGGCTGACTCGACAATACTTCTCGCAAGATTGTGACCGGCATATGACCGTAGTTCATCACGCCGCCGTGACGCCAGTCGTCGCCCACCTGCACCGTGAGCGCTAGCTGAGGGGCCGCCAGAGTAAGCGAGGTTAGCCTTAAAAAATTGCATAGAGCTGGATAGGCATCTCCTAAAGACTGGGGCTGAACTCGATTCATCGCAGGAAACACCCCACACCTAAAGGGCAGTGACAGAGGCTACAGCAAGCTTTGATACAGGGTGCGCTCAGAAGGTAGATCAACCACCTCAGGTAGGGTGAAGCGAGATAATCTGTTACACTCCGGCGGCCGTTGAGCGACAGCGCCGCGAGGCCAAAACATACAATGGTTTTATAATGATTGTTCCCATTAGCTGCCCTAACTTAGGTGTGTTGTAGTTGGTGCTATTTCGCTTGCGGCAGACCGGTCTTTCAACCTTCGCACTATGCAAATTGCTCACCGCATGAGGCCCCTGCAGGCCAACGTATTTGCCGATATGGATCGGGCTAAGGCTGCCGCTCGGGCCGCTGGCCAATCCATTGTCGATCTGTCGCTAGGATCGTCAGATTTGCCGACCCCGCCCCACGTTCTAGATGCGATCGCGGCGGCCCTGCCCGATTCCAGCACCCACGGCTACTGCCTGTTTTCGGGGACCCAAAACTTTCGCCAGGCAGCGGCGCGTTGGTACACCGACAAGTTTGGGGTGTCAGTCGACCCAGAAACCGAAGTGCTGCTGCTGATCGGCTCCCAGGAGGGCACCGCCCATCTGCCGTTGGCCATTCTCAACCCCGGCGACTTTGCCCTGCTGATGGACCCCGGCTACCCCTCCCACGCGGGGGGCGTTTACCTGGCCAATGGCCAGATCTATCCCATGCCCCTGCTGGCAGAAAACGGCTTTTTGCCCCGGTTTGAGGAGATCCCGACGGCGGTGCTGGAGCAGTCGCGGCTGATGGTGCTGAGTTACCCCCACAACCCCACTACCGCTACGGCAACTCTGGAGTTTTGGCGAGAGGCGGTGGCCTTTTGCCAGCGGCACAACCTGGTGCTGGCCCACGACTTTCCCTACGTTGACCTGACATTTACCGGTCAACCCGCGATTTCGGCGCTGCAGGCCGACCCCGACAAAACCTGCACGATCGAGTTTTTTACCATGTCGAAGTCGTACAGCATGGGCGGCTTTCGGGTGGGCTACGCGATCGGCAACGCAGAGCTGATCACCGCCCTGCGCCAGGTCAAGGCCAGCGTTGATTTTAACCAGTATCCGGGCATTCAGCGGGGGGCGATCGCAGCCCTCAGCGGCCCCCAGGACACCGTTCACCAGATGATCGCCACCTTTCGCCAGCGGCGCGATGCGGCAGTAGCGGCCCTGGAGCGCGTGGGTTGGGCAGTGCCGGTACCCGAGGCCACCATGTATGTCTGGGCCAGACTACCCGATCGCTTTGCCCACGCCTCCCAGGCATTCTGCCTGCGCCTGGTTGAGCAAACCGGCGTGGCTCTGGCCCCCGGTGTCGGCTTTGGCAAAGCGGGTGAGGGCTACGTGCGTATCGCCCTGGTGCACCCACCAGAGGTGTTGGAGTCAGCAATTGAGAAGATTGCCGATTTTCTCTAAGCGCACTTACCTTAAAAATATTCTGTTTGAGAATGTGAGCCTAGCCCGTTAGACCATCGCGGTAGGACCTAACTCAGCGTTTTGTTAGAATGCCTAAACCTAGCTGTGCAAGGGCTCCAGCCGCTGCCAGAAACCTTTCACTGGGTTGAAGGACTGGCCCAAACTACGAAAAATCAATAGACTCTAAACAAGTATTGATAAAAGACAAATCAAGCAGGGTGCCTTTGATGTAAGCATTGGGTTAACTTGCCCAGGCTCAGTCAGTGCCCAGTCACGCCATTATTTAGTATCCAGAGTGCAACTCGTTGGAGCATGAGAGCCAGCGATCGGTTCTCAGGTCTCCACTCTCAGATCAGGATCTAAGGGCTAATGGTGACATCTCCATCCAGCACCGCTGATGGTCGGCAGCGTATTGTTGTTGTAGAAGACGACAGTGCTAACCGATTGTTTTTTGCCGACTACCTCACCTTCTCTGGGTTTAGGGTGCTGGCTTTGCCCCACGGGCTAGACCTTGAGCAGCAGCTCAAAGAATTTCAGCCCGACTTGCTGCTGCTTGACCTGGGGCTGCCCGAAATTGACGGCTACACGCTGATCAAACAGGTGCGATCGTCGGCTATGTGGCAGCGGTTGCCCATCATTGTAGTGTCGGGCTATGCCTTTGCCGAAGACCAGCACCGCGCCCTGGCTATAGGGGCGCAAAAATACCTGGTCAAGCCCGTGCACTTGCATCAGCTGACCGATGCTGTTCATGCGGTTTTGCAGGCGTCGAGCGATGAGGCGGAGTAGCCAGACTCCGCCATCACCTTGAACTATTTCTTCAAGCTAAGTCATTGAGAGGTATGTCACTGAGGGCTAAGTCATTGAGGGCCAGTGGTTGAGCCCTCACCCCGCTACGACAAACTGCCGCCGCCTGAGCCAGGACGCTGTTCAGCCAAAAACTGCTCTACATCTCGGCTTAAAATCTGCACCGCTTCGCCGATGTCAGCAATGGTGTGCTCAAGCTGAGACGATACCACCATCGCCGACTGCAGCCGATTTAGAATATCTCTGATTTGCTCTCGATAGCGGGCTTCAAACTCTTGAGGGTCCATGTAGGTAGGGTCTCGTAACGGTAACGATCAGGAACAGGATGTAGTATTAATTACATCAATGGCGGAGAGTTTTCCGGAATTATCAGGCAGGAAAAACAATCTTTACAGTCTTTATTAGATGATGCCCCGACAGGCTGCAGTGTGCTTATGTACTCCTGAAAACTACGCATAAGTACTGAGACTGCTTTAGCGGCTCCAGTGCCACCCAAACATATCACTCCTGTTTACGGCGGAAAACCGTCTGGTCAGCAGAACCTTGCTAGGCGGGTTTACCGTTATCCTGGTTAGTACAAAGGTTTAGACGCGCTGCCTGTGACTACGGTTCAGCCCCCCACCCTGGTTAACGACCCCGATCGCCTGGAGGCACGGCTAAAAGAGATCCCCAAAGAGCCGGGGGTCTACTTTATGAAAGACAGCCGTGACCAGATTCTCTACATCGGCAAGTCGAAGTGTTTGCGCACGCGGGTCAGATCGTACTTTCGCGATTTTCACGGCCATATGCCGCGCATTGCTGTGATGGTGATGCAGATTGTCGATATCGAGTTTATCGTTACTGACACTGAGGCTGAGGCCCTGGCGCTGGAAGCCAACTTAATCAAGCAGAACCAGCCCCACTTCAACGTGCTGCTGAAGGATGACAAGAAGTACCCGTACCTCTGCGTTACCTGGTCGGAAGATTACCCACGCATTTTTATTACCCGCAAGCGGCGCAAAAGCCTGAAGGATCGCTACTACGGCCCCTACGTAGATGTCGGTCTGCTGCGCAGCACCCTGAACCTGGTGAAGCGAATATTCCCGCTGCGGCAGCGGCCCCAGCCGGTGCACCGCGATCGCCCCTGCCTCAACTACGACATTGGCCGCTGCCCCGGCGTCTGTCAGCAGCTGATTTCGCCGGAGGACTACCACAAGACTCTGCAGCGGGTGGTGATGGTGTTCCAGGGCCGCACCACGGAGCTGGTGGATATTCTCACCGCCCAGATGGAACGGGCGGCGGAAGACCTCAAGTTTGAGCTGGCCGCTCGACTGCGCGACCAGATTCGCGGGCTGGAGCGGCTGTGCGCCGACCAGAAGGTGGCCCTGCCCGATGACACGGTATCGCGGGATGCGATCGCCCTGGCTAGCGACGACAAATACGCCTGCGTGCAAATTTTTCAGGTGCGGGCGGGAAGGCTGGTGGGCCGCCTGGGCTTTACCGCCGATGCCGAGTCGGGCACTCCAGGAGAAATTCTGCAGCGGGTGCTGGAAGACCACTACCAGAGCGTGGAAGCAGTGGAGATTCCGGCGGTGATTTTGGCCCAGCACGAGCTGCCGGAGAGCGAGATTTTGACTGATTACTTGACCCAGCGCCGGGGTCGTAAGGTGGCGGTAGAAGTACCCCAGCGCCAGACCAAAGCCGACCTGATCGAGATGGTGGAGCGCAACGCCCAGTACGAGCTGGCCCGCACTCAGGCCGCCGCCGATCGCAACATCCAGGCCCTGCAAGATCTGGCGATCGCCCTCGACCTGCCCGACCTGCCCAAGCGCATCGAGGGCTACGATATCTCCCACATTCAGGGGTCTGATGCCGTCGCCTCCCAGGTAGTGTTTGTCGATGGTATGCCCGCCAAGCAGCACTACCGCCACTACAAGATCAAAAACCCCGAGGTAAAGCCGGGCCACTCCGACGACTTTGCCAGCATGGCCGAGGTAATTCGCCGCCGCTTTCGCCGCTACGCTACCGACCCCACCAAGCCGCGCCTGGGCAACCCCGACTGGCCCGATCTGGTGATGATCGACGGCGGCAAGGGCCAGCTCTCAGCCGTCGTGGAGGTGCTGAAGGAACTCAACCTGCTCCAGGAGATCAACGTGGTCAGCTTGGCTAAAAAGCGCGAGGAGATCTTTCTGCCGGGCGAGTCGATTCCTCTGACTACCGAGGCTGACCAGCCGGGGGTGCAACTGCTGCGCCGCCTGCGCGACGAGGCCCACCGCTTTGCGATCAGCTTTCACCGCAAGAAGAGAACTGACCGGATGCGGCGATCGCGCCTCTCTGAGATTCCCGGTCTGGGGCAGCACCGCCAGAAGGAATTGCTGGCGGCGTTTCGATCGATCGACTATATTCGCGAAGCTAGCGTCGAACAGTTGGCCACGGTGCCCGGCATTGGCCCTCAGCTCGCCCAGCAGATCTACGAGTACTTTCACCCCCAGCCAGAGGAATTTCAGCCAGAGGAACTCCAAGCGGAGGAAGTGGAGGAGATGGCTTAAGCACAGGGAAAAGGTGGGCATTGCCCACCCTGCTATCCCACTGGATCCCTGGGCGATCGCCCTAGTTGCCTGCGGTATTGACCAGAAGTACGCCCTGGCTGTCGCGCAGCTCAAAGGAGCGCAGGTCGTCGGGCTGCGATCCCAGGGCTAGCCCCGGCGTGGTCAGAGCTACGCGCCAGGCCGCCATATCAAGCTGGAGCCAGTCGCCCAGGTTGACCATCATCGGCGCGCCGCCCATGTGGGCCACCATCACCACCTCCTGGGGCGGGGTGTGGTCGGCGGCGTGGGGCTGAATGCGGTAGCCGTAGAAAATGGTGCGCTCGTCGTCGCTGATGCGGTTGAAGCGATCGCGGCCAATCAGGTTCTCCCGCAGCCAGGGGCGATCGCGCCGAAACTGCCGCAGGGCCTGGCCAAAGTAGCTGCGATCGGGGCTGGCCTGGTCGAAGTAGTGGGACACATTGCAAATGTCGTGGCCGTCTTCCATGAAAGCCATGGCAAACTGCTTCAGCTTGGGCACATCGAGGGTGGCCAAAAAGCGGGGCAGGCTGGGCTGGTTCAGCTCTTCGAGAGCGGGCACTTCGCACACCGTGCTGTCGGCCCCTTCCCCCAGGCAGTGCTGGCAAATTTGGGCCACCTGCTCCAGGTTGTAGTCGGTTTCGACCATGGCCTCCCGCAGGGCATTGGCAAAGTCCTTGAGCTGATCCAGGGTTTCAAACCCCAGGGATTTGAGCTGGCGAAAGGCGTGGGGTGCTTGGTACAGCTCCGGCTCGATCTCCCAGTCTAAAAAGCCCACTTCCTCAGAGACTACCTTGACGCCGTAGCGATCGTCGGTGTTGCGGAAAAAGCCCCAGGGGGTCTCCAGGCTGGCGTTGAGAAAGTCCATCGGCAGTCCGGGGCTGAAGCCGTGCACCCACAGCAGCGTGGCCGAGTTGTTGTAGGCCCGGTTGAGAGCCTCGGGCAGGGTTTTGCCCAGGTTCCAGTTGATATCGGCATCGAGGTCGATCTGGTTGCCCCGGCGCACGGTGTCGTGGTTGCCGCAGCCGGTAATCCAGTGATCGCCCTGGAAGATCACTTCGCACACCCGCCGCCACTTGCGGTCCCAGAAGCCCTTCAGGGTGGGGGTGTTGTGGGCAAAGATCAGCGGCCCCCACTGAAAGGAGCCCGGCTTGGCCTCAATCAGCTCGCGGTAGGTCGATTTTTCCTCCCAGCCTGCCTCGGGCCAGGGGCGACCGTCCTCAAAAATGGTGAACATGCGCCGCCGATAGCCCTGGATATCCTGCACCACATCGCTCATCGCCAGCAGGTACACATCGTCCTGCTCGACCCGGCCGCTGAGGGGGTTAAAGAAGCGAAAGTCCTGACCGCCATCGACGCGAATGCCGTCGGCCCCGGTGTTGATTTTGCGCCGCTGCATCTCCAGCAGAATGGCCCGCACCTGGGGCAGCTGGTGGTTGAGGTCCTGCCCGTACATGTTAGGGCCTTTGAAGAATTGCTGGGTGAGCAGCTCAATGCCCTGGTTATCGGCGTGTCCGTAGACCAGGTCGTAGATCAGCTGAATCGGCCCTGCCGAGAAGGTGTGGAGAGTGGCGATAAACTCCACGATTTCGTCAGGGCGCAGGCTGCCCAGCACGCTGGGGTTGGTGGCGGCAGATCCTAGAATGGGCACGTCGTAGCCCCAGTTTTGGGTGTTGGGCTGGCGCAGGGTCACGGTCAGGCCCGTGC
>PYGV01000221.1 GCA_003022385.1 filamentous cyanobacterium CCP3 | reverse complement strand
GCACAAATCGATCAGCATTCAGCACGAGTACTTTAGCCACGGGCTGCTGGGGCTGCCCTTTGCGGCCTACATCGCCTGGGACAAGCGCCAGGCCTGGGGCGAGCTGCCCGATCGCTGCTATCCTTTGGGGCTGGGGCTGGTGGGGCTGGCCAGTTGGATGTATCTCACCCGCCTGCCCGACTGGATGAATTTGTCGCTACCGGTGATGCTGGTGGGGCTGTGCCTGAGCCTGAAAGCGATCGCAGGGCTGCGACTCCAGGCGATTTCCCTGGTTTTAGTGGCACTGGCAACGCCAAACCAGCTGCCCTACCTGATCGAGCCGTACATTTTGCCGCTGCAGCAGTTGATTGCTTCGGTGGCGGGTTTTTTGCTGGTGCAGCTGGGGGTGCCGGTCACCGTCGAGAGCATTTACCTGTTCGTCAATGGTCAAACGGTCGAGGTTGCACCCCACTGTGCCGGGCTGAAAATGCTCTTTACCAGCCTCTACGTCGCCCTCATGCTGCTGTACTGGACAGGGGCCTACCGATCGAGGCTCAGAACTGGCCTGTTTTTTGGCGGTACGGTGGCCATTAGCGTGGCGGGAAATATTCTGCGCAATGCTCTGCTCAGCTATTTTCACGGCATGGGCCAAAACGGGGCCTTTGAATGGCTGCACGAAAGCTGGGGCGGCGACCTCTACTCGGCCCTGATGCTGCTGACGATCATTCTGCTGCTGCGGCTGATTCAAGACCGGGTGCCAGCCAGTCTCGATCTGGTGGTGCAGTCGCCCTCGTCGTCGGTGTAGGCCTGTTGTTGGTTTTGTTGTCTAGCGCGATCGCACCCTATGACCACCCAGCCCGCGTCTTCTCGCCCCTTCCCTAACCGCTGGGTCAACCTGGCTTTGGTCGTTTTGCTGAGCGCCCTGGCCGGGGTGGCGATTTTGCCTGCCTACCTCGGCGGTCAGTGGCCCTGGCAAGCCACGCCCCAGGTGGCCCAGATTGACGAGCTGCGATCGCTGCAAACCAACGGCATTGAGCTGCCCGGCTGGCAGCTTACCGTGGCTGAACCGATCGCCATCAATCGCCAGACCTGGACGCTGGCAGAGTATCGAGCCACCCCTTCAACCGCTTCAACCGCTCCGGTGCAGCAGTTTGGGCTGCTGCTGCACCCCCAGCCCTGGCACAGCAACCAGCCCCAGCTGGAGTGGCTCGACCTGGCCGGTGCGCAAAACTGGCGCATTGAGGGCCGACGGCGGCTGCAGGCCGGGTCGGTAACAGCGAGATTTTTTCGGGCCTGGGGCGATGGCCAGAGCTTTGCGGTGGTGCAGTGGTACGCCCTGCCCAAGGGTGGTCATCCCTCGCCCGGCCACTGGTTTTGGGCCAACCAATGGTCGCAGCTCACCCGCCGCACCCTGACGCCGTGGGTAGCGGTGACGGTGCTGCTGCCCATGGAGCCTCTGGGGGCGATCGCCGACTACCAGCCGCTGGCGACAGACCTCACAGCGTTAATTCAGCAACAGCTCCAAGCAACCACTCTGCGCTAGCCTCCCGTAAAAACGCCTGCCCCGACGACCAGGGCAGGCGACTATCGTTTCCACGGCAAAGTACCTAAAGTTTGCCCATGGTCTCTGACTTCAAGCCTCGGGCAGCGACACATCGGGTTGAACCTGAGTATGCTGACCCAACTCATAACCGCAGTTTTTGCATCGCTGCTGCTGAAATGTGGCAGAGTCATAGGGCTCTCGACTATTTCTGGGAATGGCTACATAACCTTTGCCTTTAGGACATTGAAAAAACCTGGGTAGGTAAGAACTAATCGGCATGGTTGATAGCTCAACCTGCTCAGCCAGGTATTCACTCAGGTAGGCTCGACTGGCGTCTACGGCCCGTTCGTCCTGATCATCATCATCGTCCTCAGGGTCGGCATAGAAATAATCGATAAACTCTAGCCACTCCATCAAGCGGTCATCGACTTCAGCGAGGCTCCAAATCTGAGAAATTTGTTCAATTTGTCGATCGGCATCCATATCTGGATGGGTGATCAACAGGTAGTACTTCCACACCTGCCGTTTCTGCTTCAGGCTCAGGTGAGAAAGAAATTGTTGATCTAAAGTGGGAGTTTTCATGGTATTCGACTGAATGCTCCATAGCCTTGATAATAGTATGAATTAAACCTTTGATCCCAGGCCATTTTAAAATTCTCTCCATAGGCTATTAAAGAACCCCAAAATATGAACTTTGGATAAATTCGAGCAGTTCTGACTTCTTAAGGGAAACTTTATACCGTTAGTCAGCACCGCCGTCATAGAGCTGAAAGAAATGAGCCTTGAGCCGCTTTAAAGCTCTAGATTCACGCTTTCTCAGCGCCTGCACCGAAGGCACATGGCACTCTTCGCCAGCAGCCATATACTTGTAATGCTGCCGAATTTGCTCGTAGGTTTTACGCTGCAAAAACTTCATGCGAATTAGTCTTTGGTCGTCTGTTGTGAGTTGGTTAAGAGCAACTTCCAGAAACCTCAGCTGCTCAATCAGCTCTGCCTCTAAGAGAGGGCTTTTAGGATGCTGCGCCAGGGTGGTTAGCTGTTTTACTTTGCGCTCGTCCTTGATTGTCGCATCGACCTTACTTCTGAGAATATTCAGGCATACCTGACGGAGCCAGGATTCGGGCTTTTCGATTGGCTTTCTGTGCCTGCGAATATACTCAATACCCCGCTTAACCCCTTCAACAATGACATCGTTTAGATCGACGTTAGCTAGGTGCCACTGCCTGACAAATCGAAGCAAGAATTTATAGAGAGCGGTTCCTTTAAATTCGTCGGGCATGAGCAGGTGGCTGACCGCAGCAATGAAAGCGTATACCAGGTCTTCGACGGGTTCGTTGCTAAGCTGCTGCTCTAAGCGATGCTTGGGGTTTTTGTTAGTTTGGGTCATGACAAATGCCTTGTAGAGAGCGCGGTGGGCTGACGGAGAAAAACAAGTACCAGTCGGGATGCAAAAGTTTGAGATCGGTGGTGTGATCCAGCGGAAAATCAGCTTTTTTGATTAAAACGCTCAGGTCTGTTTCTGGATCTGGGCTATCAAAGCGGGGCTGAAGCCTTGTTTTGACCAGCGATCGCACACTGTCTAACACTTGCCGAACAAACCGAATTGCGCTGGTAATCCAGCCTCTAAATCGCAAGCGATCGGGTATATCCGCAGCCTCTGCGATGAGAAATTTGGCAACCATAGGTCTATGTCCTCAACAAACGATGCAGAAAAATCGAACCATCTGTGGGGTTAGTGGAGGTAGGCGCGCAAACGTGACCCAACAAGAACAAAAAGTTTTCGCGCCGCTCCACGTGGCTGTGGTTAGAGCAAGGCTAAGCCGGTTCAATCAGCAGGGTGTTGCCCTGGCGATCGATGGGCCGAATGGCGTCGCCCGCCTGAAAGCTGTAGCTTGAGATGGCGGCGCGCGCCGTCCAGTACACGCCGTTGACGCGCACAATCCACTCCGAACCGGGCTGCGCTACCGAATGAATTACGCCTACGCCTGGGTAGAAGTTGCGTTCAAGTACAGCGCTGATGGGTGTTGTTAAGATGCTCATCAATTAAGCCTCCTTGGCTTCCCTCACTCATTAGTGGTGATAGACGCCCATGTGTGACATCTTGTAGTACGCGCCATACAAAAAGCTCGCGTTCTTAAGAACGCGAGCTTCACGCAGTTTGAGCCGCAAGGGTTCAATCACCTTAAAAAGTCGTCTCCGCTGTGCGCAGTCAGGCAGCATCTGGCCGATGCGCTTTTTCCAGGCCATTTTCAGGTCCAAGCTGAGCTGAATATCCCCACATTGTCCTGGGGACATGGCTGTTTGCCCCTACTCGACCACCAGGCGAGAGAGGCTGGTGCCGGGGTAGTAGTTGCCCAAAATTTGGTTGTAGTTGTAGCCCTTGCTGGCCAATTCCATGGCCCCGGTCTGGCTCATGCCGTTACCACCGTGGGCCGCCTGCACAATCGCATCGGAGGCCGCATAGAGCGACTCAACAATACCGCCGTTGTAGCTGATAAACTCGCCCGTTGTGGCGGCTACCGCAGCCTGGGTGGTGTTGGTCTCTTTGGCAATGCCCAGGTAAGCCTGATAGCGCTGGGTATTGTCGAGGTCGTAGGCGCGCTGGGCGTGGCGCACATGATGCACCAGGGCGTAGGAACGGGCAGCAACCGCCTGAGCCTTGAGCGCTTCGAGGGGCCAGTTGACATACATTTCGCTGCCCACAACGCTGCTCAGGTAGTCGTGCATCAGCACAAAGTTGACGGCCATCAGGCCAGAGCCATCGGTCAGCAGCAAGACTCGGCCTTTGTACCAGTTGTCGCCCACGTACACGTAACCGCCCTCGCCCGGCTCCAGCCACACTGTGCTGGAGAGTGTGCAGCTACCGGCGGCCATACCCGAGCCCTGGGGCTGTAGTACCAGGCTGTTCTGGGCGGGCAGGTTGCAGTAGTTTTGACCATTGAGGTCCATCAGGTAGCCGTCGACGGAGGTGGCGACTTCCAGGTTTGAGGCGTTTTTAGCGATCGCAACCCGCATTTCGAGGTTGGTATCAATGGTTTTGCCGGGGTCAAAATTGCTGGCGACAGCAGGGGCAGGCGGCGCAGAGGGCTGAGGCACCGACCGCGAACTAGCCTGGGCGCTACCGCTGGCGGCGGGCTGAGCCGAAGGAGGCACTGTGGCCGCTGCCTTGGGGGCCGGGGCGGTGGCAGCGGTGGCGTTGGTGGCGTTTTCGGGAGGTAGAGCCGTCTGTACCAGCAGCCGCCGCGCCCGGTATAAATCGACAATGGACTGGCGTACCATACCTGTCGTTTGCCACAGGGCCGGCTTTAAAGTGCCAGGCTTGCCATTGTCTCGGTCTCCCAAAGGAGATGCCGAGACCTGAACCAGCAAAAGACTGGCAAAGGCCAGGCCGCTGAAGACCTTAATGCGGGTGGAAGGATTGCTGGCAGGGGTAGGCTCATAAGAGCCGTCCTTTGACCGCCGCAGCGGCTTGAGATGCAGCGGCTGTAGTCTGACCGATTTGAGGCGCACTGGCCTCAGCTTTGGCAGCCGAGTCTTCCAGAGTTCTCTCATGGTGGTTTAACCCAATCTCCACGCTGTACGCTAACGAAACCATTGTCCGACGCCCTGACCTATCTAAGGATAATCGTTAATAAATACGTCGGTCAGGATACATTCGTAACCTATACCTAAAGATAGAGATTGCCGTCAGCAAAAAGACCGATGTCAACGGCTGATTTTGGATTAGCAATTTGGGCTTGAAACCTGCTTCTACGGCGGGTTTGCCTCAGGTGAGTCGGTATCTGGTAGTAGTGATACCGATAAGAAATGGTTATGGCGACGTGCACAGGTAGTGGCTGTAGTGATGACTGCCGCTACTGGACTGGTTTACGTGAGTGCATCCATAGCCGCTCAGATCTGAGTGGCTATGCAAAAACCACAGATCGAAGGGGCGGGGCAGCGACGCGAGAATGTCAGCCAGCTTGGCCTCAGGGGGAGCAGCGGGATTGCTGGGCAAGGTCCAGATGAAAAAGCGGGGCGGCACTGACCACTGGCTTTCTGGGGCGGCTGGGTCGAAGTGGCGCTGAATCTCCCAGCCAATGCTGAGGAATTCAATGCCGATCACCGTCGGTTTAGTTTGAATCGGGTTGGGAAAGCCCATCAGCACTGGGTGAGTTGACTCTGTTTGTACGGTGCGCACAAACTGGGCTGGCGCGTAGTACTTGGCGAAGGCCAGGTTGCTGACGACGAACAGGGCACTGACCAGGCCCGCCAACCAGATCACCTGGACACTGCGGCGGCCTGAAATTCGCCACGGGGTTAGGGGGATGCGGGCCGAGGTCTCCGGCGTTTCTGGCCAGTAGGCGGCTAGCAGCCCCCCCAGCAGCACCATGACACCGGGAAGAAAGACAACGTTGTAGCGGTGGCCCCGGGTAATATCCATGGCCAGGCCGTAGGTGACGGCAAAAAAGAGGGCGATCGCCGCCAGCACAAACCCGCCCATGACAAACAGCCCAAATCGACCGGAGGCCGACTGGCTAACCCGAGGTCTGGCCTTGACCAGTCGCCCCACCAGCCACAGCAGCACGGGCAGCAGCAGCAGCACTGACAGCACGACGGCCCCAATGCCGATCGCGCCCTGGGCGTGGGTGATGGGGGTAATCACCATAAAGATCAGCCCGGCCAGCATCTGCGCGATCGGATCCAGCCATCGCATCGGCTGGCTGAGGTCGATTGCCAAGTTTGAAGACTGGCTGCTGCCGTAGAAATTGAGCAGCACCGGCAGCCACACCAGACAGGAGGCCAACGTGCCCAGCATGACCCAGTACAGCCGTCGCCAGGGGCGTTGCCAGAGCACCTGAGGCCGCGATCGCCCCTGGTGCCAGGCCAGGGCCAGCAGCACCAGCGCCTGGGCCATCAGCGCCAGGGCGGTAAAGTAGTGGGTCGCAAAGGCCAGGGCGTTGACGCCTACCCACAGCAGCCCGAAGGCCGGTGAAATCGGCGCGCTTACGGGTTCTTGGTTTTCGGCACGGTACAGGCTCCAGGCTCCGATGGCAAAGCAAACCAGGCCCAGCGAGACCATCAGCGTCGTCATGCCGTAGTGCCGGGCCTCCTGGGCCATCGCCACCCCAAACGGAGACACGGCCATCAGGGCGGCGCTGATTTGGCCCGCCACAACCGAGCGAAACCCCAACCCCCCGGCCAGATAAACCGCCGGTACGCTCATGGCTCCCAGCAGGGCAGGCAGGGCTCGCACCGCCCAGGGCGAAGCCACCCCCTGCACCGATGGAAAGAGGTTCATCCAGAGGTGGGCCAGGGCAAAGTAGGCCGGGGGGTGGTTATCTTCCTGCATCAGGTAGTGAACGGTGGAACCCACGGTTGCCTCTGGGCGAGGGCGCAGGGGCGTCAGCAGTTGCTCTAGCGAGATCACCTGATCGAGTGGGACAGAGTAACTGCTGTTGCCCAGGGAGAAAATGGTGGTAGCCACCTCATCCATCCACAGCGGCTTGCTGAGCAAGAACGACAGGCGAATGGCCAAAGCCATCAAAAACCACACCGCCATCCAAAACGCTGCTGGCGGCAGACGCCACGCTTTAATCAGCCGATTCAAACTGCTAGAAACTGCCAAGGGCTGATGGTACTCCTCAGTGACGGACTCAACAATGGCGGACTCAGCTGCACCTGTCTTCGAAACAGTCTACTGAGTTCTGTGTCCCAAGTCTGAATTAAAAGGCCTCAACCTGTGTCAGGTTGAGGCCTTTAGTTGAAGGGTTTGCGGCAGGCGATCGCCCCAGCCCAGTATCCGATGCGATCGCGATTAAACCTCAGCCACCGAGTTGAGTCCAACAATGTCTTCGTAGGCGGCTGCGACAATACAGACCGAAAGAGGCACCGTCACCAGCAGGCCAATTCCTAACACAATCGCCCCAGCCATATTGAGCAGAAAAAGCATGAGCAGGAGGCCAAAAAACGAGAACCACTTTTTGGTAATCAGCTGACGGCTGGTTTCCATGGCCTGCCAAAAATCAGCGCTCTTGTCAATGACAAAGGGCTGGGCAAATAGGTACGCTACGGCCAAATAAACACCTGGAATGACCAGCAGCACAAACCCAATAGCCGTCAAAATACCGGCCACCAGCGCAGTTAGAAAAATTGGCAAAAACTTGTTGAATCCCTGAAAAAAGTCACCAAAGACAGCATTGCGACCGCGAGCCAGCTGAAACGCCACAAAGTAATAGCCTGCGGTTAAGGCTGGGGTAACAACATTAAACGCAAAATTGAGAATACCCCCAGGCACGGGTTCATCGCTTCTTGACCCCAGCGGATAGGGGAGGATGGCGATAACGAGCTGAATCAGAAACAGCATCAGGGTAAACAGCACAAACAGCGGGGCTTTTTGCTTAAAAATCTCCCAGCCACGGCTAAAATAATCGCCAATTTTGACGTCGTAGTCGCGATCGGTAAAATTAGAACTAAAACTACTCATCGCCGTTCTCCATAAGTCCCCAAACTATCAAACCCAGAATATCGGCTTCACGTTAACTGGAGCTAAAGTCGCGGCAAAAATTAACCTGAAAGCATCTAGCAAAGGATAGATCTATCTCCCAAAGGCGACAAAGTTGGGACTCAATCGACCACCGGACTGCCGTGGTGGTGAGTCATGTACCATTTCCCGGCCATGCGCTCAAACCCGTTGGTAGCCATCGATCGCGCCTCTAGGCGTCGGCTGGTAAAGCGATCCATCCCAGCATCCCCGCCGCTAATTTGCAGCACGTTCTCAATCAGCACCACGAAGGCCAGGTCGCCGCTGACCTCAACCGTGAGAATATCGGTGTCGATTTCGAGGTAGCTGGTGTTTTTAAAAATCCGCTCCCAGGCGTCGCGGATATCGGGCCAGCCCTTGAGGGCATCGCGCCCAGGGTGAATGCAGAGGCAGCCCATGCCTTTCGACCAGACGGCCTCCATAGCTTCTATGTCCTTCTTCTCAAAGGAGCGGTAGAAGGCGCTGTTTGTGGCCAAGACCAGTTCCCGATCGCCAGCCATAGGGTCCTCACTGATAAGATACAGGGGCGTTTCCCTGCCTCCCGTATTGAGCATAACTAACGGCAGGGGGAGGCAGCCACCTTCGGCCCCAAAGTTGCACCCCTGCATGTTAAAGCTCGAAAATCTTTGTAAGCGCTACGGTTCTAGGTCGGTGTTGCAAAACCTCAGCCTTAACCTGCGGCCTGGAGAAATCTACGGTCTGCTCGGCCCCAATGGAGCCGGTAAGACGACTACTATCAACATTATCTGCGGATTGCTGAAGGCCGACAGCGGCTCGGTCACCATTGGCGATCGCCCCGCTGGAGCGGCCACCAAAGCGCTGGTGGGGGTGACGCCCCAAAGCAATCTGCTCTACGGCAGCCTCACCTGTAGCGACAATTTATTCTTCTTTGGCCGTCTCTATGGGCTGTCTCGCCAGGACTGCCTGCGGCGGGTCGAGGGGGCTGGGGAGCCCGCACCCCCC
>PYGV01000033.1 GCA_003022385.1 filamentous cyanobacterium CCP3 | reverse complement strand
GCACAAGCTCACCCTGATGCGGCGGGCCGAAACCAGCACCGCCAAGTTTCGCACCCTGCTGAAGGAAATCAGCCTGCTGATGGCCTACGAGGTGACGCGGGATCTGCCGCTGAAGCTGGAGACGATTCAAACACCGATGGCCACTATGGAGGCTCCAATCTTGGCTCCGGAGAAGAAGCTGGTGGTGGTCTCAATTATGCGGGCGGGGCAGGGCATTCTCGACGGCATTTTAGAGCTGATGCCCTCGGCGCGGGTGGGGCATATTGGCCTCTACCGCGATCCCCAGACGCTGCGGGTGATCGAGTACTTCTTTAAGGTGCCGGAGGATTTGAGCGATCGCGACGTTTTAGTCGTTGACCCCATGATTGCTACGGGCAATACCGCTGTAGCAGCGCTGTACCCGCTGAAGCAGGCCCAGCCGCGATCGCTGCGCTTCCTCTGTCTGCTCGCGGCTCCCGAAGGCGTGGCTCACTTTCACCGCGAGCACCCCGACGTGCCCCTCTACGCCGCTGCCGTCGACGAAAAGCTGGACGAGCACGGCTACATTTTGCCGGGGCTGGGGGATGCGGGCGATCGCCTATTCGGCACTAAGTAAGGCGCTCAATCACCTCTGAGTAACCGCCGAGCCAAAGGTTGTGGGGACCAGGGCAACGCGAGAACTAGCCTTGCCCCAGGCCTAGATGGGAAACAGGCCGAAGGTTAGGCTGCTCAACGCACACTTTAGGACCATAAAAAAGAATGTTTTGCAGTAGCTTTAAAGCACTCTTGGCCTTAGCTTAATCTTTAGATATTATGTGGATCCGCCGACACCGGTAGTCAGTTTTTTAATATTCAAAATCAGTTTGATAATAGATTGATTAAGATAGTCAATAAGAAGCAACCCAGCCCCAGGGTGACCGACTCGATTAGCAACAGCGCATCAATGTAAAGCTCTTCTTAACCATATTGAGAAACTTTTACAAAGCTTTTGTTACATCCTAAAGCCTTACGCCTCAGGCAACTCAGGCTTTTCCCATAACTAAATCTATTCTTTGACGCACTAATTAACGCAACTTAACAGTTCTAAACCACCTGCTCATAATATTTCTCTTAATATTTTTTTAAGTACCGCCAATGCTTTGCGCAGCGGCGCTTGAGGCGTTGATAAAATTTTTCCTATGTCGAAAGGAATGCTGTTTCAAGGGTTATTCGGGAGCGTCTAAAAGCCATTCCTGACGGTGCAGAGCTGCTGAGTGTTGGTTTGGTAACAGTGTTTTATTCGCGGCCAGTTAAAATGAGTCCATCGCACCAAACGGCTGAACTAGTGTTTTGACCAGCCGCTTGGTGGGTAAACAATATGTGTTGGGGTTTGTTGGTGTAAAAGTCTTGAGTAATTAAGGCTGCGTTGTCAAAGTAAGTGGCCGAAGTTTGCCCCTGGCGGGGCGCTTGCGGCATCTGCTTCGAGCCTGCGAGCTGCCAGCGAATTCTTGTGTGACCATTACAGTATTAAGGGTTCTTATGGCTAAGCAATCTGTTCGTCTACCCGATTCCAGTACAGCGGCTGAAGTGCCTCTGTCGCTGGGGGGCGCGGGAGATGCCATTCTCAATGCCGAGGCACAGGTGAGCCAAATACAGCAGGCGTTGGTCAACAATCTGCACTGGGTGCAGGGTAAGGACGAACAGTTCGCCAACGCCCACGACTACTACACAGCTCTGGCCCACAGCGTACGCAATCAGCTGCTGCAAAAGCGCATTCGCACCGCTAAAACCTACGCCGACAAGCGCGCCAAGACAGTCTATTACCTGTCGGCAGAATTTTTGATGGGGCGACAGTTGGGCAACGGGCTGATCAACCTGGGCCTTTACGACACCATGCGCCACGCCCTGGCCGACTGCGGCCTTGACCTGGACGAACTGCTGGAGCGCGAGGCCGAGCCGGGGCTGGGTAACGGCGGGCTGGGTCGCCTGGCGGCCTGCTTTATGGACTCGCTCACGACTCTCAATTTGCCAGCGGTGGGCTACGGCATTCGCTACGAGTTCGGCATCTTTACCCAGCTGATTCGTCAGGGTCATCAGGTGGAAGCTCCCGACAAGTGGCTCAGCTACGGCAACCCCTGGGAAATCGCTCGCCCCGACTACCGGGTTGAGATCAAATTTGGTGGCCACACCGAGGTCTACAAAGGCGGCGACGACGACTATCAGGTGCGCTGGATTCCAAGCCAAACGGTGATTGGCATTCCCCATGATGTGCCGGTGCCGGGCTACGGGACCGAGAATGTCAACATTCTGCGGCTGTGGAAGGCCGAGGCCGGAGAAGCCTTTGACCTGGTGGCCTTTAACTCGGGCGACTATTTTGGGGCCGTGGCCAACAAGATGATCTCTGAGAACATCACCAAGGTGCTCTACCCCAACGATGAAACTCGCCAGGGCAAGGAGCTGCGCCTGCAGCAGCAGTATTTCTTTGTGGCCTGCTCACTGCAAGACATCATTCGTCTGCACCTGCGCGACAACGGCGACCTAACTAAGCTGGCCGACTCGGCAGCGATTCAGCTCAACGACACCCATCCGGCAATTGGGGTGGCTGAGCTCATGCGCCTGCTGCTCGACGAGCACCACATGGAGTGGGAAACCGCCTGGCAGATTACCCAGCGCGCCTTTGGCTACACCAACCACACGCTGATGCCCGAAGCCTTGGAGCGGTGGTCGGTAGACCTGTTTGGCAAGCTGCTGCCGCGCCACCTGGAGCTGATCTATGAAATTAACCAGCGCTTTTTAGACCAGGTGAAGCTGCGCTACCCCAAAGACCCTGCTCGCCTGGAGCGTCTATCGCTGATTGAAGAAGGCCCTGAACGGCGGGTGCGGATGGCCAACCTGGCCTGCGTGGGCAGCCACGCCATCAACGGGGTGGCGGCGCTGCACACCGAGCTGCTGAAGCAGGAGGTGCTGCAAGACTTCTACGAGCTGTGGCCCGATAAATTCAGCAACAAGACCAATGGCATCACCCCCCGCCGCTGGCTGCTGCAGTGTAACCCCCGCCTGGCCCAGCTAATTTCAGAAACCATCGGCGATCGCTGGATTACCAACCTAGATCGCCTCAAGGATCTAGAGGCCCATGTCGACAACGCCGATTTCCGCCACGCCTGGCAGGCGATCAAGCAGGAAAACAAGTGGAGTCTGGCCCGCTACATCCACGACACCCTGGGCCTGGAGGTCAACCCCGACTCAATGTTCGATGTGCAGATCAAGCGCATCCATGAGTACAAGCGCCAGCTGATGAACGTGCTGCACGTAATCACGCTGTACAACCGCATGGTGCAAAACCCCAACGACCACGTTGTGCCCCGCACGGTGATCTTTGGCGGCAAGGCCGCCCCCGGCTACGCCATGGCCAAACTGGTGGTGAAGTTGATCAACGCCGTCGCCGATGTCGTCAACAACGACCCGATTGTGGCCGGACGACTCAAGGTGGTGTTTTTGCCCAACTACAACGTGTCGCAGGCCCAGCGGCTGTTTCCGGCTTCAGATCTATCTGAGCAGATTTCCACCGCTGGCATGGAGGCCTCGGGTACCGGCAACATGAAGTTTGCCCTCAACGGGGCGCTGACCATTGGCACCCTCGACGGCGCTAACGTCGAAATCCGTGAGGAGGTGGGGGCCGACAACTTCTTCTTGTTTGGCCTCACCACTGAGCAGGTAGCCGCCTGCAAGGCCGTGGGTCACAACCCCTGGTACTACTACGACACCAACCCCGAGCTCAAGCGGGTGCTGGATGTGATTGCCTCAGGGCTGTTTTCGCCCGGTGAGCCCGACCTGTTCTTGCCCATTCTTGACTCGCTGTTGGTCGATGACCCCTACATGGTGATGGCCGACTACGCCGCCTATGTGCAGTGCCAGGAGCACGTCAGCCGCACCTACGAGGACCGCGATCGCTGGGTCCGCATGGCCATTATCAATACCGCCCGGATTGGCAAATTCTCCGCCGATCGCACCATCGCTGAGTATGCCCGCGATATTTGGAAGGTAAAGGCGGTGCCGGTCGCTGGAGAGTAGATGGGTAAGTGAGTGGGTGGGTAGGTGGGTAAAAAGCATTTACTCACCTACATCACCCGCACCCCCCCTATTTGGGTGGCGGTGTTTTGAAGGTCGCAATTAGCAGGCAGGCGATGCCGATATTGATGCATACGTCGGCCAGATTAAAGATTGGAAAGCGAATCAGCCGAAAGTCTAGAAAGTCAATGACTTCTCCAGCCAGGAGGCGATCGATGCCGTTGCCCAGGGCACCACTGAGAATAAGCCCGTAGCCCACCTGCTCCCAGCGGTTGGGCAATCGTGCTTTTAGGCCCAGGGCAATTAGCCCCAGGCTGACCGCCAGCGACAGCCACTTGAGCCACTCGCCATTGTTGCTAAACAGGCTAAAGGCGGCACCGCTGTTGGTGACATAGGTAAAATAAAACACCCCCGGCCAGATCGGCAGAGAGTCGGGTGGAGTGGTGAGCTCAAAGGTTTGAGCCACCCACAGCTTAGTCAGCTGATCTAGGGCCAGCCCAATTCCAGCGGCGATCCAGAACCAACGATTGCGTACTCTCATGGGCCTAGTAAAACAACAGCTGCCGCAGCACCAGCGACAGCACTGCCACCGCACAGACTACCACCAGGTGGCCCGGCAGCGGCAAAATTGAGTAGCCCAGCAGCAGTTCCCAGTAGGAAGCCGATACGGTCTGTAACCAGCCTAGCAGGGAGGCCAGAGTTAGGTAAATAATGCCCAGCCCGTGAATAATGCCCAGGCCGCTGAGACTGCTCAGAGCCAGGGTTTCGAGCTTAGGTGGATTTTGAAAGGCCAGGTAGCCGCACACCCAGCCTGCCGGCACAAAGCCAATTAAATAGCCAAAGCCGGGTTCGCGCACGTAGCTGAGGCCGCCACCCTGGGTAAATACCGGAAATTCAAACACCTGAAACAGCGCCAGCCCCAGCACCAGGTAGGCAATTTGCGAAAGCGCCGCCGCGTTTTTGCCGCCGACGCAGCCGGTCAGCAGCACGGCCCCGACCTGAAAGCTCACCCCCAGCGATAAAATCGCCATCCCAGACTGACCCCAGCTCCACGGAGCGCTGAGGGTAAAGGCTTCCATCCAGGTGGCCACAATGGTGAGAACCAACCCAATTAAAGCCCACAGTAGTTCAAATGGTGCTAGCACCGACGATGTCTTCACCCGTTAGCGGCAGAATTTAGACACTCACATTAGCAGGGATTGCCAGACTGGGCACAGGTTGTCCGAAAGATTTTCGCCCTGTTGAATATAGATAGTTAGCTTGGTTAGCGATCCCCAACAGCCGCTGTGGACAGGGGATTTAGCAGAAATAAAATAGAGAAGTTTAGGGGAGAAATTGTGCCTAGGGCAATTTTCGGCCAGCTTATACTAAATCGGCCTTGACTCCCTCCGGTTGGGCTGGGCAAACGGTGTTTGCCGCTAGGCAAACCGCCTCTTTGAATCTGGGGCGATGCGATTCGGATTTGATGTTAGAACAACGCTATTCGCCCAGGCTGGGGCGATCGGCCCAGCGATCGCGCTTCATCCACAGCCAGAGGTAGATCAGGCCAACGATCAGGCCCAGCAGAAGAAGCGTCAGCGACCAGGAAACTTCGCCTGGCCACCGCCGCTCCAGCAGCAGCCCCAGCAGGTAGCCTACCAAGGGAGCGGCGATGATAGACAGCGCCACCTTGCCTAGAAACGTGCTCAACCTGCTGTTTTTCGCCTTGGCCGACAGATCAGACAGTTCAGGTTCGTCGGTCGTTGAATATTTCATGGCGTTGTGAGGCTGCGTATGGGTCTAGTTCCAGGTGCGCTCGCCCGACTCGTCTACACGGGCCTGACGAATGACGTCAGAAATTTCTTCGGCATCTTTGATGTGGTGCAGGGCTTTTTGGCCCTCTTCAGGGTCGTCTACGACAAAGTAGGTGGGCACCACGATGTGGTCGCCGGTAATGTCAGGGGCATCGACGGCTACCTGCTGAGACTTTTCCTCCAGCGTTTTTTCGCCGTCAACCATATCCCCCGGATTTAGCACCAGGTTTTCGTTTTCTTCCAAAATCTTTTTCTGGGCTGCCTTCTGTTCAGGCGAGACATCCTCAGGGCTCAGCGGCTGATGGATTTCTTTGCGCTGGTCGGCGTTCTGGTCAGATTTTTGAGTAGCCATATTGTTCTTCCAGGTCTACAACTGGCCTTACCTTAGCGAGCTAGCCTGGGTGACAACATCGCTCTAAGGAGACAAAACTTTGTTGTCTAAGGCGCGATCGGCCTCTGCTGCCAAACTACCTGACGGACTCTCACTCTCGGTCTCCCGTAGGACGATGGGCTCGGGTACGCGCAGCATCAGCAGGGCCGACAGACCGAGCAGAATGCCCCCCAGGGCCAACGCCGACAGACGATTGCCGTGCAGCAGGTTACGCATAACCCAGCCAAAGCCCAGCGACATGGCAATTTGGGGCAGGGTAACAAAGCCGTTGAACAAGCCCATGTACACCCCGCTCTGGTTTTCGGGCAGGTCGTCCATCAGCAGGGAATAGGGAATTGACAGAATGCTGGCCCAGGCAATGCCGACGCCAACCATAGAGAGCAAAATCGAGTAGCGATCGTGCACCAGCAGCAGCGATAGCAGCCCCAACGCCCCGGCCATCAGGCAGGTCGCATGGGTTGTCACCCGGCCCCAGCGCCGACTCAGCATGGGGATCAAAAATGAAACGCCCAGACAGACCAGGTTGTAGAAGGCGGTGCAGAGACCGGCCCATTCTACGCCGTGGGCATAGCTGAGTGAGTCGCGGTTGGCCGCCCCTAAAATATTGCGGGCGATCGCATTGGGCAGGTACAAAAAAATACAGTAGACGCCCGCCCAGGTCAGAGCCTGCACCCCAGCCAGCTGGCGCATCATTGGCGGTAGCGAGGTCATGGCCTGGGCGATCGCCTGGATCGGGTTCAGAGCCTCTGCCTCAGGCTTCAGCGCCAGCTCGGCAGTCGACTGTTGCGGCGGCGGTTCGTTGACCGTCCAAAAGGTGCCCAGGGTGCTGCCCAGGCAGAGTACCGCCCCCACCATGTAGGCTCCGCCGATGACGGCGGGGACCCCAGTACTGGTCGCCTCAGCCGCAGGTTTAAGGTGCAGCAGGTGCCCCAGCAGCCAGGGCAACCCCGCCGCGCAGATAGCCCCCAGGCCAATACAAAAGCCCTGAATAGCGTAGCCCCAGGTGAGATAGCGGGGGGGCAGCAAATCGCCCACAAAGGGACGACTGGGGGCAATGCTAATGTTGAGCGCCAGCTGCAGCAGCCAGTACAGTGCCACCGCCTGGGTCAGGTTAGCGGCCCAGGGCAGCGCCACTAGGCCAACGGCCCCCAGCAGCGCACCCCCCAAAAAGTAGGGCTGGCGCTTGCCCCAGGGACTAACGGTGCGATCGCTGAGCTCACCCACAATGGGCTGCACCAGCAGACCCATTAGCGGTGCCCCCAGCCACAGCAGCGGCAGCTGACTGACATCGGCCCCCAGCGACTCAAAGATGGCGCTGGCGTTGGCTAACTGCAGGCCGTTGCCGATCTGCACGCCCCAAAAGCCCAGATTCATCGTAATCAGCAGGCGCAAGCCCGGACGCTCGACGGTCATGACAGCAGTGAGTAGTGGCGGTACTGGCTAGGTCCGTATCATCTTGGGTGGACAGCCTCTGGTTCACATCCTTCCTGAGGTGCAGTTTGGCCTGATCCAGGTTTTCCTGTGGCAGGCGTCTATAGGCCGATGCCAGCGACCGAGCCCCCGTCAACGCGGTAGTTGGCCCCCACCACAAAGCTGGACTGTTGAGAGCACAAAAAGGCAATGACAGCCGCCACTTCCTGGGCCTTACCCCGGCGCTTGAGTGCCAAGTGGGGCCGCTTCTCCTCCAAAAAAGATTCGATCGCGCCATCGACATCAGTGCCAGCTTTTTCGGCCCGCTTTTCCATCATGGCGTCGGTCATGGGGGTGGCGATAAAAGCAGGGGCAACCGAGTTCACCAGCACGCCATCTTCGGCGTAGGCCTTAGAGAGATTCTTGGCAAAATTGAGTACACCGGCTTTGGCCGCACAGTAGGGCATTTCGTCAGTGTAGGGCTGCACCGCATCCTCAGAGCTGATCAGCACAACGCGGCCCCAGCCCGACTCACGCATCAGCGGAATAAAGGTGCGACACACCCTTACCGCCGCCATTAGATCGACTTCAAGGGTTTCGAGCCAGTCTTCGTCGCTGGTCTCTAAAAAGTCACCCGTGGCCCCAGTAATACCAGCGCAGTTGACCAAAATATCAACCTGACCATACTGGTCGATTATCTTATCTTTGGCGGCTTCAATGTCGTCCAACTTGCGCAGATCGGCCTGTACCCCAATGGCTTCGCCCACGTTTTTAAGCTCACTGACGGCGGCATCAAGCTTGTCATCGGTTTTATCGAGCAGCGCGACTTTTACGCCTTCATCGGCCAATAGCTTGGCGGTAGCGCGGCCAATACCCGAATCGGCCCCGGTAATGACGGCGACTTTGCCTTTAATACCAAAATCCACTAGATGTTCCCCCTAGATAATAAATTTTTTCTAAATAAATCTTAATGGCCTACCTGTGTAGAACCATCTGCCTTTTTATAGACTTCAAAAGAGGGATCAAAAAAGCCGTGCTACAGCAGGTTTTAGTCAGTTAACTTAAACCCGTTTAAGCTCAACTACCGACTAAAAAACGCAAAAAAAATAGGGAGCAGTAGATTGCTCCCCCTGGTCATATTCTAAGTAAAGAGACCAAATTAGACTATGACGCCAGTTAGTCGATAGCGTTCTTAACTTTATCTTTCACATCTTCTTTGGCGTGCTCAGCTTTGGCCTCACCTTGCTTGGCTTTACCTTTCATTTCTTGAGAGGTATCGCCAGTAACCTTGCCAGCGGCTTCTTGAGCTTTACCTGCAACATTTTTGCCAGTAGCTTCGGCTCTATCTTGAATACCCATAGGTAATTCTCCAATTCAATTAAACACATTTACAGTCTAAGAAGATGGTTTGCTTTGCCCATCGGTCAATAGGAACACTTTATTGAAGGACGTCTTCGGGTTCTAGGTCTTTAACACTATCTGCTGGGGGATAAATCACAAACCCGCCGTCGCGATCTTCCACGCCATCGGGCAGACCAACGTCATCATCACCTCTAGGTTGAGTAGGGCGAACAGCGGGAGCACCATCATTGACTTGGGGCGGACAGGGGCAGCCCGACGCTGATTATAGTTAGGGCGCTGGCGATCGCTGCGGCAGGTTTAATCATCTGCATCATTCTCCTGAAACGATTGATCCACCAGGGCTAGAGCGGCAAAGCCAATCTAGCCCTGATGGCTACAGGCGGAAATCCTGATTTTGGCTCACTCAGGCAGAGCAGATCTGACTAGAGAACTTCACCGGCGCCTTCGCCATCCTTGACCTCTTGCTTAAACAGAGTGAGCAGCGATGGGGTGACAAAGAAACCAAAATAGATGCCCAACAGGCCTGTTAGCCCGTGCAGAAATACATCTGCCCCGAAGATAGGAAAGAGGCCAAAGAAGGTGTTCAGTACGGGGACAAAGCCCATGATGGCGAGCACAGTGTAGTAAATACCCAGCTGCCCAGCAAACAAGCGCGAGCTATCTAGAGAAATGGCGGCTACGATACCCAGCAGTCCGGTAACAATGTGAACAATGTTGTGAGCAGTGTTGACGGGAAATAGACCCATCAGAGCACCATAGCCAGAAACCACCTCTAGGTTGCTAGCCGCAGCGTCAAAGGAGTCAGGATGGGAGATCAGCGCTGGAATAAAGCCCATGATGCCAATGGCAACGTAGACGATACCGATGATTAGCGCAAATTTCTGTGTAGTTTTCATGGCGGAATTGGCCTAAGCGCGACAACTGCAATCAAGTTAATAACTCTCAACAGAGTCAGCCTCTTTAATAGGAGGTAGCTATCTCTACGCCCCTAGGCAGAACATAGAGTAGCTCTCAACTTTGTCATAGCTATAGGCAGCACTATTGAGCTTTAGATATCTGTCGTTACAAGCTACTTAAGCTTCACGCCGCTATTCTCCCTGACCAGAAAGATCGAGAGACCCTGTGATCAAAACTCGCGCCCAAGCAGATCCCCTGACATTGTCAAGGAATCTTGCTCAAGCGCCAGCGTTAGGGGATCACTTAAATTACGGTGTCGTCAGGAATAGTAGCCCCTCGCAAAACGATAACAATACCGCTGCGAATATAGAACCCCTGGTCTTCGCGATCGGCTTCTTCAACGCGATCTTTATTGAGAATTTGAACGTTGCAGCCGATACGAGCGTTCTTGTCGACAATGGCGTGGCGTATCGTGCTGTTTGCACCTATGCCGAGGGGAGTCTTGGTGCTATCGCAGTTGCCTCGACGCTCAAAGTTGTCCTGGTAATAGTCAGCCCCCATAATCAAGCTGTCTTCGATGGTACAGCCCGATTCAATTCTAGAGCGAATGCCAATGACCGAGTTGGTAATATTGCATTCCTTGAGCACGCAGCCCTCGCTGATCATCGACTGAGAGATAGTGCATTGCAGGTACTTGGTAGGCGGCAGATAGCGAGCCCGAGTGTAGATGGGGGCAGACTCGTCATAAAAGCTGAATAGCGGATTGGGCTGCTTTACCAGAGCTAAATTGGCGTTGAAGAACGACTCGATAGTACCAATGTCTTCCCAGTAATCGTTAAACAGGTAAGCCTGTACCCGATAGTCTTTAGCAGAGTTGGGGAGGATTTCTTTGCCAAAGTCAGTTTGGTCGGGGTGCTGCTTGAGCAGATCGATGAGCACCTCTCGTTTAAATAGATAGATCCCCATGGAGGCAATATAGGGTTTTTCCTTAGCTTCTTCAGCCGAAAGGCCCAGGGTAGTGGTGTCGACCTGCATTTCCTTTAGAGCATCGCCCTTGGGCTTTTCGCTAAAGTCAATGATGCGCCCGGAGTCGTCAATTTTCATCAGGCCAAAGCTGGACGCCCGCTTATCATCAACCGGCAGTACCGATAGGGTAATGTCGGCGTTGGTTTCGCGATGGCGCTGCACAAAATCGCGGTAGTCCATGCGGTACAGGTGGTCGCCCGAGAGGATTAAGTATTCGTCTACATTCATATCCTCAAAGCGCGGAAGATACTGGCGCACGGCGTCGGCGGTACCCTGAAACCAATCCAAGTTTTCGGGAGTTTGCTGGGCCGCCAGCACCTCTACAAACCCCTGTTGAAAGCCTGAAAAGCTGTAGGAACGGGAGATATGTGCATTTAAAGAGGCCGAATTGAACTGCGTCAGAACGTAGATTTGTGAAATGTCTGAGTTGATGCAGTTGCTGATGGGAATATCAATCAGCCGATGTTTTCCGCCTAGGGGTACAGCAGGCTTGGCGCGAGTTTTGGTCAGTGGGTAGAGGCGAGTTCCAGCACCGCCACCCAGTACAATTCCTAATACTCTATTCACGATATCTCCTTGTTTGTAGCTTTCGACTGGCGCAGTTGTTAACGTGCGCCTCCTCAAGAACAACGTTGTTCCCCTGAGCTGCTCTTGTGATCAGCAGAGAGTCGTAACTGACGACGCTGTGGGTTGGGCTATGGCGTGGTAGAACCGCAGCCTAACGCACCACTGGGGTTTGTTTAAGTTGCGTTACCCGTAGCGACGGACTCTACTGTAAGTAGAGCTACCGCAAGTAAAGTACGTCTACTAAAATTACTGAAATCCTGAAGGCTATTGCCTTTACTCTCTAGGATTAACCCCTTTTTTCCTCTACTACCTGTATCCCAGGGAGGAATCCGTTTCAAAAAAGGTCTAAATTTTGTAAATTGGGAGCGCAAATTTATACAAACTCAACATAAACAGTTTTTAACCTGGGTTTTTTCGCCAATAAAGCTTGGATATACGCAAAACTTACAAATTTCGCAGTCTATCTCCGTCTTCTGACCGTTTCTTTTGCGCCCATAGGTAGATGGGATGGATTTAGCGAAGTCATACAGTGGGTGGCAAGAATTGTTCACTATTCGCGCTTCATTGCCGTAGCAATTGAGAAGGAAACACCCATGTCTTACACCAACGAACCTGGTGCTTACAGAAACGAGCCCGGAGCCTACCGGGATGACCCCACCACCAATCCCAACTATCGGGTTACAGAAACTGCGACGACTCTGCCCGTAGCCGAATACCACGATCTGGTGCGCTGGGGGCCAATTTTTGCCGGTTTAGTAATTGCGATCGCAACTCAGCTAGTGCTGACCGGCATTGGTGCTGCAATTGGTCTTACCACGCTAGCCAATACGGCCACCCCTCAGGGCGAGGCTGGTGGTGTCGGTACTGCCGTCGGCATTTGGTCAATCATCAGCCTGCTGATTGCGCTGTTTATCGGCGGCTGGGTTACGGCTCGCGCCTGCGGCCCTATGAACCGCAAAACCGCCATGCTCAACGGCGCTATTCTGTGGGCTACCACCCTGGCTGTGAGCGCTTGGCTACTGTCTACGGGTGTAGCAGGAGCCTTTGGCCTGGTTGCCCAAGGGGCCGATGCGGTGCTCAACCAGCTCCCCGCAGGTGAACTGCCCAACGTGCCTCAAGACCCCAGCGTGCCCCCTGAGCAGATTCAGAACGCTGCGGGCAATGCCGCTAAAGTGGGCTGGTCGTTTGCTTTGGGTTCGCTGCTGGGCCTGGTAGCGGCCCTGGCCGGTTCTGCCGTTGGCGTCCGCCATCCCCGTGCCGCTACCCGCTAAATGATGCCCGCTAAATGATGATTTAGCCTTGTCCACCAAATCAATACAGCAGACAGTTAAAGGTAGGTTTCGACCTACCTTTTTTATTAGCCCACTTTCAGGACAACGTCCCATGGGGCTGGCGCGCCACTCCAAACAATAAAAATACCTCTAGCCGTTTCCTGAGCGGAGTCGTTGGTGACGCCGCCCCGAAGGGGTTAGGGAACGTGGATTTTTTAAGGTGCAATTCGTGTGGATCAGGCCAGATGCCTGACCGTGGACAGCCGGGGCGGCTATCCTGCATTATTTGATTCGCGCTCCTTAGGGAACGGGCTTTCTCCTTTCAGTAGACGGTTCACGCTGACGGAGCCTTTCCCAAGGACAAACGACTCCGCTCACTCAGCCCTCGGTTACTTTCAGGGCATCAGCCAATTTGGCAAACCCCGAGATATCATTAGGGGCGCTGTCGAAGAACAGCCGCTACGCCCCTGCAAATTAGGGGTATTCATTCAGAATTTAGCGTTATGCCTTTCTAGGTGTTTAAACAAACAAAATCTGTATCGGAAGTTTGAGGTAAGTATATTAGCTCATCAATTAAGCTGGCTATATTCAATACATTTTATTAATCAATTACAGTGTGTACTCCATCAGATTTTCGTATTCTTGTCGTGGATGATATCGACGACAACCTATTTTTACTGCAAACCGTATTGGAAACAGAGGGTTATGCAGTAGATACAGCTGGGAATGGCGGTACGGCTTTAGCGAAAGTGGAAAGCTCTCCCCCCGATCTGATTTTGATGGATGTGATGATGCCCGATATGAACGGCTATGAGGTAACCCGACAGATTCGGCAAAACCCGAAATTACCGTTTATGCCAATTTTAATGGTCACCGCCTACGACACCATTAATAACAATCAGGGGTTGGCACTGGATTCGCATAACTTTATTCGCAAGCCAATTGAGTTTGACCAGTTGTTGTCTAAAGTGGCAACGCTGCTAGAAACATGCCACCATCATCACGATTCGGATGGGCAGTAGCGCCCCACTCCGCCACCACACCGGGTTCATATTCGCTGCCCCTTCCAGGCTCCGCCTGGCTATTAGGGTGGGGGCCTATAGCAGTCAGTTAGTACCCGTCCCCAGGAGGGCTGCGATCGCCGTGACCAGTTCGGTCGGCTCAAAGGGCTTGCTCAGGTGCCGCTCAAACCCGGCAGCGATCGCCTGCTGCCGGTTGATTTCCCCGGCATAGGCGGTCAGGGCCACAGCCTTAAAGGTGGGAGGATTGCCCTGCTGGGTAAGCTGCGATCGCATCTGCTTGAGCAGCGTATAGCCGTCTACCTCGGGCATGGCGATATCGCTAATCAGCACGTCTAGCTCTAGCTGAGGCAGCCGCTGTAGAGCCTCAGCCGCAGAGGTAACGGCGGTAACCACCGCCCCAGCCTGCTCCAGCACCAGTATCAGTAGTTCGCGGGCGTCGGCTTCGTCTTCGACCACCAAAATACGCACTCCGGTCAGCTGGGTGGGCAGAGCCCTATGGCGCAGCGCCTTGACAGCCTCCTGCGGGGCGGCGTTGAGGTTGGTGGGCAGGGGGAGCCGCACCGTAAAGGTAGAGCCCAGCCCTTCACCGGGGCTGACTGCGGCGATCGTGCCGCCGTGCAGCTCGACCAGCTGCCGCACGATCGCCAGCCCCAGCCCCAGCCCGCCAAACTGGCGAGTCGTTTTGCTGTCGGCCTGGCGAAAGCGATCAAAAATGTAGGGAAGAAAATCGGGGGTAATACCCTGCCCTGTATCGCTGATAGTGAGCTGCGCGTGGGTCCCCAGGGGCATAGGTGGGCTGGCAGGTTGGTGGGAAGGCCAGTCGGCGGGTTGGCGAGTTATTGAATTGTCGGGGCACGTTTCCTCGCCGCTGCTCCCATGCTCCCAGTCGCCTACCTTTTTATGCCCTACTAACTCCAGCCGCACCTCAACCTGTCCCCCCTCGGGCGTAAACTTAACCGCATTAGATAGCAAGTTCCACACCACCTGCTGCAGCCGACCGGCATCGCCCAACACTTGCAATTTTGGATTTTGGATTTTAGAGTTTGAATTATCGCCTTCTTCCAATCCAAAATCTAAAATCGTAAATCGCAAATCGATAGACTTGGCTTCTGCCGCCAGCCGCACCGTTTCCATAGCAGCTTCGACGGTGGCCTTGAGCTGGACGGGGGCAATGTCGAGGTTGAGCTTGCCCTGCAAAATGCGCGAAACATCGAGCAGGTCGGCAATCAGCTGGGTTTGCAGCTTGGCGTTGCGCTCAATGGTCTGGAGGCCCCGCAGCAGGGTGTCGGGGTCGGGCTGGCGCTTTTGCAGCAGCTGCGACCAGCCCAAAATGGGGTTGAGGGGCGAGCGCAGCTCGTGGGAGAGCACGGCCAAAAACTCGTCTTTGATGCGGTTGGCTGCCTCGGCCTCGCTGCGGGCAGTTTGCTCGTCCTGGTAGAGGCGGGCGTTGTCAACAGCGATCGCTACCTGATGGGCCACATTTTCGGCCAGGGCCAGGTCGGTGGGGCGGTAGCGACGGTCAGACTGGGCCGTTACGAACGAAATGACCCCAAAAATTTGCCCTCGGGCAATCAGCGGCGCGGCAATGCAGGACTTCAGCCCCAGCTCCTCCAGCAGGCGCAAGTGCTCTGGGTCTTGGGCCACCGCCTCCAGGGTCGCCGCTGAAATCTCCGCTATCAGCTCAGTCTGGTCGAGGCGCAGCGTTTGAGCTAGCCCCACGGGGGGATCGACCACTTGGGGATAGCGGCGGTGAAGTTGCCAGGCCAGCTCTACTTTAGCTGGGTCGCAGTGGGCCACAGCCACCCGCTCCATACCGCGCTCGGGGTCGAGCAGATCGATCGTGCACCAGTCAGCAAAGAACGGCACAACCCGGTCGGCCACCTGCTGTAGGGTGTCGGCGTGGTTGAGTAACGAAGCCAGGGTGGTGCTAATATCAACCAGCAGCGCCGAGCGAAACTGACTCGCCTCGGCATCGATCCGGGCGGCCTGCTCGCGAATGCGCTGGGCCCGCTCGGCTTCGATCAGCTTGCGATCGGTAATGTCAAAAAACGAGGCCACTACGGCAAAGGGCGTGGCTTCGTTGGGGTGAAACAGGGGCCGGGTATTGATCGAAATCCAGCTCAGAGTGCCGTTGGGTTTATTGATCCCCATGACTACGTTCGACTGCGGTTTGCCGGTACTCAGGGTGATCATGCTGGGATGCTGATCGCCAGGAAACGGGGAGCCGTCTTCGTGAATGGTTGACCAGTGGGAGTCGAGGGAGGTACGCCCCATCAACTGGTCGACGGTGAGGCCCAAAATATCGGCGGCGCTCGCGTTGCAGGTATAGATCGTGCCGTCAGCATCCTGCAAAACAATGCCTTCGGCGGTCGTTTCAATCACCGAGCGATAGCGCTCTTCAGAGGCCTGTAGAGCCAGTTCGGCCTGTTTTCGCTCGGTAATATCGCTAATAGAGGCGACGACGTGGGTAATGGTGCCTTTAGCATCGGTCAGGGGCGAGGCATTGACACATAGAATGCTGCGCGCTCCGTCGGCGTGGGTAATGACTTGCTCTACACTGTACACCGACTTCCCAGTGCGAAGGGCCTGCATAAAAGGCAGGTTTTCTGGGACAAAGGGTTGGCCATCTACAGTAGCAATAGCCCAGGCCGGATCATCATAGGTGCGCTCGGTCAGCTCGTCGCGAGACAGGCGTAAAATCTGTTCGGCAGCGGAGTTAGCGGTCACTAGCTGCCCCTGCACGTTAAGAATAACGATGCCATCGGGAATTGTCTCAAAAATGCTGGAAAGCCTCGCCTCACTGATGCGCAGGGCGTCTTCCATGCGCTTGCGATCGGTGATGTCGTGCATCACCACCACCGCCCCCAGGGGGCTGCCGTCAGCGGCGGCAATCGCCTGCCCACTAGCTAAGAGCGTCCGGGCTACGCCCCCTTTCGGGGCAATCACCATCTCAACATTCTCCACGGCTTCTCCCTTTAGGGCACGAAACAGCGGAATCTCGTCGGTTGGCAACGGCGTCTGGCCATCGGGCCGATAGAGGTCGTAGTAGCCCGCCCACTGCTCGGGGGGCAGCGGCTGCTCGGGCAGGCCGTGAAAGTCGCGGGCCACTTGGTTAAAGAGGGTCAAGAGACCCACCTGATCGCAGGCGACAATTCCGGCCTGGGCGTTTTCGAGCAGCACGCGCAGCATCTCCTGCTCTTTTTGCAGGGCGATTTCGGTCTGCCGCCGCTCGGCAACTTCGAGCTGTAGCTGCTGATTGGCGCGCGAAAGCTCGCCGGTGCGCTGGGCCACCAGTTGCTCTAAATCTTGCTGCACCCGCAGCCTGGCGGCGTCGGTCTGCTGGCGATCGAGCTCGGTGGCAATGCGCAGCGCAAAAATGGGCAACAGCGCCTCAATCAGCTGAACGTTGGTAAAAGGGCCGCCGTCCATCACCCCGAGCAACCCCATGGGCACGCCCTCGGCATCAAAAAAGGGAATAGCCGCGTAGCTGTCGATGCCCAGCGGCTGCAGCAGCGGCGCGTCAGGGAACTGCACCTTAACACCGCCAGGGTAGCAGCACAGCTCGCGCTTCAGCAGCACCTGATGGCAGGGGGTGTGGTGCAGCAGGTATTCAAAATTGTCGCCGATTTTTCCCTGCACACAGGCGGCAATGGTCTTCACGGCATCCTGGCGATCGCCATCGAGCAGCCCAATGTAGACGTACTCTACCCCCAGGGTATGGGCCAAGTGCTGCACCAGGGCGGCAAAGAAGGCGGTTCCCGTTTGGGCCGCAACCCCTTCGGTCACGGCCACCAGGGCCTTGTCAATTTCGGCGACCCGGTGGGCGGCCAGGCGCAGGTCTAGCTCATCGACGACCAGGGCAGCCAGGTCAGCTAGCACTGTTTGCTGGTCGGCGCTCAGCCCGTCGCGGGGTTGAGAATCGAGTATGCACAGGGTACCGACGGTAAAGCCATCGTGGGTGCGCAGGGGTGCCCCAGCGTAGAAGCGCACCCCCGGATCGCCGTGCACCAGCTGGTTGTCGGCAAAGCGCTGATCTTGATGCACATCGGGCAGCACCAGTGCCTGCTCAGAGACCAGCGCGTAGCTGCAAATAGAGGACTGCCGCTGTATCGCCTGGCGGTCAAACCCGTGGGCTGACTTAAACCAGACCCTGGAGTCATCGACCAGCGAAATTAACGCGATCGGTACGTTAAATAACCGAGCCGCCAGCGCCGTAATGCGATCGAACCCGGCCTCGGGAGGAGTATCTAGAATGTTGTATCGCCGCAGGGCTTCCAGCCGTCCCGCTTCGTTGTGAGGTAGGGGAGATGGGGGCATTAGCGGTTCAAAAGAAGCATTGGGGAGAACTATCGTCGCATCCGCCAAGAGAGTGCACAGCACTCGGTTTAACCCATAGGCGATCGCAACAATATTTAACTTGTAGGCCTCATGGGCTTACTCTCCCTTAGGTATAGCTTAGCGTGGCCAAAATAGGGCCGCGCAATCATTAGAATAGTGGCGCAGGCCAATTAGCCATTTCTAACAGACCCAAACCCCCTGGCTGCTGCGGGCACAAAATAAATTTGGCGACCCGCCCTGGGCCGCCAAATCATCTAGTTAGCAGTGTTTTGAGGTAGCTTAAGCGGTGCTTCAGCCTAGCCCCGGAGGCCCAGGTCGTAGGCTACTTCGTGCACGCCAGGGATGGCCTTAACATCGTTGATAATAGCCTGGGCTGTACTGCGATCGGCTACCTTACCAGAGAGTCGCACCGAGCCATTGGAGACGCTGACCTTCAACTCATCAGGAACCTTGCCCTCAACTCGATCGGTAATCTCCTGATCGCCCAGGGGAGTGCCCTTAGCATCGGCGTACTCGATGCCTTGATATTGATTGCCCTGGGGAGTTGACTGGAGCGTCTCGTTTAAATCTTTTTGACTGTTGGTTAAAGCATCGCCATTGACGGCACCAGCAACAGCCGGTTGAGTAAATCCAACTAGCATAACCGCTAGGCAAACTGCAGTTACCAAACTAGCTTGTCCAGCCTTGGGAAGGCGCACCAGCCGCAGGGCTACCCCTAGACCAACCATCACCATTCCAATTTCTAAAGCAGTCAACATGGGCTTTACTCCAATAACAAAAGACTGATAAGGTCGCAGTGCGCGATCGCCCGCCATGCTTTAGTCGAGTCCTGCAACTAACCTAAAGATCTTAACAATCCTTAAAATCTAGCTAAACCTAGAAATATTAGGGCGATCGCCTGTGCCTTACCACAGGTCAATCAATAGTTTAGGCAACTCAACTCTGACGCACATCTCCCAACAGCCAGAGGCAAAATATACCAAAAGGTAGAGCTTGACTAGCAGATGCCTAACAAGAAATAGCCTCAGTTGATCGCTCAAAATATTTTTTGCAAAATAGCGCTACGGGAAATTCTGAATCGCCGTATCATCGATATAGCAGCACGTACGGGGTATTGACTGCCTGCGGAGTCTTGGTCTAGCGAGCATTAAGTTCATAAGTTTTGCTAGAGCAATGTCAACGCCAAAACGCGCTCTTGACTAGTCTTAGCCACGACTGCCACCAGGGCTATCCCATGAGTAGCCACTAATTCGAAATCTTTTTTAGACAGCCTTTAAGAAATATTTATTATCTAGTTAATGAATGTTTAAACCATTTCGAAATGTTAGCCGAGCCTGGTCGCTCGCGTAAATTAATCGTGTAAATTAATCGTGTAAATTAATCGTGTAAATTAACTGTGCTAACTGTGCCCATCTAACTGTGCCCATCGGTATGCCTAACGTTGGCTCACCTCATAGCCAGAGAGCGTGCCAGATTGAGGCTGGTTGAGAACCGCGATCGCCAGGTCAAAACTCAGTTACCTCACGATTTTGACAAACCCCCCCTTTGGACGATGGAGAAGCCTGAGATAAGCGTCAACCTGATAACCATTGATGGTGAATATGAGCATTTTAAGGCGCTTCAGTGGCGCTTCAGTGGCGCCTCAGCTTTTCATCCTAATGGATTTGAGATTGTTCTATTTTGCTGTCAGTTGAGATAGACCGAAAACACAAACCGTGGAGGATATTTCCTATGCCTACAGGTACTAGAGTTCAAGAAGTCGTCAGCAACCTCGAGTACGACTGGCTAACTGTCATGCACAACAAAGCAGAGGCGATTCAAGCCTACGACAAGTACATGCAGGATGCCCGCGACGCCAATTCTCAGGAATGCGTTGATCTGTTTACTCAGCTCAAGCAAACTGAGATGGAGCAAATTCAGGAAATTCGCAAGCACTTGATGAAGACCATGTCCCAAAGCTAGGAGCATTGCTCTGAAAACAACCGAGGGCTGAGCGAAGTCGTTTGTCCTTTGGACAGGCTACCGCAACGTGAAACGTCGCCCGCTGGGAGAAAGCCCGTTCCCTATCCCCCTTTGGAGCGGCTTAGCCAATGGCTCCGCTCAGGGAACGGCTGGAAGTGTTTTCATCGCTTGGAGTGGTGCGCCAGCGTCATGAGAGGTTGCCCTGCGATCGCCAATAAAGCCACGAATACCCAATACTTTGGGCCTCTAGCAACCCTAGAGGCCCAAAGCCATGCTTCAAAGCTTTACCCTGCGTCACCCGTCGTTTCCCTACCCTAAGGGGGAAACGGGAGCGCCTCTAAACCTTACCCAGGTAGGATTGACTCCGTTTCGTGAGTTAAAAAGTGATCCTATACAGATTTTTCTCTCGTTAATCTATTTCTAACGATAGGTCGCCTCAAGCAGTAGATTACTTACCATCAAAACACATTTTGAGCAATTCTCCTATGCAGACATTTGACGTTGTTATTATTGGGGCCGGCCACAATGGCTTAGTTTGTGCAGGGTATTTACTAAAAGCAGGTTACAGCGTTCTACTGTTAGAAAAGCGCGAGATTCCCGGTGGGGCAGCCACTACAGAAGAAGCCTTACCCGAAGACGCGCCTGGCTTTTACTTTAACCTCTGTGCCATTGACCATGAGTTCATTCATCTGGGGCCTGTAGTCGACGAACTAGAGTTGGAGCGCTACGGCTTAGAATATCTCTACTGCGACCCGATCACTTTCTGTCCTCAGGCCGATGGCAAATCATTCTTGGCCTATCGTTCAGTCGACAAAACCTGTGCCGAAATCGCCCGCTACAGCCAGCGAGATGCAGAAAAGTACAAAGAGTATATGGCCTTTTGGGACACCCTCACCCAGGCTATCACCCCTGTATTTAACGCACCACCAAAGTCAGTTATAGACATTCTAGGCAATTACGGTCTGCACAACATGCAAGACCTGCTTTCACTCATTGGGGGCGTCGACAAGACGCTAGACCTGATTCGCACCATGCTGAATAGTCCCCAGGACACTCTCAACGAATGGTTTGAGACCGAGGTCGTCAAAGCACCCCTGGCGCGGCTGGCATCAGAACTGGGAGGGCCGCCCTCGCAAAAAACGCTAGCCGTCGGCTCAATGATGATGGGGCTGCGCCATAACCCTGGCGTGGCTCGCCCTCGCGGCGGTACGGGTGCCCTGGTCGAGTCCCTGGTGCGCATGGTCAAAGACCATGGCGGCGTCATTCTATGCGATCAGTCGGTTGAGCAAATTTTGGTAGATGCCAGCGGGCGTGCAGAAGGGGTGCGAGTAGCCGGTGGTCAAGAATATCGGGCGACCAAGGGGGTAATTTCAAACATTGATGCCCAGCGAGTCTTTCAGGATCTAGTGCCAGCAGCCGACGCTCAAACCCTGGCCCCAGGCCTAGCAGAACGGCTAAATCGTCGCATTGTCAACAATAACGAGGGCATTCTCAAGATTGACTGTGCGCTCTCAGAGATGCCCCGCTTTGAGGCCTACAACCACCAGGATGACTACCTAATTGGCTCAGTGCTAATCGCTGACTCGGTGGACCAGGTAGAAACTGCTCACACCATGCCGACTCAGGGTCTGATTCCCGACCACGATCCATCGCTCTATGTGGTAGTGCCCACGGTAATGGACCCATCAATGGCGCCAGCGGGCCAGCACACCCTTTGGATTGAGTTTTTTGCGCCTTATGAAGTCAAGGGGGCCGAAGGCACAGGGCTGATGGGCACCGGCTGGACCGACGAACTCAAGAACAAAGTGGCCGATCGCGTGATCGACAAGCTGGCCGACTACACGCCCAACCTCAAGCAGTCGATAATTGCGCGGCGGGTCGAAAGCCCGGCAGAGCTAACTCAGCGCATTGGCGTGCGCAAGGGCAACCACTACCACATCGATATGACCCTCGACCAGATGGTGTTCTTTCGCCCCCTGCCCGAGATAGCCAACTATCAAACCCCCATTGAAGGATTGTTTTTAACCGGGGCTGGCACCCATCCTGGCGGGTCAATTTCGGGTATGCCGGGGCGCAACTGCGCTCGCATGTTTTTGAGTGTGCAAGAACCCCTCAAGTACAACCTCAAAGAAGCCGGTAACTGGCTCAAAGATCGCTTTAAGTCGGTGGCGACCCTGGGCCACTAAAGCTATGCGCCACCCGTCGGCGGAAAACTCTGGCCAGGGGCGCATGTTGAACGAAAACCGCGATCGATTGTTCACGTTTTTAGCCCATTTTTAGAGGACACTGCTATGGCCGGCCCAGATTATCAGAATCAGTCTAATCAGGTGCCGTATCCCAATTTGCCGCCGCTGATTGACAGTCGGGCCACGGAATATCGGGGTACCGGCATTACCAGTTCGGTGGCGATTTTTGGGCATCCCATTCATCCCATCATCGTCATTTTTCCGATCGCATTTTTGAGCAGTGCGGCGGGTGCTGACCTAGGCTACTGGCTCACCCAAGATTTCTTCTGGGCCAGGGCCAGTGTTTGGCTGCTGGGTCTGGGCGTGCTCTCAGGGGTGGCCGCCGCCGCCACCGGCATGGCCGACTTTATCAATATTCCTCGGGTACGCCACCGCACCGCTGGCTGGGCGCACATGGTGCTTAATGCCGGGGCGCTGGTGCTCAGCATTATTAACGTCATCTTGCGGTGGGGCGACCCGGCGGGGGCAATTGTGCCTGTGGGGCTGGTGCTGTCGCTGGTGGTGTCGGGGATGCTGCTGGTGAGCGGCTGGTATGGGGGCGAGCTGACGTTTCGCCATAAGGTTGGCATCGTCGGCCCCGGTGAAACGATGGAGCAGTAGGCACTAGCTTACGCTGCCGGGTGAGGTATGGCCAGAGCTACCGGGGTTAGAGCATCACTACAGCCTGAAATCGTTATTGAACACTTGGCATGACAGACGCCCTAACCCAGCCGATGCCGCAGATCCTGATTCCGTAAACAAGAGGTGTAGCCATGACTTGGGAACATCACATTGACTTTGACCACTGCACCATCTCCCACGGGTCATCGCCCAGTTCGATGACGCCGGGCCTGACCAATACCTACGATGACGCACTGCGCGAGAAAGCAGGGCAGCACGTGCCGCCGCCGCCGCCAGAGTACATGGGCCTGGAAGGGGAGTACGACACCTTTGGGCTGGTGCGTCGTCTGGCGGAGGCCCTCGATCGCGAGTCCGACCTGGACGCTATCGACACCCTTACCCTGATTCAGCACGGCAGCACCATCCAGCTCATGGGCCAGGTGAGCGATCGCACCACCCTGGAGCGCGTCGTCGATGTGGCCAGACGGGTAGACGGCACCCGCGAGGTAGACAGCCACCACGTGGCGATCGCTGACAAAACCCTCTAAGGAAGCTCCTTGACGAAGCAAATCAAGGATTTTATGCGCTTGTTTTTACGCCTTGGTTAAGGCCGCTTTAGGCTAACTTTAAGGCTAGCTCTAGAGAAATAGACAGGCCCTTGTATAGCGTTAGACATTCAGCTCCAATGATAGATATGGCTTCGTTTTGAAATGTTTAGGCTGTGGTTGGTATTCTAGTGGAGCCCTTTTCTATGCCTGCCACCCTAAACGATCAAAAGCGAACTGCGATCGCCGAAAAACTGGCTGACATTAAGGCCATTCAAAGTGTAATTATTGACAACGAAGAGCAGTTTCTAAGCCAGTGCAGCGACGAGCACCTGCGCAAGCGTTTAGAAGACATGCTGGAAGACGATCAAAAGAATTTAGATATCGTCGAAACTGCCATCACCCAGTACGGCGTGCAGGCTGAGCCCAAATCTACCGTACAGGAGCTGGTCAACCAGACCAAAAATACCTTCTCGCGCTCCGAACTCAGCCTGTACGACAAAATGGCCCAGCACGAACTGCTCAAGCACGGTCAGGTAGTGTCGGGGCTGGTGGTGCACAAAGCGGCTCAGGTGGTGGGTAAAGATGTAGAGGCCGCCCTCGCACCCCTCAACACCGTCAACTTTGAAAATCGCGCCCACCAGGAGCAGCTTAAGGGCATGCTCGAATACCTCGGCACCCTGGAGTTGACCGGCCAGGAGCCCCAGCAGGGCCTGTGGGCTCGCGTTCAAGATGCGATCGCCGCTGCTACCGGAGTGGTGGGCAGTGCTACCACCCAAGCCTCTAACAGCGGCTCCGCCGACGTGCTGGATTTGATCTTTATGGATCACCAGAAAGCCAAAACCCTGATCAGCGAAATTCGCAACGCAGACAGTGCTGAGCAGTGCAAAGCCCTGTTTGGTCAGCTCTACAAAGACCTGGTGGTGCACTCCAAAGCCGAAGAGGAAGTCGTCTACCCCGCTGTTCAGCCCTTCTACGGCAGCGACGATACCCAGGAGCTCTACGCTGAGCAAGCTGAGATGGAAAACCTGCTCAACGAGATCAAGTCTATGGCCTCGACAGGCAATGCGTTTATGGCCAAGATCAAGCAGCTCAAGAGCATGGTAGGCGACCACACCCGCCAGGAAGAGAGCACCATGTTTGCCTCGATGCGCAAAAACCTCTCCCATGAAGACCGCGAGCGCATGGGTATGCGCTTTAAGGAGAGTAAGCAGAAGCTGCAAAGCCAGATGTAATTGCACACTGGCGGCGCTGCTGCCGATTGGGCAAACGTCTCTCGTGCAGCGTCAAGACTGAACTAGGGTTCTCGTAGGCTGGGTGAAACGAAGTAAAAACCAACAGCAGTCAACCTTGTTGGGTTCTGCTAGTGCGTCACCCAACCTACAAATCTAGTTTTGACATAACCACTAGTTTGCCCGGTCAATTTCAAATGTTTCAATCTAGTTCTTTAAGGAGCAACTTATGCAAATCCTGAAACGAGTTTTTAATCCTACCGCTCTGCGGCAGTGGGCCATTGTTTTTCTGGCCGGTTTGGTTGTGCTTGTGACCACCGCCTGTGGCGCAGCCCAGTCTTCTACCCCGGCTAGAGATAGTGTAGGCAGCGCTGGTACAGCCCAAAACGAAGCGATGTATCCCCACAAAGATACGAATCGTGACACCAGTGCCGCCGATGCTAAGGCCGATCGCATGATTCGTCAAGCCGAGCAGCGCATCGAAAGCACCGACGACAACGCGGTAAAAGAAGCGGCCAAAAACATTGGCAAGTCGACCCAGCGGGCCGCTGACAACGCCGCAGCAAACACCAAGGGAGCCATTGATCGCGCCGCCAATGCGGTCGATCGCAACACCCCTGACCTCCCCAACAGCTAGAGCCGCTAGCCGCTAAATTAGAGGTTTTAGAGTCCAGGCAGGAGCAACCTCACGTTGTTGCTGCCTGGAACTTAAGCTGAAAATTAGGCTCAATCAAAAGCAGCGATACGCTTCCTAATACCCAATTCTCCCTTCTGCCCCCAATAAAACTTCTATGATCGTCAATCTTCAAACCGATGGTTGGGAAATTATCTACCACCGCGCCCATGCGCTTTTAGCGGCCCAAATTGCAGGCCATTGGGACCTCGACAAACAGACCTATCGTCTTTACGAGACGATCGCTGCGATCGCCCACCACGACCACCTCGAAAAAGAGTGGGAGGACGATCAGCTCACCGAGGCTGGTGCCCCCTTAGACTTCAGACTAGAGAAAGAATCTCCGATTGAGAAACTGCGTCAGCACGCCGATGAGGCCCTTTACCAGGGTCGCTGGGTCGCCATGCTAATTTCGATGCACCTGTGCTTTTTAAACCAGGGCAAGGGTGAAGACGACCCAGAGATGGCCGACTTTCTAAAGGAACAGCGGCAGCGGCAGGCCCAGTGGCAGGCCGAGCTAGAGATCAGCCCAGAGGAGGCGGAGCAGGCCTACACTTACATGCGGTGGTGCGATCGCCTCTCGCTGATTCTCTCCCAGCGCCAAATCCCCGCCGCTGGCCGCAAGCTAGAAATAACCAACGGCCCCAACGGGAAGTCCTACAGTATTTACCAGCTTGACTCTGGCGATTTAAGCGTTATACCCTGGCCATTTTCCTGCGAGAAATTTACGGTCAAAGTTGATGCCTGCTATCTGTCACAGCTTCAGTTTTCGTCTAATGACGAACTCACTCAGGCGTTGAAAGAAGCTCCTCGCAAATCATTGGCCTGGACACTTAAAAAATCATCAGACCGAGCATAAAACTCCAGCCATGGCAGAGCAGTATGGCGTCATGATGCAATATTTTCATGGGGACAAGCCAGCGAATGGCAGCCTGTGGAAAGAAGTTGTCAATCGCGTCTATGAGTCAGCGGCGGTAATGCCTACCGCCGTCTGGCTATCACCAGCGGACAAAGGCAGCAGCGGCGACTTTGATACCGGTTATAAAGACCGAGCGTAAAGAATGGGATAAGTTTTGCTGTCAAGAAATCTGACATGAGAAACCCCGATTCAAAACAGGTCTCCCATGGGGGGATTGCAGCGCAATGCCCCTAACCAATCGGGGGCGACCAGATATATTTGGTATCACTCAATATTCTGTCTACAGGCGGATAAGCTATTTCTGTAATTTTGGCTACAGTAATTGTGCTGGTCAAGCAATGAATGAGTCCTAATTTATTGATCGGCTGTCTGCTTGACTGATCGACAGATGAGTCATCAATGAATTAACGGGAAGATTTTTCTAAGGTATTTTATGTTTGCCGCCCTCAACAGTCGTGACTTGAGGAAAACCACCACAAGCCACAATTTATCAACACCCAAAAGCATTGATTTTAGCTCTCTAGAGCAAGAGTTTATTGAACTGCTAAATCTTGAAAATCTCGACCAGCAGGTTACCCAAAATTCGCAGTGTGTTGAGGCGTTAGAAGCTGCGATCGCCGCCGCCCTACCCTTGGCCTATGGCGAGTCCTCAGAACCCGGCAATGAGTCGGCCCACCGTTTTTTGCAGCGCATTTTGTACCGCATCAATCGCCTCAACCTCTTTTGGTACGATGACCTGCAGCACTACAAAAACGAGCGATCGCTTTACCTGCAGTGGCTGCGCGATCGCATTGAGTCTGTCTGGCAAGCCTGGGAGCTAGAGCAGATGGACGTTGACCATCTAAAGCAGCAGGACATCCAAAAAACTCTACGAGACTGGTACGAAGCCGACCTAAACCCACCTGTCACCGAAACTAGACTGTTTCTGCGCGAAGACCTCGATCGCGAAGGCTACCGACGGCTGCTGGCGATTACATCGCTAGACGGCTTGGTAGAAGCCAGCCGCATGTCGCGCATTTTGGGCGGTGCCAGCAACGAAGTGCAGGCCATGCTGATTCGGGTGCTAATGGAAGAGTACGGCAACGGCCGCTTAGCCCGCAAACACTCGACCTTTTTTGCCAAAATGATGGCCGAGATGAACCTCGACACGACTCCAGAGGGATACTTTGATCTCGCTCCCTGGCCGCTTTTGGCCAGCATTAACCACAACTTTTTGCTGACCGAGTGCAAGCAGCATTTTCTGCGCTACAACGGCGGGCTAACCTACTTTGAGATCGTTGGCCCCTCTATCTATACCGATTATCTACTGGCGGCCCAGCGACTCAATTTGAGCGAAGAGTCATCGGGGTACTGGGAACTGCACATCCGAGAAGACGAGCGCCACGGCCTGTGGATGCTAGAGGATGTAGCCCTGCCGCTGGCGGCGCAATACCCCGACAATGCCTGGCAGATCTTGCTGGGCTATGCCCAGGAAAAATCCATTGGCGAGCGGGCTGGTCAGGCCATTATTCAGAACATTCAGCAAGCGCCTACGGCATTACCCAAAGTTTACTCAGTCTAGATGACGAGTCTGTTTCTCTCCCCATTTATTTATTAAGCCCCTGCCATGAACAAAAGCCTGTTGACCTCTGACACTGCGGTTGAGGTTAAATCTCCCAATCAAGTTTTCTTCTGCCCCGAAGAATCACAGTTTTATGCTCAGTGTTTAGAGAAAATGGTGCTGTCCCAGGGCACCTCAGAAAGCCCCATCGTTGAGTTTGGGTCTGGGGATGGCAGCCCAGTCATTCAGGCACTGCTGAGGAGTCCTTTTCAGGGAACGATTCAGGGCTATGAATTAAACTTAGCGGCCTATCAACCTGTCTCTTATACACATCT
>PYGV01000220.1 GCA_003022385.1 filamentous cyanobacterium CCP3 | reverse complement strand
GCCCCCCGCCGCCCCATGACCCTGCCCTCCCTGGTCTACGCCCTCTTCTTGTTCAGCGTCGTCGGCGTCTTTTGGACGGTAGAGTCCCTCCATGTGCGCCTGTGGCTGCTGGTCGTAGCCAGCCTGATCTTCTACGCCTCGCTGCAGGTGCAGTATCTGCTGCTCATGGTGGCGCTGCTGATCGTGACGTTTTTGATTGGCAATGCGATCGCGGCTCCCCTCGACTGGCGGATTCCCAACCCCCGCTGGCAGCTGGCCGAACGGGGCTGGAACCAGCGTCGCACCCGGCTGCTGTGGCTGGGGATTGGCCTTAACGTGCTGCTGCTGGTGGGCTTTAAGTACGCCGAGGGGCTGCTGCGATGGGCGGGGCTAGAGCTGCCCACCGACCCCAACAACACCCTGACGCAGATCATCATGCCCCTGGGGCTGAGCTTCTTTGTCTTTGAGTGCATCGCCTACCTGGTCGACGTGTATCGGGGCTCTCCGGCGGCGCTCAACTTCTCAGATTTTGCCGCCTACAAGCTCTACTTTCCCAAGCTGATCTCTGGCCCGATTACCCGCTTTCACCCCTTTATCGACCAGGTTGAGCAACAAAAGCCGCTCAGCCTCAATACCGCCGTGGAGGGGCTGTGGCTGATCGCCTACGGAGCGGTTAAAAAGCTCCTGATCGCCGACCACATCGCCATTTTGGTCAACCTCAGCTTTGACAACCTGGAGCGGGCCGGCAGCGCCGATATCTGGCTGGCCACCTTTGCCTACGGTCTACAGCTCTACCTCGACTTCAGCGCCTACGTGAACATTGCCCGCGGCAGCGCCCTGCTGATGGGCATTACCCTGCCGCAAAATTTTGATGCCCCCTACTTCACCACCAGCCTGGCCGACTTTTGGCGGCGCTGGCACATGACCTTAGGCGACTGGCTGCGCAACTACCTGTACTTTCCGCTGGGCGGTGTTCTGGGCGGCCTTCATCCGCGCCTCCTTTCCCAGCCCGCGGGAGGTCGGGCAGGTGGGAGCCGCAATCTTCCTGACCAACCGGGGCATCTACTTCCCCTGGCCGGAGCTGGGCGATGCCGGCGCGGCGACCCTGGTCGGCCTGGCCGTCGGCCTGCTGGGCTGGTTCTTCCTGCGGCGCTGGGCCCTGGCCCGCCAGATGACGACCGGTCGATCCTTCCCGCATCTCTGGGCCGGGCTCGGCCTGGCGCTGGCTTTCACGGTGCTGGGCTGGCTGCTGACCCAGGCGCTGGTGTTTGCCAGCTGGCTGTTCTTTCGGCTGCCAGAGCCCGATCGCTACACCCTGGCCCTACAGCGAGCCTGGGGCACCCCGTCGGACGCCCAGTTTAGCCAACTGGTCTATCTAGAATCGCTGGGCTTTACCTTTAGCCAGCTGCTGCTGCTGCTGTGGGGCGTGGTCGGGCTGATGGGGCTGTCGTACCTGATGAAGCGCGGGTTTAAGCTGGAGCTGAGCTGGCCGGTGAAGCTGCTGCTGGTGCCCCTGTTTAGCCTGATGGCCTGGCTGCTGGCCCCGGCGGAGACGCTGCCGTATATTTATTTTGATTTTTAGAGCGGTGGATTTTGGGGTCGTAGGTGTGTAGGCGGGTAGGCGGGTGGGTGAGTCGGTGGGTAGGTGGGTAGGCGGGGATGGTAGAAATATTGCTGCCGGAGGTGCAGCCGACGCTAACGACCGAGCGGCTGGTGCTGAGACCGTTCGACCTGGGGGATGTGGCGGATGTGGTGGCGCTGGCGGGCGATCGCGCCGTTGCCGAAAATACCCTCTCGATTCCTCACCCCTACACTGAAGCCGATGCAGAGGGCTGGATCAACCAGCAGCAGGCCGACTGGGCCGCGAGCAAGGCTCTAAACTTCGCCATTACTCAGCCCGACAACACGCTCTGCGGATCGGTGGGGTTGAGGCTGTTTCACGACTACAACATGGCGGAGCTGGGCTACTGGATTGGACAGCCCTTTTGGGGCCGGGGCTACGCGACCGAGGCTGGGGCTATCCTCATCGACTTTGGGTTTACGACCCTGGGGCTAAACCGCATCAATGCGGTGCACTTTGGCGACAACTCCGCCTCGGGTCGGGTGATGGAAAAGCTGGGCATGACCAAGGAGGGCTATCGGCGGCGGCAAACGCCCAAGTGGGGTGTGTATCGCGATGTGGCCCTCTACGGCCTGCTGCGCGAGGACTGGGAAGGCAGTAGAGAGTCTAAATAAAAACAATTCAATGTGTAGGGGGCGAATGGCATTCGCCCTACGGGGTATTGGCTTGAGGCTGCGGGCTGGGCTGGGCAAAGGGTGAAGAAGCATTCTTCGCTAAAACGGTACGGCGGAGTTTAGAAGAATTGCATCCTGGCTTTGGGGATGGGTAAATTGCACGGTTTGGGCATGGAGATGCAGCCGCTGCCCCGGTTCGCCCTGGCCGTAGAGGCGATCGCCTGCGATCGGCGCATTCAACCCCTGGGGATGGGCGGCATGAACACGGATTTGGTGGGTGCGCCCCGTGAGCGGGTAGAAGGCGATGCGGGTGAGCTCGCCCTCGCGGTGCAGCACCTCAAACTTGGTCTGGCTGGGTCTGCCCTGCGGCCAGTTCACCTGCTGTCGGGGTCGCTGGGTGGGGTCGCCCCACAGCGGCAGGTCGATCAGTCCTGAGGATGCGGAAACCTGGCCCACGACGATCGCCTGGTAGGTTTTGGCCACCTGGCGCTGGGCAAACTGCTGGCTGAGCTGGCGGTGGGTATCGGCATCGAGAGCCAGCAGCAGCACCCCGGAGGTGTCCTGGTCGAGGCGGTGGACGGGTTGCAAGAACGAGCCCTCGGGCAGCGTCAGACGCAGGCGAAAGAATACGCTGTCGGCGCGATCGCGGTAGCGCCCCGGTACCGACAGCAGCCCCGCCGGTTTATCCACCGCGATCAGCCAGGGGTCCTGGTATAGAACAGTGATTTCCCGTAGGGGCGCACCGCGGTGCGCCCCTACGGGGGTATCTACCGACTGCAACACCTGGGCCGACAGCCCCGACAGCAAAAAGCCCATGATCGGCTGGCAGCGATCGGCGCAGGCCCCGTAAAATTCGCCGGGTTGTTTGTCGCCCTGGGCGGTTCCCCACCAAAACTCGGCCATCGCCAGGGGCACCAGGTTGTACTGGGCGGCGGTGTGCAGCAGCTTGGGGGCGCAGCAGTCGCCCGTGCCCGTAGGCAGGTTGCCTAACGATTGAATGGCCACCGATTCTCCGGCAAAGTTGCTGAGGCGGTAGGCGGCGTGCATATCGGCCTGGAGCTGGCGCGAGAGGTCGCGACGACGCTGCTTGAGGGCGGCGATTTCGGCATCGGCGGACTGGATGACAGTTTCTATCGGGGCCAGGCGATCGCGCCACTGCTGCTTGAAACGCCGCAGCTCGGCCTTGTCGCCCCGGCTCTCTTGCTCTAGGGCGGCTTGAGCAGCTTTGAGGGATTCTTGGGCGAGGGTCTGGCGCTGAAGATCGCGGGTCTGTTTGCGATCGCGGTGCCGCTGGTTCAACCCTTGGCGGGCCTCAGCCTGCTGCTGAAGCAGTTCGCTATAGGTCGCTCGCTCGGGCATTTGCTGTAGGGTGAGCAGTCGAGCTTTGATCGCCGCCAGCTGGTCGAGGGTGCGGGCCTCTTGCAGAGCCACCTGCGATCGCCCTGGTATCGGCGGTACCCAGCCGGGCACCTGCCCCTGCCCCTGCCACAGCCCCGAAAACGCTTTTAGCACCCCGATGCCGGTCGGGGTTTGCACCAGCAGCACGCCGTACATTTTGCCCTCGGCGGCGTGATCTAGTCGAGCTGCTTTCAACTGGGTCATCAGCTGTTGGGCTACGGCTTTGGCCAGCGTCGTACGGGGCAGTCTGTAGTCTTGCCCGGTGCGGGGGCAGCGACCCCGATAGTGGTAATCGGCGGCGGCGGGGGCGGTCAGCTCTGCGTAGGTAAGCCAATCGTTTAGGGAAGAAAGCAGCGTGTCCAGCACGGTTCAGGCATAGATGTGTAGAGGGTGCGACTTTGGCCTATTGAGGTGGTTTATTGGGCTTTATACCAGGGGCGATCGCGATCTTAGCAAGAGGCTCAATCCTAAAGCACTGTCTGAAGCGGCTAATTCATGTCCTAGGGCAGATTGCAATCATTCCAGTTCTACCCAAAAGACTAGGATCTATCTAAAAGGAGATTGGGAATAAATCTGGCGCTGGTATGGTAGCGGAGCGTGATGCTGCGGTTTTGGCATCGGCGCTAACCTCGCAAAAAAAGATGATTCTCCATGACAACAGACCTCAAGGTTGGAGCCATTTTACAGAGCAATGGTCAATGTCGTTTTACAGTTTGGGGACCTGAGCTAGACTCGGTTGAACTGGAGCTGCAATCGCCTAAAAAAGAGACTGTTGCGATGCAGACAAGCGAGGATGGCTACTGGTCGGCTACGGTTGACAATGTTGCTGCGGGAACGCAGTACTTCTACCGCCTGAACCAGTCTGAGGATCTGCGGCCCGATCCGGCGTCGTTTTACCAGCCAGAAGGGGTGCATGGCCCCTCGGCGGTGGTCGATCTGAGCCGCTACCAGTGGAATGACGACGGCTGGAAGAATATTCCCTGGCAGGATTACATTATTTACGAAGTCCACATCGGCACCTTTACCAAAGAGGGCACCTTTGAGTCGGCGATCGCGCAGCTGGCCGACCTCAAGGCGCTGGGCATTACCGCGATTGAAATTTTGCCGGTGTCGCAGTTTCCCGGTGAGCGCAACTGGGGCTACGACGGCGTGTTTCCCTACGCCACCCAAAACTCCTACGGTGGCCCAGACGGGCTCAAGCGCCTGGTCGACGCCTGCCACCGGGAAGGGCTGGCGGTCATTTTAGACGTGGTCTACAACCACTTCGGGCCCGAGGGCAACTACACTGGCTGCTACGGCCCCTACACCACCGACAAGTACAGCACCCCCTGGGGCAACGCCATCAACTTCGACGACACCTGGAGCGACGGCGTGCGCCAGTACTGCATTCAAAACGCCCTCTACTGGCTGCGCGAGTTCCACGTCGATGGGCTGCGGCTCGACGCCATTCACGCCATCTACGACTTCAGCGCCAAGCACCTGCTGGCCGAACTGGCCGAAGAAGTGGCCGAGCTGTCGGAGCAGCTAGGCAAACCCCTCTACGTCACCGCCGAGAGCGACCTCAACGACACCCGCATCATTCGCCCCGCCGACCAGGGTGGATTTGCCCTCCAGGCTCAGTGGAGCGACGACTTTCACCACGCCCTGCACACCCTGGTCACGGGCGAGCGCTACGGCTACTACCACGACTTTGGCACCTGCGAAGATTTGGCCACAGCCATCCGCGATCGCTTTGTCTACAGCGGCAAGTTTTCCCCCTTTCGGCGGCGGCGGCACGGCAACGCTGCCACCGATTTGCCCTCGCACCAGTTCATCGTCTGCGCTCAAAACCACGACCAGATTGGCAATGCCAAAGGCTGCGATCGCCTCTCCAAGCTGATCCCCTTCGACGCCCTCAAGCTGACGGCGGCGGCGCTGATCACCTCACCCTACATTCCGCTGCTGTTTATGGGCGAAGAATACGGCGAAGTTGCGCCGTTTAACTACTTCATTGACCACAGCGATCCAGACTTAGTCGAAGCGGTTTATGAGGGCCGCAAGCGCGAGTTTAAAGAGGCCCACGGCTTTGGCGAACCGGCCCCCGCCCACGAGGTTGCCACCTATGAAGCCTCTAAGCTGAACTGGAATCTGCGCCAGGAAGGGCAGCACAAAACCCTGCTGAACTTCTATCGGCGGCTGCTTGAGCTCAGGCGACAGCTCAAGCTCAACACCCCGTCCTATTCAAAAGAGATCGCCATCCACACGGGCCGCGATCGCGATCAGCAGGTGATTGTCTACCAGCGCACCACAGCCGACGGGCCGCTGCTGTTCCTGATGAATTTTATGCAGGCCGAGACCACCATCGAGCTTGAAGCCCCGCCAAAACCCTGGCGGCTGATGCTCGATTCTGCCACTCCCGAGTGGGATGGGCCGGGGTCGTCTCTCCCCGAAAAAATTACCGCAGCGCAGTCGCTGGAGCTGTCTTCCCTCGGCTTTGCGCTGTACTCGGCGGCGTAGCTGGCGGGGCGTTTTTGCTCGGCTCAAGGGTCTAGCTCGTTGAATCTTTCATCCTCTTTTGGAACTCGCCATGCGTATTCCCACCGCTACCTATCGCCTTCAGTTCAACCCGGAGTTTGGCTTTGCTGCGGCCCAGGGCATTGTTGACTATCTAAAGAATCTGGGCATTTCAGACATCTACGCGTCGCCCATCTTTAAGGCGCGGCAGGGCAGCACCCACGGCTACGATGTGGTTGACCCGACTCAGCTCAACCCCGAACTGGGCGGTCAGGAGGCGTTTCAGCCGCTGATCGACACCGCTCACCACCACGGGCTGGGCTGGCTGCAAGACATTGTGCCCAACCACATGGCCTACGACGGCCAGAACCGCTACCTCATGGATGTCATGGAGTACGGCCCCAACTCGCCCTATTTCGACTTTTTTGATATTGAGTGGGAGGGGCCTGAGGAGCTGGGCGGCAAGGTGCTGGCACCCATGCTAGGAGATTTTTACGATCGCTGTCTGGAGCGGGGCGAAATTCAGCTCAGCTACGACGAATCGGGCCTGAGCGTCAACTACTACGGTCTCCAGTTTCCGGTACGAATTGAGTCCTACGGGCGGTTTTTGAGCTATCAGTCGGGGCGGCTGGCGCAGCATTTAGACAAGCGCGATCGCACCTTTATCAAAATTTCTGGCATTCTCTATCTGGTCAAAAATGCCATCGTCGATTTGCACGGGCGCGAGTACCGCGACCAGGCCCAGTTTGCCAAGGGTCTGCTGTGGGATGTCTACCAGGACAGCGACGAGGTGCGCGAATTTATCGATCAAAACCTGGTCATTTTTAACGGCACCCCCGACCAGCCCAGCAGCTTTGATCTGCTCGACGAGCTGCTGTCAGAACAGTTCTACCGGCTCTCATTCTGGAAGGTGGGGGCCGAGGAGCTGAACTACCGCCGCTTCTTTACCGTCAACGAGCTGATTTGCCTCAAGGTCGACAACGAGGAGGTTTTTGATCAGACCCACGACCTGATCTGCCAGATGGTGAAGGGCGGGCAGTTTAACGGGGTGAGGGTGGACCACATCGACGGGCTGTACGACCCCACCCGCTACCTGGAGCGGCTGCGCGATCGCCTGGGCGACAGCTACATCGTGGTCGAAAAAATTCTGGAGGAAGAAGAAACGCTGCCCTCGGGCTGGCCCATCGAAGGGACTTCGGGCTACGACGCGCTGATCCAGCTCAACGGCATTTTTTGCCAGCAGGAAAATCAGGATTCATTCAGCCACATCTACCAGCAGCTGACCGGCGAAACGACCCCCTACACCGAGCTGGTGCGGCAGAAAAAGCAGCTAATTGCTGACACCAACCTGGTGGGCGACATCAACAACCTGGCTCGCTTTCTCAAGCGGGTGTGTCAGCAGTACCGCTACGGGCGTGACCTGACGCTCTACGGGCTGCGCACCGCCATTGAAGAGGTGCTAGTCGCCTTTCCGATCTATTGCACCTATGCCAACCAAAAGGGGATTTCGGAGCGCGACATGGCCTACGTGCAGGAGGCGATCGAAGCGGCTCGCAGGCGCATTCCCCAGCTGGTCAACGAGCTGAACCTGATCGAAAAGTTTCTGTCGCTCAACTACGAGGGCTCGCTACCCGAAGAAGAAAAAGCCCAGTGGCTGCACTTTGTCATGCGCCTGCAGCAGTTTACCGGCCCGCTGATGGCCAAGGGCTTAGAAGACACCCTGTTCTACAGCTACAACCGCTTCATTAGCCTGAACGAGGTGGGCGGGTCGCCGGGGCATTTTGGCCTGTCGGTGCGGCAGTTTCACCAGCGGCAGCAGCAGCGGCAGCAGCAGTGGCCCCACGCCATCAACGCCACCTCGACCCACGACACCAAGCGCAGCGAAGACGTGCGAGCGCGGCTCAACGTGCTGTCGGAGCTGCCGACTGAGTGGGAGACAGCGGTGAACAGCTGGCGCAACCTCAACGGCAGCCACAAGACGGTGGTGCGCGATCGCGTAGTGCCTGACGCCAACGACGAGTATTTTCTCTACCAGACCCTGGTGGGGGCCTTTCCCTTCGACGACAGCGAACTGGCTAGTTTTAGCGATCGCATGGCCGACTACGTGGTCAAAGCGGTGCGCGAGGCCAAGGTGCACACCGCCTGGCTGCGCCCCGACGCCGACTACGAAGACGGCTTTGTGGCCTTTACCCGCGCCATTCTCACCCCCGGCGACAACAACGCCTTTCTCAAAGCGTTTCGCCCCTTTCAGCAGCGGATTGCCGACTACGGCATCTACAACTCGCTGGCCCAGGTGGTGCTCAAGCTGATGCTGCCGGGGGTGCCCGACCTCTACCAGGGCCAGGAGCTGTGGGACTTTAGCGTGGTTGACCCCGATAACCGTCGCCCGGTCGACTACAACCTGCGCCGCCACTGGCTGCACGAGCTGCAGCACTGGGCCGAGGGCGATCGACCGGGGCTCTTACAAAATCTACTAGAGTACCGCCGCGACGGGCGGATCAAGCTGTGGGTGACCCACTGCGGTCTCTCGGCGCGGCAGGCCCACCCCGAGCTGTTTGAGCGGGGTGACTACCAGCCCCTCTTTGCTCGGGGCAGTGCTGAAGACAGCGTGGTGGCTTTTGCGCGGCAGCGGGGTCATCAGTGGGTAGTGGCGATCGCCCCCCGCTTTTTGACCCAGCTGACAGCCCCCGGCGACTACCCGATTGGTAAAGTGTGGGCCGATACCACCCTGGCCCTACCCGGCCACGTGCAAAGCTGGCAGAACTGGATTACCGGCGAAACGGTGACCCCAGCCGAAGACACCCCCCTATCGACCCTGCTGGCAACGTTTCCGGTGGCAATTTTAATCGGTGAAGCCCTTGGTGGTGCAGAAAACTCATAGCAGTCTCAATATGAGAATGTAACGACCCTGGAGAACTCAATGCGGCAGTCCAA
>PYGV01000004.1 GCA_003022385.1 filamentous cyanobacterium CCP3 | reverse complement strand
GGGCCGCTTCGCCGCAGGTGCGGGGGGTGGGTAATAGCTTGGTGGGGTTGGCCAACCGCTCAGGGTCAAAGGCCTGCCGCACCCAGCCCATGGTTTCCAGGTCGGTGGGTGAAAACATGTCGGGCATGTAGCAGCGTTTGTCGGCCCCAATGCCGTGCTCGCCCGAGATGCTGCCCCCCACCCGCACGCACAGCTTGAGAATGTCGCCGCCCAGTTCTTCGACCTGCTCCAGCTGGCCGGGCACGGCGTTGTTGTAGAGAATTAGCGGGTGCAGGTTGCCGTCGCCAGCATGGAAGACGTTGGCCACCCGGTAGCCGTGCTGGTCGCCCAGCCGCTCGATCTCCGCCAGCACGTAAGGCAGCTGAGTGCGTGGAATTACCCCATCCTGCACGTAGTAGTCGGGGCTGAGCTTGCCCATGGCGGCAAAGGCAGCCTTGCGGCCCTTCCACAGCCGCAGCCGCTCCTCGGGGTCGGCGGCGACGGTAATGGTGCGCGCCCCGTTTTGGCGGCACAGCTCGGCAATGCGATCGCCTGTCGCCGCCACCTCCGCCGGTAGCCCATCAATCTCGATCAGCAAAATTGCCGCCGCGTCGCGGGGGTAGCAGTTGGTAGCTACCACGTCTTCCACAGCGTTGAGGCTAAAGTTGTCCATCATCTCCATGCCTGCCGGAATGATGCCCGCGCTGGTAATGGCCGACACAGCCTCCCCCGCCGCCTCTACCGAGGTGAAATCGGCCAGCAGTACCTGAATCGACTGGGGCGCTTTGAGAATGCGCAGGGTAATTTCAGTGGCGATGCCCAGGGTGCCCTCGGAGCCCACAAACAGGCCGCAGAGGTCGTAGCCAGGAGTTTCGGCCACCTCGCCGCCAATGTCTACAATGTCACCGCTGGGCAGCACGACCTTTAGCCCCAGGACGTGGTTAGTGGTCACCCCATACTTCAAACAGTGCACCCCGCCGGAGTTTTCAGCTACGTTGCCGCCCACCGAGCACACTGACTGGCTGGAGGGGTCGGGGGCGTAGTAAAAGCCCGCACCGCTGACCGCCTGGGTGACCCAGTTGTTGATCACCCCTGGCTGTACGGTCACCCGCTGGTTGCCCAGATCGACCGAGAGAATCTGGTTCATCGTAGCGGTGACGATCAGCACCGAGTCTTCGATCGGCAGCGCCCCGCCCGAGAGGCCGGTACCCGCCCCCCGCGCCACAAAGGGTACCTGAAACCGGTGGCAAAGTTTAACGGCCGCCGCCACCTGCTCAGTGGTTTTGGGCAGCACCACCACCGCTGGCCGCTGGCGATAGCTGGTTAGCCCATCGCACTCGTAAACCAAAATTTCTTCTTTGCGCCGCACTACGCGATCGCTTCCCAGAGCAGCAACAAACGCCTTTACAATCGGTGCCCAGTCAATGCGCGATCGCTCCGCTACGGTCATAGCCCTACATTGGTTAAGTGCTTACGATCCTACCCTGAACGGTTGTGATCGAGGGGGGCGATCGGCCTCAACCCTGCCCAATCGGCGATTCTTGACCCTGCTGTCATTCCCTTCGTCCGAGAGATTGCTCTTCCATCCTCTGGCGGATACTTTCCTGAAGTCCGCTGGTGAGAATAACGAAACTCCGTGCTTATGGCACAGCGCTCTACTTTTATGTCGATTCATTTCTAGGTTCGATTCGTTTTCAGGTTGCGTCCCTCCGGAACTCCACACGCCCAAGACGCCAAGGAATTACCTCATGCAAACCATCGAATGGTGGCAAAACGCTGTTATCAAATTGTGCTCGGCAGCGGCTGCTGTGCCTGTATAACCTTAGTCCTGCCACCGTCTACTGCGATCGCGCCAAAATTCCCCCCGGTGAACCCACAGAGGAGATGGGTGTCAGCGATCGCAGTTACCACGATATTCTGGAGCTGCCGCCCTTTGGCTTCTACTTCGCCAACCTTGTCTAAGCGCCAGGCCGTTAGGAGGCGGGTTCTTCGGTTTTGTGCCGAATCATGTTCTCGCCCTTGAGCATGCGCTGGGCGGCGTCCAGCAGCATTTCCTCCAGGTAGGGCTTGGTGAAGTAGCCCTTTGCCCCCAGGTCTACGGCCATCTGCCGGTGGCGATCGGCGCCGCGAGAGGTCAGCATCGCGATCGGCACCTGGCTGAGGGCATCGTCTTTCTGCATGCGAGAGAGCAGCTCCAGGCCGTCCATGCGGGGCATTTCAATGTCGCAGAAGACCAGGTCGCAGGGCAGGCCGGAGCGCAGTTTTTCCCAGGCTTCCTGACCGTCGCGGGCCTGCTCGACCCGGTAGCCCACCTTGTTGAAGCTCATCGACAGCAGCTCGCGCACGGTGATCGAGTCGTCCACAATCAGCACTGTTGGATCGGTGTGAGCGACGGCTTCATCGGGCTCTTCATCGACTGTCTGAGTCCACAGCGAGGTTGAAGCATCGCGCCGCAGGCGACCGCTGGCCAGGTCAATCAGCTCTAGCACGTCGGCAATGGGCATGACCCGCCCGTCGCCCAGCACCGTGGCCCCGGCAATGCCGATGGGCTTGGGCACCGGCCCCTCTAGCTGCTTAATGACAATCTCCTGCTCGCCAATCACCTGGTCAACCTGCAGGGCAATGAACGTGCTGGCGCTGCGCAGCACCACCATCGAGACTACATCTTCGTCCTGCGGGCCGCCATAGACTCGGCCCCGACCCAGGCTGCGGTTGAAGCGCAGCAGCTCGCCCAGGGGTCGGAAGGGCAGTAGCGTGTCGCGCCAGAGAATGCAGGAATGCCCCTGGTCGTCGGTTTGGATTCGCTCTTTGGGCACATCAAACATATCCTCGACCCCGTCCATGGGGAAGGCGATGCGGGCCTGGTTGTTGACGCAGCTGAGCGCTTTGGTAATGCTGAGGGTGAGGGGCAGGCGAATGGTAAAGCTGGTGCCCTTGCCCACCTCCGACTCGATCGTAATCGAACCCCGAATATCGGCCAGGGCCGTGCGCACCACGTCCATGCCCACGCCGCGCCCGGAGAAATCGTCGGCCTGGTCGCGGGTGCTAAAGCCCGGCAAAAACAGCAGGTCGTAGACCTCGATCTCGCTCATGGTCTGAGCTTCGGCGGGGGTAATCAGCCCCTGCTTGAGGGCTTTGGCCTTGACCACTGCCGGGTTGATGCCGCCGCCGTTGTCGGCAATGTAGATCACGGTCTGGTTGCCCTGGTAAAAGGCCCGCACAGTAATCGTACCCTCGCGGCCTTTGCCGTTGGCGAGGCGCTCCTCAGGCGACTCAATGCCGTGGGTGATGGCGTTGTTGACCAGGTGGGTCATCGGGTCGTAGAGCCGCTCCAGAATCATTTTGTCGATCAGGGTGTCGCGGCCTTCGACCACCAGCTGGGCTTCTTTGCCGCACTGGAGCGAGATGTCGCGCACCGCCCGAGGCAGGCGATCGGCGGTCTGGCCAAAGGGCACCATGCGGGCCTTGTTGAGGCCCTCCTGCAGCTGGGTGGTCACCTGGCGAAACTGGCGAGCGATCTGATCGGTGGAGTCAATGGTGAACTCAATGTCAGAGGAGGCCTCTCGCACCCGCACAATCAGCTCGATCATCTCCTGAGACAGGGTGTGGAAGCCGGTGAAGCGATCCATTTCCAGGGCGTCGAAGGTGGCCCCGGTGGCGTGACCGCCCCCCCGGTCGGAGGATGAAACCCCCAGGGCAAAGGCCTGACGGTTGGCAATCAGGGAGCTTTCGAGCAGCGATCGCTCGTACAGATCGCGCATCCGCTGGCCCACGTCGTTGAGCTGCGAGACCTGGTTGAGCAGGTTGTCGAGAAACTGCCGCAGCCGCTCCTGGTCTTGCTCCAGGGAGTTGCGGTTGACCACCAGTTCCCCCACCAGGTTGCTGAGGGTGTCGAGGTGGCCCACCGAAACCCGCATGGTTTGATCGGCGGTGCTGGCCGTACGGCGGGGCGATCGCCGCGCCGCCTGCGCTGAGCTAACCCGGCGGCTGCCCAATGTAGGGGCCGACCCGCCCAGCTGGTCGGCTTCCTCTAGAAGTTTTTCAAGATCGCCAAACTCGTCGTCATCGCCATCAAACGGGCGATCGCTGGCCGTCAGATTGAGCTGGCTCGACTGAGTGTCCAGCTGTCCATTCCGGTCGCTGCTGTAATCATCGCTCTCCTCTCCCAGCAGGGCTTCTAAATCGTCAAAATCAGTGCCATCAAAGCCCTGACTGGCGGTCACAGGTTCGCTAACCTCGGGCACCGCACCGTTGTGGCTCTCTCTGGCCGACGCTCGCCCCCCATTGAGCTCCTCCTCAGGCGCTAGCCCATCGCCCGGACCGTCCTCCATGGCAATAAGAGGGCCAGCCTCTGGGTTTGCGTCGTCCAGCAGGCTGTCTAAATCGGCAAAGTCATCTTCGTCAGTTGCTGGGCTGTGGGCAGCCTGGGCAACGCTTTCTAAATCGCTGTCCTCAGCCTCAGGGGCGTCAAAACCAGTGTCAGCCTGAGACGGTGTTTCTGCAGCTGAACTACGGCTATCAGGGGTATTAACAGCAAAAGCAGAGGCGTCGTCAAAGCTAAAGGTGCCAAACGGGTCGTCGAGTGGAGCGCCTAAATCAGCTTCAAACTCCCCAAACAGGCTGCCGACCTCAGCGGTCGCCGAACTCGCCGCCGCGCTATCGGAGAACGACAGTTCTGCGTCGGCATCGCCAAACAGTCCGTTGTCGTCGCTGGTAGCACCATTGCTTGGGTTGTCGAGTTCGAGGTTTAGCTCAGGCATAGTGTGAGCATCGTCGTCTTCAATGAAGTCATCATCGGCAACGGCGTCAAAAAAGCTATCTACCTCATCGACGGGCTCATCGACGGGGGCGCTAGCAGCCGTGCTGTCCTGGTCATCGACCTCAAAAAAGTCGTAGTTATCCAGGGGGGTATCGATCGCAGCGGTGGCCGTCGGCGCAGGCTCGTTATCGAGAAAGTCGGCCAGGGGGTCGGCGGCAGTCTCTACTGCGGTTGTAGGGATGTCGGCAGCTTCCCCATCGGAGTTAGAGTCAGCGGCAGTGCCCAGTAGGTCGGCAAAGGGATCACTATCCCTGAAATCATCGGCACTGAAATCACTGGTACTAAACCCGTCGTCACTGACATCGGCGTCCACCCAGAGGGTCGAGCTATTCGCCTCAACGGCAGCGGGTTCATCCGTCAGCACTGGCTCTGGCGTCAGTACGGACTCTGGTGCTGCCGGTTCTGACGTAGCTGGCCCGGCGTCGAGGTCATACCCAAACAGGCTGGCCATATCGTCTAGGGCCTGGTCGGTAGCGGCATTGGCCTGCTCACCACCGCCGTCGTCGCTAAGAAGATCGGCAAATTCTGCATCTAAGCTGCTGGAGTCACTGGCATCGTCGAGGTCGAGGTCGTCCAGAGAAACCTCGTCTAGTTCCTCTTCTTCCCAAAGGTCAGCCAGGCTGTTAGGGGCACTTTCAAACAGGTCGGCCAGGCTGTTGAGCTCTGCGGTCCCTACCTCGGGACCAACGTTTTCGGGCGCAGACTGAGATATGGTTGGCTTAGCCGGGAGGGGAGGCTCGATCGCACCAAAAACAGACTCCAGACCAGTTTCAGCTTCGTCATCAGAGGGCTCTAGGGCCAGGTCGTCAAACCAATTCTCAGCGTCGGTCATTGCCAGGTCGTCGCTATCGGCGGCTTCGGCTTCGGCTTTGGCGAACAAGTCTGCTAGATCGGGTTCGTTAGAGTCATCGTTGAGCGCCTCGGCCAGCAGGGCATCGAGCGCAAAGTCGTCGTTAACAGGGGCCGGTGCCACCGTAACCGGTAGCAGGGCTGTCAGCGCGGCAGAGGTTCTCACCTGGTCAATGGCTCCGGCCAGCACCTGGTCCTGGGCCTGCTTCAGGTCTTTGATCACTACTGGGGCCAGGGTGCGGTAGGTCTGCTCGGGGTTTGCGATCGCCTGCTCAACCGCCCGAGTCAGGGCACACCACTGAGCCAGCTCAAACTGTTCGCCAATGCTGTGCAGCCGCTGGCAGAGCCGACCCAGCTCCTGGCGCGAGGCGTTGCCGTCCGGCTGCTTAAAGGTCGCCAGCATATCGCGCAGCAGAGCAGGAATGTCGCTGCGAAACACCAGCTGTAGGGCACTGGTTTCGGGATGAGCCGTAGCGGTCACCGTAGCGGGGCGGGGGGCAGGTGCTGCCGGTGCCGCTGTCGGTGCCGCCGCCACCAGCGCATCCAGGTGAGCTTCGGCCTGCACAAAAATGGGCTCCAGCGGAGCCATAATTTCCTGGGCCTGGTCATTGGTGAGGCCAAAGGGGCTTTGCAGCTGCTCGAGCTGCTCCTGTAGCCCGTCAAAGATTTGCAGCAGCATGGTTTCCAGGTCGCGATCGGGGCGCACAGGCGACTCTTTCATCACCTTAAAGAAGTCTTCCATGCGGTGGCTGGTGCGCTGAATGCTATTCAGCCCCAGCATGGCGGCCCCCCCCTTAACCGAGTGAGCGGCCCGAAAAACCTCGTTCATCATCTCAGAGTCGTCGACGGTGGCTGCCAAGTTGAGCAACCCCTGCTCGATCGTGTTGAGGTGATCCTTGGCTTCTTCGATGAAATACCCCAAGATTCGCTTTTGATCTTCAGGCAGCATGTCGATTCCCCTATGAATGCTTTTCTACCTTGACTGGCTCACTCCCGTTGGGCTGAACTGCTCCTAATTGTCCGATTTTTCCACCTTAAAGCGCTCCACTGAGGTCAGCAGGTCGCGGGCAACTCCTACCAGGTTTTGCAGTGACCCCGACACCCGCTGGGCCTCCTGAGAGGTCTCCTGGGCGGTTAGTTCTACCGATTGCATCACCTGAGCCACCGCGCGGGAGGTTTCGGTTTGCTCTACCGTGTCGGCGGTAATCGATCGCACCAGCACGTCAATGCGGTTCGACACCTGAATAATGTCTTCCAGCGATCGCTTGGCCTGCTCGGCCAGGCGGGTGCCCTCGATCACCTGCTGGGTGCCCTCTTCCATAGCGGTCATCACCCCGCCGGTCTCACTCTGAATTTGCAGCACGATCTGCTCGATTTCTTTGGAAGCTTTGGCCGCCCTGTCCGCCAGCTGCCGCACCTCATCGGCCACAATAGCGAAGCCCCGACCGGCCTCCCCAGCACGGGCCGCCTCAATACTAGCGTTTAGGGCCAGCAGGTTGGTGCGGGAGGCAATCTGCGAAATCAGCGCCACAATCTTGGAAATCTCTTGGGAAGATTCGGCCAGGCGCTTCACCTTGCGGGTGGTTTCGGCCACCGTTTCGCGAATCTCCAAAATGCCCGCCACCGTGCGCTCCACCGACTCGCCCCCCTTGAGCGCAGTCGACGATGCCGTACGCGCCACTTCTTCGGCCTCGCGGGCGCTCTCGGCCACCCGCTGAATCGAGTCGGTCATCACCTGCACCGAGTTCAGCGTCACCGCCAGCTCCTCGGCCTGGCGCAGCGCGTCTGCCGACAGGCTGCGGGCAAAAATCTCGTTTTCGGTCGAGCCCTTACTCACCTGCCGTGCCGCCACGCTCACCTGCTCCACAATCTCCCGCAGGTTTTGAATGGTGAGGTTAAACGAGTCGGCGACCGCCCCCAGCACGTCGGCGGTGACCTCGGCCTGCACGGTCAGGTCGCCCCGGGCCGCCCCTTCCACATCGTCGAGCAGGCGAATTACCTGGCGCTGCAGGTCTTCTTTGGCCTGCTCTTGTTCCTGAGCTTTGCGCTGGGCCTCGCTGGTCGTAGTCAAAATCACCCGCGACATCTTGTTAAAGCTGCTGGCCAACCGACCAAACTCATCTTCGGTAAACACCGTCGCGCGGGCCGTTAAATTTCCCTGAATGACGGTGTCGAACTGGTGTTGCAGATCGTCGACGCTGCGCCTGATCTGGCGATGGGCCAAATGCCCTGCTCCCAGGGCTGCACCAAACCCCGCCACCCCGCCCGCCAGCGCCATCGTGGCGTGCACCACCTTGGGCATCGACCGTCCCGGTTGCAGGGTAGAGGCCGCAAAGTTGATCACGCCCACCGCCAGGGCTGAGGCCACCCCAGCCGCTACGGCCACCATCAGTTCTTTAGATCGTAGGGGCGCGTTGTCTAAAAAGCCCAGCCAGTCTTGCTCGGTAGAGACCGCTTCAACATCGTGACTGTCGGTTTGGGTGAAGACAGGCAGGCTGTCGGTGGCACCGGCAATGCTAAAAATATCGTCGTCACTGATGATCGCCTGATCGTTGATGTCGCTGAGATCAAAGGCTGAGGTGCCGCTCCTGTAGCCGCTGTTGTCATCGGTCGAGGTCAGACCTGAGGTGCCGACCGACGGCGTGGTAAACCCCGCTGAACTGTCAGATAGCTCAAAATCGGGCAGGTTGCCCAGGTCGTCAAAATCACTAAATTCGTCCAAAAAGTCGACGTTACTACTGGGTTGAGCACTGTCTTCTAAGTCCGGGCTATAGCCGTTGTTAACGTAGCCGTCATAGTCATCGCTGAGGCTGTCGCCAGCGGTGTCGAGGTCGTCGTTGAGCAGATCGGGTTCGGGGGCAAACACTGTCATATCGTCGCCGCCGTCGTCAGCTGGTGGCCAGCCCGCATCAAAGTCATCGGCGACTAGGCCCACACCACTGCTATAGGGGTCGTCGCTATAGCTGGCGGATGCTGCCCCGAAGGGGTCGTCGGTTTCGCCTACCTCCAAAGAGTCAAACGAGGCGTCATCATCAAAGGTAATATCGTCTGTGCTCTCGTGCTCTTGAGGCCAACGGCTCCCCTTAGAGTCAACCCCAAATCTGGGGCCAGTGTCGCCGGGGGCGATCGCAAAGGGGTCGTCGTCGCTGAAGGGATCGGTGGCAAAGGGGTCAGCTAGGGCACTGGTACCTGGGGCACTGGCTGCGATCGAGGCGGGCAGATCGTCTTCCAGACTCATGTCGCCCAAATCGAGATGGCTGTCTGGTATGCCCGCTGCACCGGTAGCCCCAAGACCGCTCTCTAAATCCATGGATAGGGAGGCCCCGGCATCAAAGAAGGTGTCTCCGGTGTCGGTACCGTAGCCCACGGATGCTTCAGAGGCTTCGGAGGCAAACTGATTGGCGTAGTCAAGGCCGTTGCTGGCATAGTCGACATACTCTGGCTCAGAGGTCAGATCGAGCACCGCGCTGTATTGGGCGGCGGCTACGTCGTACCGCTGTAGGCCATAGCAATAGATGTGGCCTCGCAGCAGCAGCACGCTGGGGTCTTCGGGATAGTCGGCCGCCAGCTGGTCGATTACGGCTGCAGCCTCTGGGTAGTTGCCCTGTACGTAGGCTCTTTCTGCCTTTTGATAGGCTTGAGAGTAATCAATGCCTGAAGCCATGGTCTTCTCCTGCCGGTGCAAGTGTCCTAAGGGGGTTAAGGATGGAGCTAGGCCTAGGTAGCCCAGCGAGCGGAACGAATAACAGCGACGTGGTCGAGCAGCCTGAGGATTTTGTTTTCCTCAGTATCGATGACCCATTCACCGCGCAAGAATGGCGCCATCGTATCTGGGCTGCTGTCAGAGACCTGGGTTTTGTCCGGGTTGAGCCAGCGGGTGCCGACAATTCGATTAACGGCCAAGCCTAACATAGTTCCCTGATCCTCAATGGCAATGACCGAGATCTCGGGGCGATCGGTGTTGAGCACCGATGAATAACCTAAAAACTGGCCGAGGTCGGCCACCCACACTACCCGTCCCTGCTCATTCAGGGTGCCCAGCAGCAGATGCGATACGTTGGGAATGGGCGTAATGCGATCGGGAGGTTGCTCAATAATGCGGCGGATGCCGGTGGCGGGCAGCGCAAACTCGTCTTCAGCAGTGACAAAAAAGCGCAAAAATAGCTCGCCATCAGGTGTTTCCAGCTCTTGCAGCTCTGGATCTTGGTCTTGTCCGGTCTGGGTGAGAAAATCAGGATTGCCTACCATAGCACCGTTAATACGTGGTCTCTCTATATGGCCTGTCTCGTTGCATAACGCCCTGTAGTCTGTGCTCTGCCGTCTAGGTACTCCAAATTTAAGGATGAGTAAGCCGCTGCCCTATGCTCTAAGAAGCTGCTTAACCGTGCCTACCAGCTCTGTCGGCTGAAACGGCTTGGCAATATAAGCGTCTGCCCCCTGTTTCATACCCCAGTAGCGGTCAAACTCTTCGCCTTTAGACGAGCACATGACCACCGGCACGTTCTGCGTAGACGGATCGGCTTTAATCCGACGGCACAGCTCGTAGCCATTCATGCGGGGCATGACAATATCGAGCACAACCACATCAGGACGCTGGCTCTGGATCTGCTCTAGAGCTTCCATACCGTCGTTGGCAACGGTGACATTGAGGCCAATGCCGCGTAGGAGTTCGGTAATCATTTCCCGCTGAGGAACGCTGTCTTCTACCACCAGAACTGTGCTCATAGGTTGATTCAAAAGGCCTGCTGAATGGCCATAGATAAACCGGACAGCCAATTTTGGCCACTCCGGCGTCAAAGGTTTAGAGCGCGGCGAGTCATGTTTTACAGCATTTTTTTGCTGCGTGAGGTACGGCCTGACGCTTAACGATCAAAGGTGCTGCGGCGAAACGCATACCTCACTGGCTTCAAAAACACTGTATGCAGGTTCTAAAGCCTCTAAACCCGTGACTCTAAAGTACCCTCAAACACAAAAGATGCTGTCGGTTTAGATAAATTAATCCATCTAGTTGTTTAGATTATGGCGAATCTGATCGGAATTGATGCAAAAACCCTGTTCAAACTAAGGAATGTTACTGGATAAAGGTTAGCGAGGCAGGGAGGCCTGGCTAAAGTCGATGTCAAATTCGTCTTCGATCGCTTCGGCCAGCAGTAAGTCGGGGCGAGGGCGGTTGAGATCGCCAGGACCAACGTACTTTTCGACGAGTGCCAGCAGTTCCCCAGGGCCAAAGGGTTTAGTGAGATAGTCGGTGGCCCCTACCATTCTGGCCTTCACCCGATCTAAAAAGCCATCTTTGCCCGTAAGCATGACGATGGGGGTTTGGCGGAAGGCACTGGAGTGCCTGAGCATGGCGCACAGCTCGTAGCCATCGAGCTCGGGCATAGTGATGTCGCAAAGGATCAGGTTGGGCTGCAGCTGAAACAACAGCCCCAGGGCTTTGAGGGGGTTGCCAATGGAGGTCGCCTCATAGCCCTGACCATCGAGAATGCGCTCTACGGCCTGACGAACCGTAGCGCTATCGTCTACGCAGACAATGCGGGGCAGGCGATCGCGTCCGGGGCGCTGGGTGCTCAGGGCCGGGTCTGTTTCGGTAGAGGCGTTGTAGATCAAGCTGAGCTGTCCCTGCTGGATGGCGGGAACCAGGCTACGGGCCACACTCAAGAGGTCTCGGTTGAGGTAGCGGCCAATGCGCCGAATGGAGGTTTTACCGTCCATCCAGGTGACCATGCGCTGGTAGACCTGGCTGGAGACGCTGGCGCGAAAGGCCTCTGGGGCCAGCAGCACCGGGCACTGGTCTGGCGATTGCAGATGGGGGTGCAGCTGATGCCAGGTTTGGATTTGCTGGGTTATGCCCGCTACCAGATCGCCAATGGTGTGGGTCATGAGCTGGGGGCTGAGAGCCGAGCTGAGCTGAAAGACAAAGGCCCCGTGGTGCAGGCTGAGTAGATCAAACAGCGTTTCGTGTACCATGTGGCTGAGAATCGTGCGACCCTGGTCAGGCGTAATCAAATGCTGTTCCAACAGCGCCCACAGAGTGCCGTACTCCAGGGAGTTAAAGGCGGCGATCGCGGCGGTGGTGCTGGGGTCGGGCAGAGAGTGGTCAATGCCGTAGCGGTGTAGATGGTCGCGCAGGCGGTCGAGCCTGTTGTCGGTGGTCCCTGCGTAAACCAGCTGCCCATTGGACAGAAAGACTAACCATGAAGGTGGGTTGGGAACTGTAAGCGCTCCGTCGAGGGGCTGGCCCATAGGTTGATTGCTGCCGCTGGCATAGCTTTCGAGATAAAGCTCGCCCGTGCGCTGCCCTAGCTCGATGAGCTGCAAAATGCTGCGAATATCAATTTCTGAAAGATAACCCTGCATGAGGCAACCCAAAGATGGGAACGGCACCTGGTGGACCAGGCCATAGCGTGTGAGTCTGGCGCGTGTGAGTTTGACTCAGGATGCCCCAATCAGTGACCCAGTCATACCTGCCCTGTCGTACCCGTTGAGTCTTGTCAGTTCAGACAGCACCCTGTGACTCGTAGAGCCCTGTGACCCATAGAGCAAGGAGCGGTAAACCAAAAGGGCTAACTAATAGGTATCGAAGCGCATTCGGCTACAGCACATGAGTGATTACGGGCAGAGCTATATCCTCGCTCCTTAGTATAAGGCGCTTTGCTGGGCTGAGAATAGTCTACTGCTTAGGTTTCTGGGCTACCCGCTCATCATCAGAATTTTTGGGCATCCTTATTACAGGTCTATGGTAAGGGTTGTGTTTGGTAGAGTTAGCTGCCAGATCTGGCGGTTCTACCGGCTCAAAATTAGCTAAGATTCCAGTTAGCTTTGGCAGCGGCGCCACCACCCTCACTGGTATCTCTTATGGGGCATCTCTCATCGGGCAAAGAGCAGGGGCCAGAGGTAGGCGATCGCAGTTCATGCTGGTTTTAGAGATCGACTCGTTTGGTTGACCAGTATGAGGGACAACGCTATTCTCCCCGGCCTAGGTCGGGGTACTGGGCCGGGTGCTTAGCATAGGTCTATTGAAACCTCGAAGTAAGGCTAGGATAAGTAGCAGGTTAGAAGACCCTATCTCCGGCTATGTCTCCGGGTAGAGTTTCAGATAGATCAAGACCGGACTAATGGTGTATTGCAGCACACTAGGTTCAGCCTTGAGCTATGTGTGCGATGGCAGCCCACCCTAAGGTCTCAAACTTAGCTCTTATAGTGTCCCCATCTCTCTACTGAGTCTTTAAAATTACAGCATCAGATTTACTTTCCTAAAATTGACGTTCTAAGCCACGAGGACCACCAGCGTGCTGTACCTAGCAGAAGTCCAAAAAAAGACCGGGTTTATTGGCAGCGGCAAGCCCGAGTTTAAGCTGCTGGCCTGCCAGCGCGGCGAGCACAGCTGGAGTGCTGTAACTGGAGAAGAATCGCTAACCGCTCCTGACGACGCCTCGTACAACGCTGGCGCTCTGGTGATGGTTGAAGTCAGCAACAGTCGGCAAATTCAGCGCCACTACGAAGCTGGCCGCACCCTGACCAGCATTTTGCAAAATTTCTCCAACCTGAGCAAAAAATCTAAGACCCAGGAAGAAGAAATTGAGCAGTGGAAACAATCGCTCACGTTTCAAAGCCAGGAGCTGAACCGACGCGAGCTGGAGCTAGAGACCCGTCAGGAGCAGGTTGAACAGGCCGAAGCTGATCTTGAGCAGCTCGATGCCCAGCGCCAGGAACTGGAACAGCTGCGTCAGAGCCTGGAGCAGCAGCAGCAGGAGCTTAACCGCAAAAATACAGACCTAGAAGGAGCCTGGGCTCACCTGAATGGCGAAATGCGCCGGCTTGAAGAGCAGCGCGCTGAGGGTGGCTCTGCTGCGGGCTTAGACGCGGACCAGGTGGCTACCCTACAGGGCGCCCTCAATCGCCTGACCGAAGCGGTGATGCCTATAGAAGCCCTGCGTGAACCGCTCACCCACGCCACCGACGGGCTGAACTATCACCAGGGACTGCTGGGTGACTACCGGCAGGCTCTCGAAAACCAGCGTCAGGGGCTGGAGCGGCGCCAGCAGGAGCTAGACCAGCAGGCCAGTCAGCTAGAGCAGCGCTGGGCCGACTGGCGGCAGGCCGAAGCCAGCTTGGGGGCTAAACGCGAAGATCTAAAACTGCAACAGCAGGCGGTGAAGGCTAATCAAGACCAAATTCAGTCTCTATCGGATACGCTGCAAGCCCAGGCCAACCTGCACCAGAAGATTTATGACCTGCTCAACACCACCGACAAAGTACGGCTAAGCAAAAAAGTCGATGTGGCGGCTCTGGAGGCGATGGATCTTGATCAGCTCCAGACCATGGTGGGCGATTTGGAAAAAGACCTGGAGAAAATGTCGCGCTTTGTCTCTGACCAGGAGGAGGAGCTCACCCTAGAACAGCAGGCGATCGATGAGCTGAAGCTCAAAATTGAGCAGGCCAGTGAGTTTGAGCGGCTACAGCTAGAAACCGAGCTGGAGGAAGAGCAAGACCGGTCTCAGATGCTCAACGAAACCCTGGTGGGCCAGCGGCGCAACCTGCTGGAGCGCGAGGAGGTGCTGAGCCAGCATCAGGCTGTGCTGCGGCGCCGCCAAGGCCTGGCGGTAGAAGAAGCGCCGGTCAGTGCCGTAGATCTGGAGCCCCTGCTCAACACCATTGATGCCCAGCGACAGCAAACTACAGATATGATTCAGTCGCTAGAGACCGAGGTGAAGCAGCTTCAAGACGGCATTGGTCAGCTCAAGCAAGACATCGAAGGCCGTGAGGCGGCTTTGACCACCCAGCGCACCGAGGTGGAGGCTTTTGAGAGTGACCTGCGTCAGCAGCAGCGGGATCTGGCGGGTCTGATGGGCAAGCTAGCGGTTTGCGAGGAGTTGCTCAACCCGGCTCAGGAGAGTGTGAATGGGCTGCGACAGTCGTTGGATGGCTTAGCTGGCGGCGTGACCAAACTCCAGGAAGTGAACGACTATCAGCTCCAGGCGATCGCGGAGCTGCGGCAAACGATCGCTAGCGTAGGTGCCCCTCAAATGGCGGCCTCCTGAACCTAAACTCGCTAAGAATGCTAGAGTCGGCTGAGACTACCTAGAGGCGATCGCCCATGATTTGGGTCAACGAACAAATTGATCCGTCAGGAATTATCTACTCCTGCATTGCCTGCAGCGATGAGGCTCAGGCCCAGGCCTGCCACCGCTCGTTTGAGGAAAACCTGAGTGATGAGCAAAGGGCAGCGGGATGGGTAGCCCAAATTCGCACGGTGGAAACCTGGGAAGAGGTACCCGTTAACGCTCTAAAGCTGAGCTACTAGTCCTAAAGACTCACAACTCAGCGATCGCGCCTACTTGGATTTGGGGCTGACTCTGGAATCAAACTGGATTCAGCGGCTTGACTGCCGCCACCGCCACCGCTGATCGAGCAGCGTGCGGCTCATCACCCGCACCGGATCTTGCGATTCTCCGGAGAAAAGGGCAAAATCTACAGGCCCCCAGGTGCGCTCGGCTTCTTCGGCCAGGGCAAGTAGAAAGGGGTTGTCAAGGGCGATGCGGTGGTCAAAACGCAGGGTCACCAGCGACAGCCCGCCGTGTCCTGCGCCTGTGACGATGCCCCAATCGTACTGGTCTAACAGGGCCTGTAGCGGCTGACCGGCAGCACGGCGAAAATGCTCTAGCTGCTCTTGCTTTCGCCTAAGCTCTTGCAGGAGTTGGTGATTGCTCAACATCGTGCTCCTCCGCTGGTAGCAGTGATAGACCAAGTCCAGCTCGGGATCTGTAGTTTTCCTACAGGTAGAACTCCCCTTCTGGACTTGAATTTGGTTTATAGACACCCGTCTGACTCTGAGTGCCCTTCTCTTGAGTTTAAAGGGCGGGCCTGCCTCTAGAGTTGAAGACTTTCTATTGCTCTGTTTCTGATCTCACGATTCCTCGGATAACGCTATGCCCAGTATCGACTACATTAAGCTTGACCAATTTTTGAAGCAGATGCAGATGGTGGGCACAGGAGGTCAGGCCAAGCTGATGATTCAAGACGGTGAGGTGAAGGTCAATGGCGAGGTAGAAACCCGGCGCGGGCGCAAGCTGGTAACGGGCGATCGCGTCGAGGTCGATGGCCAAACCTGGGTAGTGGATCTGAGCCAGCTGGGTTAACCAATCCTGAGACTGACGGTGCCACCCCCTGGTTAAGAGACGTTGAGCTCGAGTGCGGCGAATCCGGGTTGTTCTAGCAAAGTTTATAGACTTGTTAAGCAACATCGAAGCTGCAGCGGGGAATGCTGATCTGGCTGCCGGGCTGTAGAAAATCTAGGGCAGTACGAAACGTGTTATTTAGACAGGCATAGTTATGGGCTTAAGTGATATTTTGAATGACAGGGCTGTTAAAACTGCTGTTGTCAATGACTGTGCCCTGCTGATCGATCGCCAGGTGTCCGCCAAGGGCGGCCTGGGCGGTATGGCTCTCAAAGCCACCTATGGCGTCGTCAAGAGCGCTGGTTCAGGCTACATTCCTGGGGCAATTGGGCGCATTTTGCCCGAGGTCGTGGAGGCGCTCGAACCCATGTGGGCCGAGGGCCTGCAGGCGGGCGATCCGGTGGCCTACCTGAGCCAAAACCAGGCCCGGGCTGCCGAAGTCATTTTGGGGGTAACCGACAGACGGATTGCCAAGACCGATAATGGTCTGGTGCGATCGTCCTATAACAAGCTGCGCCAGTCGGTAAAGGGTGATGTGGAGAGTGCAGTACCCGGCCTGGCCGAAATCTTCGGGGCCTACAGCCCAGTGCATCAGTAGTGTCACCAGTGTCACTGCAATAGCCACAACTCAGAACAGCTCTGAGAATTGGGCTGGGATGGGACTTCTGGGATAGACTCTAGCCGATGTTTTGGTAGAGTCTGGTCCAGTAGGGCTCGGCGAATTTTACCAGCCAGTCCTTGATGTGGTAGGTGGCGCGGCAGTCGTCTTCGTTGTAGCGCAGAATGGCGTCTAAATAGCTGCGATCGCCGGTTTCCGCCCAGGCGTTGTACCAGCAGATCGACTGTGCCCCGTTGGCCCCCTCGTCGCGCCAGTCAAAGCCCATCCAGCGGGCGATGTGCTTGAGGGCGTAGCTCTCGATTGGCAGGGTGACGCCGTCGGTGATGCACTTGTGCACGTCAAAGAAGCGATCGAGCAGGGCCTCGGTTTGGCGGTGGGGGGTGCCGTAGAGCTGTCCCAGTTTGCGCACGGTCTGAGCCTCGTAGGGGCAAAAATGATAGATCGGCGCGTAGGGGTAGGCGTGGACCAGATCGAGAAAATCATTCCAGGCGCGGCGTTCTTCGCGGTGGTTTTCGGCCAGCAGGGCGTGGAAGCTGGTTTCGCCCGTGCGGTGGTTGACCACCAGTACTCCGTGCAGGTAGATCAGGTTTTGGTCGGGGGCGGCTTCAATGTCAAAGTACAGCTCGACCTCGCCCTCGGGTAAATCGTCGGGCCACAGCGGAAAGCCGTGGGGAGCGTGAGGTGCACTGCGGGGAATCGCTCGGTTGTCAATCAGCGCCTGGGCCTGGTGCACTAGCTTTTCGGCAACCTGTTCGCCAAAGCCCGGTAGGGGAGCCAAGTGGGCAGGGCTAGCCTGGGCTAGAGCGGCAACGGTGGTCAGGTGCTGCTGTTTGAGTAGCGCGTAGCGGGCGGGGGTAACGCCGGGCAGCAGTGACAGGTGACGGGTCGCCTGTGCCTCGGCGTAGCAGTGGTTAAACCAGTGGCAAAGATCGCAGCGACTGTGGGAAATAAACAGTTCTGGCGCAGTGGGCGATCGCAGGTCGATTAGGCAGTCGTTGAGTACGGTTTGCAGCTTGGGCACCAGCCGCGCCAGGTCAATGGTGTACATCTGGCCGCCGCGCAGGGCCAGATAGCTGGCCTGGGGCCAGACCCCCTGCACCCGCGAGAGCAGGTAGGCGTGGTAGGCCGCCACCACTTGATAGTCGAGCTTGGGCTTTTTGCCCAGTTTGATATCGATGGGCACGTAGACCCAGTCGCCCCAGCAGGACCAGCCGGGCTGCCTAATCAGCAGATCGGGCTGACTGACCAGCTGTACCCCGTCGACCGCCGAGGCAGTAGCCAGTACCCCCTGGCGAATGGCCTCGACGCCCTCGGCCATCAAATCGAGCGTGGCTCTGGCCCCAGCGGTCCAGTCGCCGGAGGGAAAGTCGGGCCGGTAGAGGGGGTAGTAGTCTTCGAGCACTCGCTCGCGATGAGCCAGACTGTCCTGGCGCAGCTTGAGCAGGTAGTCAGAGGGGCGGTCTTGCTGGCCGCGATCGCCATACAGATCTAAAAAGGCTCGCCGACCACAGCGCTGGTAGTGAAACAGCACGTCATCGGTGAGCCAGCGAATGAATTCTTGTGAATGGGGCGTTGCTGAGTCAGCAGCCAACCTCAGGGGGCTCTGCGGGCCACCCCCTGAACTCGAACGCGATGGCAGGGGGTAGCTAGCAGACAAGGCGAGTTATAGAGCAAGTGCTAGGGAACAGAGAGACGTATGGCTGGTGCTGCAGCCGAGGCGACAGGGTATCGCTGTCCTGGTCAGGCGTAAAACTTTTCGCAGCTAGCTCCAGCGACCCCTGTCGCTGACCGTTAGCTATCCAAGGCTGTGTCGAGCTGCTGTTCATGGCTGAGTTAAGCCTATAGGACGATCTGGACGATCTGACAGTACCTATGCTCACCCTTAGCATGTTATACCCTATCGGGGTATTCCGGGAAAGGTGGCAGTGGCGGGTGACGATAGCTCTGGCGCTGCCGCTTCCCGAGTTCCTCAGGCAGCGGGTTTAGTTCTAGACGGTAAACCGTCAGCCAACCGGGCGCGGGTGGTATAGGGTTGAAACGTTCCCCCTTATCCTCTCTTCAGCGTGATCTATTCTCCGTCTTCTGCTTCTTTGCCTACTGCGACGCGCGATCGCCTACTCAGCCATCGACACTCGTTTCCGGCTCTGGTCAGCAAGCAGTACTTTAACTATGGCGGTCAGGGGCCGATGGCCCAGGCTACTCTAGATGCCATCTTTGCGGCCCATCGACGGGTGCAGGAACTAGGCCCCTTTTCGGGGGCAGCTAACCAGTGGGTAACGGCTGAGGCGGCCCAAACGCGCGAAGCGATCGCAGCCGAATTGGACACCACCGCTGACACTATTACTCTCACCGAAGACGTTACCGTAGGCTGCAATATTCCTCTCTGGGGCATCCCCTGGAAGGCTGGGGATCACATGCTGCTGTCAGACTGCGAGCATCCTGGCATTATTGCTGCGGTGCAGGAAATTTGCCGTCGCTTTGGGGTTAGCTACAGTCTCTGCCCGCTGCTTGAAACCGTTAATGGCGGTGACGGTAGCGAGGATCCGGCAGCGGTGGTGGCCCAGCACCTGCAACCCAACACCCGGCTGCTGGTGATCAGCCATATTTTTTGGAATACGGGCCAGGTGCTGCCCCTGGAGCGCATTGTGGAGATCTGTCGCGATCGCCCCAACCCCGTGCTGACGCTGGTGGATGCGGCCCAGTCGGTGGGGTCACTGCCGCTGGATTTGCCCGCGCTGGGGGTCGATTTCTACGCCTTTACCGGCCATAAGTGGTGGTGCGGCCCCGCTGGGTTGGGCGGCTTGTACGTGCGTCCTGAGGCCCGAGAGCAGATGTCTCCTACCTTCACTGGCTGGCGCGGCATTACTACCGATGCCGCCGCCAACCCCACGGGCTGGAAGCCCAATGGCCAGCGCTACGAGGTGGCGACGTCAAACTATCCGCTGCTGGCGGGATTGCGGGCGGCGATCGCCTACCAATCTGAGTGGGGCCGTGCTCCCCAGCGCTATCACCGCCTGGTCGAACTCGCTCAGCGGCTGTGGTCGCAGCTGCAAGACCTGCCCCAGATTCGGCCCGTGCGGCAGAGCCCACCCGATTCTGGCCTGGTATCGTTTTGGGTGCTAGAGCAGGGTGAACCTTCGCCAGCCTGGCACAAGCGCCTGGTCGACGAGCTAGAGACCCAGCATGTTTACCTGCGCACCCTGCAAGCGCCCAACTGCGTGCGCGCCTGCACCCACTACCTGACCCTGGAGTCTGAGGTGGATGAGCTGGTGGCGGCGATCGCCGCCACCCTGAGGTACAACCTGGCCTAAAGCTAACGTCGTTTGTTAGCGTTCCAACGTTGCTCATCAGTGATGAGTAGGGGCTTGATCAGAGGCTCTCTGCGACCCGCTAAAATGAAGGTCTGCTTGCACTCATTTTTCCAACGGCATGATTGGCTCAGGCTCTGTTGATTTTCTCGACGAATACGACGTTGTAATCGTTGGCGGCGGCCACTCGGGTTGCGAGGCGGCCCTGGCCTCGGCACGCCTGGGCTGCCGCACGCTGATGATTACCCTCAACCTCGACAAAATTGCCTGGCAGCCCTGCAACCCTGCCGTAGGCGGCCCGGCTAAATCTCAGCTCACCCACGAGGTCGATGCCTTGGGCGGCGAGATTGGCAAAATGGCCGATCGCACCTACCTGCAAAAGCGCGTGCTCAACAACTCGCGCGGCCCCGCCGTGTGGGCGCTGCGGGCTCAGACCGACAAGCGCGAGTATGCCGCCGTCATGAAAACCATCGTCGAAAACCAGGAAAACTTGACCATTCGCGAGGGTATGGTGACTGACCTGGTGCTGGGGGCCAACGACGAAGTGGTGGGGGTGACCACCTACTTTGGCACGGCTTTTAAGTGCAGAGCGGTAATTCTGACCACGGGCACCTTTTTGGGTGGCACCATCTGGATTGGCGATAAATCGATGGCGGCGGGTCGGGCTGGAGAGTTTGCCGCTGTCGGCCTGACCGACACCTTGAATCAGTTAGGTTTTGAAACCGGACGGCTCAAAACCGGCACCCCGGCCCGGGTCGATCGCCGCTCGATCAACTTTGATGTGCTGGAACCCCAGCCCGGCGACGAAGACCTGCGCTGGTTTAGCTTTGACCCCGAGGTCTGGGTCGAGCGCGAGCAAATGCCCTGCCACCTCACCCGCACCACCGCCGCCACCCACCAGCTAATCCGCGACAACCTGCACCTGTCGCCGATCTACGGCGGCTGGGTTGACTCCAAAGGCCCCCGCTACTGCCCCAGCATTGAAGACAAAATCGTTCGCTTTGCCGACAAAGACAGCCACCAGATTTTTCTGGAGCCGGAGGGACGCGACATCCCTGAGATCTACGTGCAGGGCTTTTCGACCGGGCTGCCTGAGAAACTGCAGCTGGCTATGTTGCGCACCTTACCGGGGCTAGAGCACTGCAACCTGCTGCGGCCCGCCTATGCAGTGGAGTACGACTACCTGCCCGCTACTCAGTGCTACCCCACGATGATGACCAAGCGGGTGGAAGGGCTGTTTTGCGCGGGGCAAATCAACGGCACCACAGGCTATGAAGAAGCCGCCGCTCAAGGCTTTGTCGCCGGGGTAAACGCGGCCCGGCTGGTGCGGGGGCAAGAGATGCTGGTGCTGCCCCGCGAGCAGAGCTACATTGGCACGCTGCTAGATGACCTGTGCACGAAAGACCTGCGGGAGCCCTACCGGATGCTGACCTCGCGATCGGAGTACCGGCTGCTGCTGCGGTCGGACAATGCCGACCAGCGCCTGACGCCGCTGGGCCGCGAGATTGGGCTGATTGGCGATCGCCGCTGGGATCTCTTCACCCGCAAGTACGCCAATATCGCTGCTGAAAAAGAACGCCTGAGCGAAACCCGCGTCAAGGAGCACGACGAGCTGGGGCAGCGGATCGCCGCCGACACCGACCAGCGGATCAAAGGCTCGATCACCCTGGCTGACCTGCTGCGCCGTCCGGGCTTTCACTACGGCGATCTGGAGCGTTACGGCTTGTCCAATCCGGATCTGATTCGCGAAGAAAAAGAAGGGGCCGAGATCGATATCAAATACTCGGGCTACATTCAGCGGCAGCAAAACCAGATCGATCAGGTGGCCAAAAATACCGGCCGCAAGCTGCCGGAAACCCTCGACTACATGGCGATCGAAACGCTGTCTAAAGAAGCGCGAGAAAAGCTGTCTCAGGTCAAACCGCTGACCATTGGCCAAGCCTCACGCATTGGCGGTGTTAACCCTGCTGATGTCAACGCCCTGCTGGTGTATTTAGAGCTGCGATCGCGGCGGGCGGCGGCGCTTCCCCTTTGACCTGTGGCGCTACGGTTCTACAAAAGACAGCGATCGCGGTTCCTGAGCTATACCCAGACTGAGGGAATCTCAGCCTAGGGTTGACCCCCACCGCCAAACTAATTCGTTAGGATCAAGCCGAATTCACTCCTGGGGCAAACTATGGCAAAGCCAATCGTAATTACCGGCGCGTCTAGCGGCATTGGCTACGAGTTGGCCAAGGTCTGTGCGTCCCACCACCACGATCTGGTGCTGATCGCCCGTCGCGAAGAGCCCCTGCTGGAGCTAAAGGCTGAGCTAGAGGCGGCCCACGGCATTCTGGTGTGGACTTACCGGGGCGACCTCACCGACCCTAATACCCGGCAGCAGTTTTTTGACTGGACCCAGTTCAAAGGTGTTGCTCCTTACGCTCTGGTCAACAACGCAGGATTTGGGGACCTAACCACCTTTGCTGAATCCGACTGGGAAAAGCAGAACGCCATGCTTCAGCTCAACATCGTGGCCCTCACCCACCTGAGTCGGCTGTACCTGCCGGGCATGGTTGCCCGGGGCCAGGGCCGCATTCTCAATGTGGCCTCGACGGCGGCGTTTTTGCCGGGACCGTACATGGCGGTATACTACGCCAGCAAGGCCTACGTGCTGTCGCTGACCCACGCGATCGCGACCGAACTGGAGGGCACTGGAGTGACGGCTACCACCCTCTGCCCTGGCCCCACCAAATCTGAATTTCAAGAGCGAGCCGAGGCCACCGATGTGAAGGTGCTCAACAGCAAAAATCTGCCTACCTCTGCCGATGTCGCGGCCTATGCCTACGAGGCGATGGAAAAAGGGCAGCGCACCGCTGTACACGGCACCACCAACAAAGTGCTGTCGCTGGCCACCCGGCTGCTGCCCCGCAAGAACCTGGCCGAAGTCGCCAAGGGGCTGCAAAAGCCCGCCTAGGGGGTTTCTTTGAGCGATACCGCCCTGCGATCGCGTTTGACGGCTCATCTAGAACAGGTGGCACGCGATCGCGATCCCTTCCTGGCCTCAGCCCATCACTTCTTTGGGCAGCAGTACATCCAGCAGGAATTTTCCCGCTGGGGCGAGGTAACTAGCCACCGCTTTGACTTTCAGGGGCAGCCTAACACCAACTGGATCTTGAACCTACCGGGAAAGAATCCTCGCCGACCGCCCCTGCTGGTTGGTGCCCACTACGACTCGGTGCCCGGTTCCCCAGGGGCCGACGACAATGCGACCGGAGTAGCGGTGCTGCTGGAGCTAGCTCGTGCCTTTGCTCAACAACCTGGGAAGTCGCCCCTGCGCCTAATCGCCTTTGACCTCGAAGAGTGGGGGTTTGTGGGCAGCCGCCACTATGCCCAAGCCCTGCACGATCAGGGCAAGCCTTTGGGGCTGATGCTGTCGCTGGAAATGCTGGGCTACTGCTGTCACCAGCCCCACTCCCAGACCTACCCAGCGGGGCTAGAGCGCATCTATCGCGATCGCGGCGACTACATTGCCCAAATTGGGCCGTGGCAGAGCATTCCCACCATGGTGCGGCTTTGGCGCGGCTTTCGCGCCGCCGGGGTGCCCAGCCAGTGGCTGCCGGTGGTCAACCAGGGCCGCATTGTACCCGATACGCGGCGCAGTGACCACGTGCCTTTTTGGGATTTGGGCTACCCTGCCATTCTGATTACCGACACGGCGAACCTGCGCAACCCCCACTACCATCAGCCCACTGATACCCTAGAAACGCTGGATCTAGCGTTTCTAACTCAGGTCTGCCAGGGGTTAATTGACGGCCTGCGCCGTCTGTAGCTGCTGATAGTCGAACCCGGCCTTGATCACCAGGGCTGGGTCTACCCAAGCCCCGTCGTACTTGAGGCCCCAGTGCAGGTGCGGCCCAGTGGTGCTGCCGGTCATGCCGACGCGGCCAATGCGCTGGCCCGAGGTCACCATTTGCCCCTGGCGCAGCTCAATGCCGCCATCGCGATCGACCAGCACGCGCCCGCCTTCTTTTTCGATTACCATGTGGCCCACCATGTGGCAGTAAATGTGAGTCCAGTTGCCCGATTGAATAATCGCTGAAGTGCCGCAGGCGGTGTTGTCTGATACCTGAATAACTTTACCTTCCCACCAGCTGCGGACGTAGCTACCCATAGGGGCGGCCAGATCTAGCCCGTAGTGAAAGCGGTGGCCGCCCATTGGGTGCTGCCGATAGCCAAAGGGTGAGGTATAGGCCGTAAATTTTTCGAGCGGAAAGGAAGCCCCGGCCCAGGGGTTCGCAGGGGCGGCTTCTACGGCCGCTACCTGTTCTTCAGCAATGACCTGGGGGGTAGATTGACTTAACTCTGCCATAATGCCGACGCCCACGCTCAACGCAACAATCCAGCCGAGGGCTTGCGCCCCGCCTTGGTGACTATTCATAGCCGCAAAAATTAGGGAGCTAAAACCTGCAACAGTGCAATTGCTTTACTTACAATAGTGCAATTGTACTATTTTGCCAAGTCTTTCTCCTCAAGCTGACATCGCTCGGTTGGTAGAAGCGCTGTAGGGATGGCAGTGTTAGTCCTGGCTGGCTTCAAGGGCGGGGGGCTGATGGGCGGCAGGGTCTAGCACCTCTACGGTGCCGGTTTCGCCGTTGAGACGAACCCACTGACCGCTGTGCAGGCGCTGGGTGGCGTTGGTGACATCCATGACCGCTGGAATGCCGTATTCCCTGGCAATGATTGCCCCGTGGGAGAGACGACCGCCGACTTCGGCAATCAGCCCCTGGGCGCGAGCGAGCAGAGGTGCCCAGCCTGCATCGGTGTAGGGCACTACGAGAATGAACGGTCCCTCGGTGGCGACCGTTTCCAGCTGAGTCATTACCAACACCGGACCCGCCACAATGCCCGCGCTGGCTCCGATGCCCGAGAGCTTTTGCTGCACGGTCGCGCTCGGCATGGGCGATAGATCGCGGCTGGGGGGCTCGTTGCCAAACACCAGGTAGGGCACGGCGGGCAGCTGCCTGTCCTGGTCGTACTGGGCTTTGCGATCGCCAATTTTTCCGCGCATCCTTGTCCAATTAGGTGCGACATTCCCCCTCACCCGAGCCTGAATCTCCTCCAGCGTGAGAAAGAAAATGTCGTCGCGCTCCTGCAAATGGCGCTGCTCTTGCCACTGGGTTGCCAGGGCCAGAATGCTCCAGCGCAGCTCGGCCAGGAGCCGGTTGTAGATCGTGTTGACCTGTCCCTTGAGATCAAGCCGCTGCTGCACCAGGGCGGCCTTGCCGGTGGGGGATGAGGTCGTCGTTTTAGGGGCGGGCGGCTGCTTGACAAACTGGGCCAGTAGCTCGCGCACGGGGCCGGGGTTTTCTTGCCAGGTGGCGACGGCAATATCGGTGCCGACGGGGCTGAGATAGCCGTACTGGTCAACAAACTGGTCCATTTCCTTCAGCAGCGACTCGCCGTCGGTGCTTTCGGCCAGGGCGGTCATCAGCGAGGAGCTGTCGGTAATGCGGTTTAGCTCGGGGGTAGAGAGGGTTTGGCGAATGTCGTGGGCGATCGCCCGCAGGGAATCTAGGGCCGCAATCTCGGCGTTTTGCATCGGGTTCAGGCTCTCTTCCGGCACTTTGAAGAGGGCGCGGCGCAGGGCAAAGCTGAGCGGGCCGAGAATGTTGTAGTAGGTGACGCGCTTGAGAAGATCGAGGATGGTTTCGATGCGGTCGAGCAGTTCCGCCGGGTTCAAGGTATTGGTGGGAGTATCCGCCAGCGACTGTAGGGTAGGGGCAAAGCGATCGCGATTCTCCTGAGCAAACTCCTGCTCGAGCTTGAGTTCGCGGCCCACCAGCCGCAGCAGACCGGGCAGGTTGCGCAGGGTAGACTTCAGCGGCGGGCGGCTAAATTTTGCCCCCCGAGTCAGAAACTCCAGGCTCTCAGGCGGCAGGCCCATGCGTCTAAAAATATTGCCCAGCAGTGTAGCGTTGAAGTAGGCGTGGGCATGGTGTAGGGTAGCCGTTGCCTCAAAGTCGAGACCCTGGGCGCGATCGCCCAGCACCACCGTAAAAATTTCGCCCCACACCCCGCAGGTCAGAGGCCGATTGATCGACCAGGTCAGAGGCCGAATCGCACCGGGGATCACCTCGGCGGCAATCTTGCGCGTCCACAGCGGATGCAGGGTGGTAACCGGGCGGCTCTGCAACAGCCACAGCGTCTCGCCGTCGTAGGTCCATTCAATATCTTGGGGTACGCCCTGGTAGCGGCTCTCCAGGTGGCGAGCCAGGTAGGCCACCTGCTGCAACAGCCGCGACGGGGTTTGGCCCTCGCCCTCCACCGTTAGCGTTAGGGCGTCGGAGAGATGCCAGTCGGCCTCGGCAATTTCGGCCAGCGGTGGCACATCGTCGGGCTGTACCAGCACCCGGTACTGCTCGGGGGTCACCTGACCGCCCACCACCTGATCGGCCCCACCCGGCAGCGCTTCAATGATCACCGCATCGCCACAGCGGGCGATCGGGTCGCGACTAAAAGCCACCCCCGAAAACTGCCCCCGCACCTGCTGCTGCACAATTACCGCCAGGCCCTGCTCGGGCAGCTCCTGGCTCTGCCGATATTCTTTGGCTCGGGGAGCGTTGTAGGACGAAAACACCCGCACGATCGCCGCGGCCAGCCCCTCCTGGTCGGTGATATTCAAAAACGACTGGTATACCCCCGCCGCCGAAGCGGTGCCCATATCTTCATCCAGGGCTGAGGAGCGCACCGCCAGAGGCTGGGTGGGGGAGGGCTCTGCGATCGCCAGCAGCGCGGTCGGGTCATCTCCAGCGGGCAGCACGTAGCCGCGCGGTACTGGGTAGCCCCAGGCCCGCAGCTGGCCCAGGGTAGCGGCTTTTTGGCCAAACTTAGCGGCATCGAGAGGTTGGTCAAGGGCTACCAGGCTGCGATCGCCGCGAAAAAAACGAAACATGGTGCGAGACTCCAATCGTCCTTCTTCCTCAGGCAAATCTAGGTCGTCAGGCAGTTTCTGATAGATCCAGCCTATCAGCACGCTCAGGCAGGTCATCGCCAACACCAGCGCTCCATCCTGATGTCGCAGGGCCGTAATTAGTGGCAGCAGCACCAGGGACAGTAGCCGACCCTGACGCCGCTCGCGAAAAATGGTAAACCCCAGCCCGCTGAGCATAAACGTCAGCAGTGCCGTCACCCAGTCATAGACCGCAACACCCCACACCACATTTGTGGTGCCCGCCCCCTTGGCAAACCAGTATCGCCCCATCACCAGGCCAATCAGGGCAATAATCTCCCACACTGGCTCCGTCGGGAAGTAGTAGCGAGCCAGCAGCACCACCCCAATGCCCTTGGCCGCCTCCAGCAGCACCGCCACAACGCCCGCCAGCTTGCCGCCGTGATAAAATGCGGCCGACACGCCCACGTTGCCCGTACCCACACGCCGCAACCGCTGCCCCGACAACAGCCATGTCGACCATCCCGTCAGGGGCAGCCCGCCCACGATGGGCGACAGCACAAAAATGAGAAAAGCACCCCAAACCTGGGTGAGGGTCATGGCCATCGACTGCAAACGCCAGAGAAAGAAAGTGAAGCAACCAGGGTCAACGCGTCGCTTTAAACCCTACACCTTGCACATTACCCCCTTACTGCACTCTGTTATTTTTCCCCCATACAGACCTCGGCGAGAGAGCGAGCTCAAGGGTACCGGCTCTTTGGTCGATAGAACCCATCCACCCATCTACCCATCCACTCACTCATCCACATCAGTCCTGATAGGGCCTAATGTCGTACTGCACATAGGGCTGCTGCTGTACAGGGGGCGGCAGAGGCTGCCGTTCATAGTAGTAGTAGGGGCTGGGAGGCATCCGCATGGGGTACACCATCGGCGGCGGCTGTTGGGTGCGCCTCTGAATGTGCATCAGCCACAGGGCAATAATGGCAAAGGCAGTACCGCCGCCCAGCATTAGCATGAGAAACAGACCCAAAATGCCCCAGAGAATCATGGTCTGGGTTTCGTTGTTGCGCGGGATAGACTCGATCAGCCGCACCTGCTGAGAGGTCATTTCTTCGACTGCCGTTTGATAGTTGTCAAGCTGGGCCATCACCTGCTCAGTTTCGGCTTGCTGACGTTCGAGCTGGGCTTTGAGGTCGTCGGCCAGGTCTTTTTGAGCCTCCAGTTCGTCTTGCAGGGCGTTAACCAGGTCTTCCTGCCGGGTCATGTCGCGCTCCAGTCGCTCTTGAGGGGTAACCTGGTTAATACTTGGGGGCACGGGCACCGTTTCAATGTTCAAACTTTCGGCACTGGGTGGCGGCGGCGGCAGCGAGGGGGTGCTGCCGGGACCCGATCGGACCAGCAACGTCAAAACAGCCAGTGCTCCCCCGGCAGCCAAACAGGTGATTAAGATGGGCTTTTCCTTCGTCAATCCCTGCAAAATCTCATTCCCTTTTCGCGGTGGCCCTTGTAGTGATATTGGGTGTAATTGTCTGGATTTTCAGGAACTGTCGAGAGCGGACTAATGAACGTAACACGGCTATAAAGCCAAAAATGCCGCAGAGGCAGCCCCAGTGTGAACGGGGGTAGAGTCTAACCAGTGGTCTGGAGAACCAGAACTTAAAAATGAGGCCTGGAATCTACAAAATAGTAAGAAAGATTTGCTAGAACCCCTTGTTTTTCAATCTTTATCATCAAATTATTATACATTGGCCAAGAATTGGCACAACAAATATACGTAGAGGCTACTGATTGGGGCCGAGAGCAGCTCACCGGAAGGGCTGCAAAGCGACACTGAGGCGCCCTATATTCTGTAGAGCTACTTCTCGACCTAAGGATAGCGAATCAAATACTGTGGGATAGCCGTCCCGGCTGTCCACAGTCAGGCAAGATGCCTGACCCACAAGAATTGCACCTTTAAAAAACCTACGTTCCTAAACGTTCACTGGCGTCAATCATGGCTCAGCAGGCGACGACTTGAGCCAGACGCTTGTGTGTCTAGCTGTGTTTCTTATCGACTTGTGTCCCTGTCTGCTGGGCCAACCTACCGGGGCAACGCCATCGGCTGCCGAAATTGAGTGCAGCAAAAAACCGGGCTGCTGTGCGGGGAGCTTGGCTAAAACTACACTTCCCTTGAGCAACCCGGCGCTGTGACGATGATGCTTTGCTCCCTAGAGGGCGCTATTTGAAGGAGCACTCCACCGTAATTTTCAGGTTGCTCTCTGCGGTGCCTTTCGTAACGTAAGGAACGCCTGCCTCTCCGCCGACCTTAAGGCCGAACTCCAGGGTGACTTTTTCGACATTGGCGGTGGCCATATCTTTGAAGGCATTCATGGTGTGACTGGTGTAGGTGCGAATGGTGCCTTCAATGGCTTTAAAGCTCTGGGCAGCTTGGATTTGGACGGTCTGGTTGGCGCTGCTCCAGCCCTTGGCGGTGCGGGTAGTTTCACCGTAGAGGTCAGGGCTGGGGGCCGGAGGCGAGATGGGAGTGACCACATCGTCGGTGGCCTCCATGTAGATCTCGGTGCCATCCTCTAGGCGGATGGGGACCAGTTGGGTCATAAGTGTACCCTCCAAGGGTTAGATGCATAGCCTTCGGGGTTAGCATGCCCCCATCAGGGCAAGTTTTACCACTACGAATTGGATCACTGCGGCTTTGGGGCTTGTGACAATAGGTTTTCCGTACCCCAACCGACCCCCGAGATCGTTTAGATTTTGTCTATAAGGGAAAAGAGAGTTTTGGCAGGGATGGTGATGGCTGAGCTAAGGACGGATTCTTTCACCAATTGTGGCGAATACTTGTACCTAGCTGAAGACGCCCAGCAGATTTTGAGTCTGGCGATCGCCCGCCAAACCGAGTCCGGCGAACTCTCCCGCGCCCAGCTGCTCGAAATTGCCGACGAGTTGGGCATCTCCGCCGACACCATAGCCGCTGCCGAGCGCGAGTGGGATATTAAAAAATACGAGCTTGCCGATCAGAAGCTGTTTGACAGTCAGCGTCAGCAGCGGTTTCGCCATGGGCTGTCTCAATTTGCCATCTATGGTGGCTTCTTGCTGCTGTTTTTGGTGTTAACGGGAGGCGTTGGGTTTTGGGGCGGGCTAGTGAAGGCTTTGCTTTACCTGATAGTGGCACCCTGGGGTCTAAAGCTCAGCTGGGATGCCTGGCGCATCTACCGACCCAACGAGTATGGCTATCGCAAGGAGTTTGAGGGCTGGCGGCGCAAGCAGCAGGTCAAACGGGCTGTGGGTGGGGCTGTGCGGCGACTGTTGGGGCCGTCATAGTTTTGTTGCCTAGGCTGTGGGGCGATGTATCGCTGGCGCGGATGCACCCTACGCGTGGGTGTGAGAGGTCTGTGCGGCAGTGGGTTGAATGCGCGCTTCACCAACGGTAACGACGTTTACTTTCATCCAGTTAAACCACGCCTCCAGCCCTTCTCCGGTTTTTGCGGAAACCGGAATGATGGTGCAGTGGGGGTTCATTTGCCGCACGTTGGCCGCGATCTGCTCAATGCTCACGTCTAGATAGGGGGCCAGATCGACCTTAGTAATCAGCAGACAGTCGGCCTCCTGAAACATGATTGGATACTTGAGGGGCTTGTCTTCTCCCTCGGTGACGCTCAGCAGCGCCACCTTGGCATGTTCGCCCACTTCAAACTCGGCAGGGCACACCAGATTGCCCACGTTCTCGACCAGCACCAGATCGAGGATGTTGGGGTCGTAGCTGTGCTCCAGGGTGTGAATGCCGCCCGCTACCATCTTGGCGTCGAGGTGGCACGATCGCCCCGTGTTAATGGCAATCACTGGCACCCCGTACTGGCGCAGGCGATCGGCGTCGAGTTCGGTGGTCATGTCGCCTTCGATGATGGCGATCGCCAGGTCCCCATGCAGCCCCTCCAGGGTGCGCTCCAGCAGCGCCGTTTTGCCTGCCCCCGGGCTGCTCATGATATTCATGCAGGTGATGCCCCAGCGATCGAAGTGGGCGCGGTTGTGGTCGGCCCCGCTCTGATTAACGTGAAGCAGGTCGATGCCTAAAGCAGCGTCAAAGGTTTGGTGCATGATTGGAATTTTAGATTTGAGGTTTTGGATTTTGGATTGGCGATTAGCACTAATCAACGGACTCGGGTTCTGGCAAGATCTCTGCCTCTAGGAAAGTCAGAAACTCTGTGATGCCTCTTGGTACAGCGGTTTTCACATTGTCTTCGGCACTAATGTGGACATGGTGAGGAAAGTTAGGCAGGTCTGGAAAGTGGGGAACGTTGTCCCAGCGCTTGCGGAGTGTCTCTTGGGCTCTATCCATCCACTGATAGCGATAGCGTTCTACCCTGGGTTGGTTCTCAATGATGAGAAAGTACTCTGCAATTTCTAAAAAATCAGTGTTTGTCAGCCTGACTCGAGCCCGAAAATAACCCCGGTCGGATAGATCTCGTTCGTCAACAATTGAGAAGGTCTCGACTACAGGACTGGCAATTAATCTGGATTTGATTTCAGTGAGATACTGTTGCGCATCCATTCATGAGCCAATGGGCTGTAAAACGCTGAGGCGCATCTGAACGGCCTGCCACATATCGTAGACGATGCTCCACTCGACAAAGTCTATGCTGTCGCCCAATTCCCCAGCGTTGAACTGTTTGTAGAAGGCATCCGAGGGCTGATGGTACTGGTTTTCGTAGACCTGGAGCTTGGCTTGCAGGTCGGCAGCCTGTTGAAGAGCCTGGCTACGCTCTACATCGATCATTTTGGCCAGGGAGCGTTCCATCAGGTCGCTGTGGTAACCCCTTTGATGTAGGGTATTGAGCACCTGAAGCTGATCTAAAAAGCGGCTTTGAGCGGGCATGGCTGGTGGACTTTGGCTATTTTATAACTCTCAGTTTATCCCAGGCTAAGAAAGAGTCGTCGGGCTAGCCGCCTCGGCATATTCCACCCGATCGATCTTCAGCTCGCGCCCCGAGCGAATGTCGCCCATAGGCGACTGGCAGGTGGGGCAGGCGTATTGCAGGCCAATTTCAGGGCGATACTCGCTCTGGCAGTCGTGGCAGAAGGCAATCAGCGGCGTTTCGCGAATCACCAGTTCGGCTCCGTCTAAAAAGGTGCCCCTGGTTTGTACGTCAAAGGCAAACTGCAAACCCACGGGCTCTACGCAGGTAAACTTTCCCACCGTCAGGTGTACCTTCTCGATCGCAGGCTGCCCCGGCTGCGCTTCCCACCAGTCGCGCACAGTGAGAATCAGGGCCTTGGTCATGTCGGTTTCGTGCATGGCAGGGAACGCAGAAGTAGAGTAGCAGGGGTGCCATACAGCAATGTTATGGCGTGCCATTTTTGTGTGTTGACGAGTCAAAGAACCTCTTCGGCCAAGAGTTGACCCTGAACTCGTTCATATTCGTCCTCCAGTAGCCATGCCCTTGCGGTTTCGTAGCTGGAGTGAGCAACCACCAGCTTATAATCTGCGCCCGGACTAAAAATTTTGCAGGTTCCGTCTTGGTCGCCAATCAACATTAAAACTTTGGGCGGAAACAATACTGGATCCACCCAAAGTTCGAGAAACTTCCAGGTTTTAGATTGTTCTGCGAGGGCCAGTTCGTGGGATAGCATGGTATTGACCTGTGGCTTTCACAATTTTTATTTCCCCGTAGTAAAGGGGGCTTCGACTTCCGTCTGCTCTCAGCATGTAGCCAATCGCTTCAGAGAAGTAGAGGCCGTATCGCTCATAGGCGTCGTCTTCGTCGTTTGCACCTGTCCGCTCACCCCTCTCGATGATAGCCTTGGTGACTTGCTGCAACGTTTCAAGGCTGTTGAAGACGTGCGCTCTACCTTCCGTTCTCAGTAACCGTTCAACTTGAGCGGTTCCAGGCACGTGACGATAAACCAGGCTGAGACGAGAATCCGGCGTGATTTCCCTGGAAATTCCAGCCATTAGACCAGACAGTACCTAGATAAACTGGATTCTCGTCTTCTTCAAGACGGTTCTACTCCCAGGGCTCATCCACGTTCATATTCGCCTCTTCGTGGATATAGCTGGGCTTCTCGTGGCGGGGCAGCTGACCCGATTTCACCAGGTGGGCCATGGTGTCGCAGATCACGCGGGTGGCCATCAGGGCGGTCATATCGCTGACGTCGTAGGGGGGCGAAACCTCCACCACTTCGATGCCGCAGACGGTGGTTTCCTGCACGATGCGCTTGAGCAGGTAGAGGGCTTCGCGGGGCAGCAGGCCGCCGGGTTCTGGCCAGCCGGTGCCGGGCACAAAGCCCGCGTCGATGCAGTCGATGTCGAAGCTGATCCAGACGCAGTCGGTGCCGTCGGTGGCGCGGGCGATCGCAAAATCCGCCGCCGCGTCCAAACCCATCTCGGTGATGTCGGTGACGGTGAGAATGTTGGTGGCCCGCTCGCGGCACACCTTCACTCCTTGGCGCGGTACCTGCCAGCCGCCAATACCCAGCTGCACCAGGTTCTTGGCCGGGGCGTTGGCCATGTTGGTGGCGTGGAACCAGGGGCAGGTGTGCATGCGCTCATCCAGGTCGGTCTCCTGGGTATCGACGTGGCGATCGAAGTGGATGATGCCGACTTTTTTGTCGCCCAGATGACGGCAGATGCCCCGCACCGTGGGGAAGCCGATGGAGTGGTCGCCGCCCAGCAAAATCGGGAACGCCCCCGAAGCAAACACGTGGGCCACGCCCTTAGAAATCTGGTCAAACGACTTCTCGTTGTTGGCCGGAATGGTGAAGACATCGCCCACGTCGCAGAGGGTGATGCTCTCGCGCAGGTCGATCCCCATCTCGAAGTTGTAGGGGGTGTAGAGGGCCGAAATGCGGCGAATGCCCTGGGGGCCAAAGCGGGTGCCGGGGCGATAGGTGGTGCCGCTGTCGTGGGGAATGCCGACGATCGCCACGTCAAACTCGCCTACCCGGCGCACGTCTTCAACGTAGGGGGCTTTGAGGAAGGTGTTGATGCCCGCGTAGTGGGGCAGTTCGCCGCGGGAAAAGGTCGGAATGGTGCGATCGCGAATGCTCTCTGCCGCCTCCAGGCCATACTCCAGGCCCTGGGAGACCTCCTGCTGCCAGCCGGTCATCGGCAGGCGAGCTTCCATCTCCAGGGCGCGCTGGGCTTCACTGGAAGCCCCGTTGGGGCTTTGAAATACGGGATCATTCGACGGGTCGGTCATGGGAGAGCCTCACAGAGGTGAATTGGGCCAAGGTAAATCGTAGGTTTTTTCAAAATGAGCCAAAAAGCCCAGGAGATTTAAGAAGCTAAATCTCCTAGCTCCTCGTGAATCTCCCGGGCTTTTATCCCTCCGTGTAGCTGGCAACCGCCTGTGGATTACCAACCTGCCTCTCTCGGACCAGACACTTAGCCGCCCATTGGCGGCAAACCGGAACCCTAGAAGCATAAGTTTTTATGCAGATACTCTAAGCCGATCGCTGGCTGTGGTCAAGGCTGGGGAGCAACCGCCGCCTGGGTCGAGTCCGAGGGCACCGCCGAACCGCCGCGGGGGCGAAACAGGTGGGTGTGCTCGGGGTTGTAGAGCCGCGATCTGACCTTTTGCCCCCGCAGCGCCGGGCTAATGATATATAGCGTGGTGCGAATTAAATCGCGATCGCGGGTGGTTTTAGCCATTTCTGCTAGGGGTACAACCACGATCTGCTCATCGGGCCAGCCGACGCGAAAGCAAATTGCCACCGGGGTATCGGGTTCGTAGTGCTTCAAAAGTTGCGCCTGGGATTCTTCGACGTGGCGGGCGCTGAGGTAAAGACACAGGCTGGTCTTGTGGGCCGCCAGACTGGCCAAATCCTCTGCCTCCGGCACCTGGGTGCGCCCGCTGATGCGGGTGAGAATGATCGACTGAACCAGCCCCGGAATGGTCAGTTCGGCGTTGAGCTTGGCCGCCGCCGCCTGGTAGGCGCTGATGCCCGGCACCACCTCAAAGGGCACCTCAGCCTCCGCTAGCGCCTGAATTTGCTCATGAATAGCGCTGTACAGGCTTGGATCGCCCGATTGCAGGCGAATTACTGACTTGCCAGCCCGTACCCGCTCCACCATCAGCGGCAGAATGTTTTCCAAGGTCATCGTCGCGGTGCCAATGCGCTCGGCGTCGGGACGAGTCCAGCCTAAAATTTGCTGGGGCACCAGGGAGTTGGCGTAGAGAATGACATCGGCCTGGCTCAGCAGCCGCTGGGCCTTCACTGTCAGCAGTTCTGGGTCGCCCGGCCCGGCGCCGACGATATAGACTCCCGGTGCCAGGGATGAGCCCTGCGGAGTCGCCGCTGCAGAAAAATCTTGAATTCTAGAGGAGGTCACAGGGCTAGCCATAGGGCAAATATCAACAATTCACACAGCCCCCAGATCATAGCCAGTTTGTTTCAAGTATCCGTAAACTCTAGGCATTTCCCCGGAATTTAGCCGCGCTCTCAGGAGATGGGAGTGGTAGATGCACCCTGATTCAGGCCTCTGAGGATAGCTAACTCAGAGGCCTTTTTTTAGGCGTAAATGCTGGATCTGCGCTTGGGCCGGGCGAGTTTTGGCGTTTAGATTTTGGATTTTGGGCGGTTATGATGGCTGAGGCATGGGTCTAGCCAGGTTGCAGGGTTGCATGACACCTTATTTGACTCGCATTGATATTTTCCCGGTCAAATCGCTGGATGGGGTTTCGGTGGCTGAGGCTACGGTGCTGGACAGTGGGGCGCTGGCGGGCGATCGCACCTACGCCCTGTTCGACAGCCAGGGCCGGTTCATCAACGCCAAACGCACTGCTGCGATCCAGCGCCTGCGCACCACTTTCTCGGCAGATAGCCAGTCCATCACCCTTGCCGTCGATGGTCAAGAACCCGTCGCCAGTTTTGACCTCCAACAGCAGCGCCCAGCCCTAGAAGTCTGGCTCAGCGACTACTTTCAGCAGCCCGTCACCCTGCAAGAAAACCACGACCTGGGGTTCCCAGATGACACCAATGCCGCTGGGCCAACGCTAATCAGCACCGCCACCCTACAGGCCGTTGCCGATTGGCACGGCCTTGCCCTTGCCGAAACCCGCCGTCGCTTTCGCACCAACCTTGAGATCGATGGCGTTCCCCCTTTCTGGGAAGACCAGCTGTTTAGCGCGGACGGTAGCCCGGTGCAATTCGCCATTGGCGATGTGGAGTTGATGGGCATTAACCCCTGCCAGCGCTGCATTGTGCCCACCCGCGACACCCTCACCGGAGCCGCCACCGACCGCTTTCAAAAAACCTTTGCCCAGCAGCGTGCCACCACCCTGCCAATCTGGGCACCCCCACAACGGTTCAACCACTTCTACAAGTTGGCGGTCAATACCAACATCGTTGGTCAGGGGGGCAAACGCCTCAACGTTGGAGATGATGTTAGCGTGATCTGATATACGCCCAGCCCACTACAGAGGGTATGTCTCTACCGATCACCTACAAGCTGAGACCGATGCGAAGCGCGACATGCCGCCCACCGATCAAACCTTCCGCGAGGTCCAGGGCGGCGGAACGCCCTGGTCGAGGGGGTCTGGGGACATTTCGATTGTCCCCAGCGGTAGGTCTGGCTGCAAACCCCCAAGCCTACCTAGCCAGCCCAAATGCAGCAGGGCAAATGCCATTCGCCCCTACGGTTTGGTCGTTTTGGGGCCGAGATTTTGTGGATTGGATGGGGTATAAATCTCAGCTTTTCGCTTCAGGGTACAGGCTATGACCAGCAACCCTAGCAATATCCTCAACCCAGCGTCTGCCTACGTTCACATTCCCTTCTGCCGTCGCCGCTGCTTCTACTGCGACTTCCCCATCTCTGTACTGGGCAACCAGCGGCGGGGCGAGACCTCAGGCACCGTCGAGAGCTATGTGGACGTGCTCTGCGGAGAAATCGCAGCCACCCCAAAGCTAAATCAACACCCCCTCAGCACAGTGTTCTTCGGCGGTGGCACCCCGTCTTTACTCTCCGTCCCCCAGGTAGAAACGATTCTGACCCAGCTCGATTGCCGCTTTGGCATCGCCCCTACCGCCGAGATCTCCATGGAAATGGATCCAGGCACCTTTGACCTGGAGCATCTCCAGGGATACCTGGCCGCAGGGGTCAACCGCATTAGCCTGGGCGTCCAAGCCCTCGACGACGCCACCCTGGAAAGCTGTGGCCGCTACCATCGCGTTGCCGATGTCTATCGCTCGGTGGATTGGCTGCACCAGGTCGCCATGCCCAACTGGAGCCTTGATTTGATTTCTGGACTCCCTCACCAAACCCTGACCGACTGGGAGACCGGGCTATCCAAAGCCGTGGCGCTGCATCCTCACCACCTATCGATCTACGACCTGACGGTAGAACCCCAAACCGTCTTCGCCAAGCGCTATCAGCCCGGCGATGCCCCCTTGCCCACCGACGAGCAAACCGCCACCATGTATCGGCTGGCCCAGGCCTACCTCACCGCCCAGGGCTACGACCACTACGAAGTCTCAAACTACGCCCAGCCAGGGCACCCATGTCAGCACAACTTGACCTACTGGCGCAACCAGCCCTACTACGGCTTTGGCCTGGGGGCGACCAGCTATACCCAGCACCAGCGCGTCAGCCGTCCCCGCACGTTGGCGACCTATGGCGAGTGGGTCAAAGACTTTCAATCTACCGGAGGAATCCACCGCGAGCCGCCAACACCCCCCATGGAGCAGCTGCTCGATCGGCTGATGGTGGGGCTGCGGTTGCAGGAAGGGATTAGCGGGGATGAGGTGCGATCGCTCTGCTCTCCCGCCACCTGGGCAACGCTCCATCAAACCCTAAAACCCCACATTGAGCAGGGATTTGTCATCGCCGAAGGCAACACCTGGGATGATCTCCACTGTTTGCGCCTCAGCGATCCCGAAGGTTTTCTGTTTTCTAATGTGGTGCTGTCTGATTGTTTTCGGGCGTTAGAGGATTTGCGCGATTGCTGAGTTTCGCGCAATAGTGCATCCGCGCAGCGATGCACCCTACATCTCACTCATCACCTCACCATCCCGTCCACCCATCTACCCCTCACCCGCGCCAAAAGTACTCCCCACACTAATGCCCTGCTCCGTCTTTGCAGTAAAGTAGATCCCTGTGACATTTTTATGGCTGACCCATGCCCAAGGTTCTCGTTTCCGACCCTATCGATCAGGCGGGCCTCGATATTCTCTCCCAGGTTGCTCAGGTTGACGTCAACACCAGCCTGTCGCCTGAAGAACTCGTGGCCGCCATTGGCGACTACGATGCGCTGATGATTCGCTCTGGCACCAAAGTGACCAAAGCGGTGATCGAGGCGGGCAACAGCCTCAAAATCATTGGTCGAGCCGGGGTCGGCGTTGATAACGTCGATGTGCCCGAAGCCACTCGGCGGGGCATTGTGGTGGTCAACTCCCCAGAGGGCAACACCATCGCCGCCGCCGAGCACGCCCTGGCGATGATGATGGCGATGTCGCGCTACATTCCCAGCGCCGATCGCTCGGTCAAAGCCGGTGAGTGGAAGCGCAAAGACTTCACCGGGGTCGAAATCTACAAGAAAACCCTAGGCGTGGTAGGGCTGGGTAAAATTGGCTCCCACGTGGCCACGGTGGCCCGGGCTATGGGCATGAAGCTGCTGGCCTACGACCCCTTTATCTCCGCCGATCGCGCCGAGCAGCTGGGCTGCCGCCTGGTCGATCTAGACCTGCTCTTTCGCGAAGCCGACTACATCACTCTGCACCTGCCCAAAACCCCCGAAACCACGCACCTGGTGGACGAGGCAACCCTGGCGATGATGAAGCCCACGGCCCGCATCATCAACTGCGCTCGCGGCGGCATCATCGACGAGGTTGCCCTGGCCAAGGCCCTGCGGGAGGGCACCATCGGCGGCGCGGCCCTGGATGTGTACGAGTCTGAACCCCTCGGCGAATCGGAACTGCGAGAGCTGGGCAAGGAGATCATTCTCACCCCCCACCTGGGTGCCTCCACCGAAGAAGCTCAGGTGAATGTAGCCATTGACGTGGCAGAGCAAATTCGTGACGTGCTGCTGGGGCTACCGGCGCGCTCGGCGGTGAATATTCCCGGCCTGCGCCCCGAGGTGATGCAAAAGCTGCGCCCCTACCTGCAGCTGGCCGAAACCCTGGGCAACCTGGTCGGTCAATTAGCTGGCGGCCGGGTAGAAGAACTCACCGTGCGTCTCCAGGGCGATATTGCCGGGGGCGACACCCAGCCGATCATGGTGGCGGCGCTCAAGGGCTTGCTCTCCCACGCGCTGCAGGAGCGGGTCAACTACGTCAACGCCTCCATTGAAGCCAAAGAGCGTGGCATTCACGTGATTGAGACCCGCGATGCCGACATTCGTGACTACACCGGCTCGCTCAATCTCTCGGCCAAGGGCAACTTGGGCGAGCACTCCGTGACGGGGGTGCTGCTGGGGGGCAGCGAAATTCGCGTTACCGACATCGATGAGTTCCCCATCAACGTGCCGCCGACGCAGCACATGCTGTTCACCCTGCACCGCGACATGCCCGGCATCATCGGCAAGATTGGCTCGCTGCTGGGCAGCTTTAACGTCAACATCGCTAGCATGCAGGTGGGCCGCAAAATTGTGCGCGGTGACGCGGTGATGGCCCTCAGCCTTGATGACCCTCTACCCGAGGGCATTCTGGATGAAATTCTCAAGGTGCCCGGCATTCGCGACGCTTATACCGTTAACCTGTAACTCCTGAACCAATGGCTGTGGTCAACACCTGGTGGGAAGTAAAAGTGCTGTGCGATCCGGCCTTAGAAGATACCGTCTTCTGGCGGTTCGACAGCTTTGGTAGCCAGGGTACCTCGACCCAGCAGCGGGGGGCATCCTGCGTCGTGCAGGCTTATTTCCCGCAGCATCGTTTAGAACTGCTGGATTTATCGGCTCTGGCGCTGCTGATTAAGCAAGATGCTCTGTGTAGCGACCTGATGCTGCCCCGCATCAGCTGGCACCTGATCGATGAAGAAGATTGGTCAAAAAGCTGGAAAGATCACTGGCAGCCTGAGCCGATTGGCGATCGCATCCTCATCACTCCCGCCTGGCTAGAGCCGCCCGCCGACAATGATCGGCTGGTGCTGCGCCTCGACCCCGGTGTGGCCTTTGGCACCGGCAACCACCCCACTACTCAGCTCTGCCTGGAGTCGCTCGAAATGCGGCTGACCTACGAAAACCCAGACGTCACGATCGCTGACATTGGCTGTGGATCCGGCATTCTTTCGATTGGGGCGCTGCTGCTGGGGGCGAAAAAAGCCTACGCCGCCGATACCGACGATCTAGCCGTGCACTCAGCCGTGGGTAACCGAGCCCTCAACGGGCTGACGGAGGAGCAGCTACCGCTCATTCATGGCAGCCTTGAGGCGATCGCCCAGGCGATCGAGGCCCCGGTCGATGGCATTGTCTGTAATATTCTGGCTGAGGTGATAATGGACCTCATCCCTCAGATGCACACCATTGTCACCGCCGATGGTTGGGGCATTCTCAGCGGCATTCTGCTCGACCAGTCGAAGCTGGTGGCCGATACCCTAGAGCAGCACGGCTGGTTGGTGGCTACCCTCTGGCGACGGCAGGAGTGGTGCTGTCTCAATGTGCGGCGATCGCCGGAGGGATTCCAGCTCTAGGCCTATGAATTCCTCAAATGTCAGCTTTGTGGCTAAAGTTATTGCGCTCTCAGGGGGCATTGCGGCCTTCATTAAATATGCGCTGCCGCTGCTGCTGGTCTACTTTCCTCCAGGGCAGAATGGCTCAGCGCTGGCAGTCGTCATAGCCCTGCTGCTGGCCCCCTCAGCGCTGATGGGCAGCCTATTCTGGCTGCGGCGCAGTTCTAATACGAAATCCGATTTAGTAGGCCCCGATTCCCAATCAGGACCCCCATAGGGGCGTAGCATGCCACGCCTTTGCAGCCTGTGCATTCAGGATTTGGTATAACTCCTAGGCTCTGCCCATGCGCACCATTGACGGCATTAACGACAAAATTCGTCAGGGCAAAGCGGTGGTACAGACCGCCGAAGCCTTTAAAGCCCACGCCAAAGAGCAGGGCATTGCTTCCGCCGCCGCTGCCGTGGATGTCGTGGTCACGGGCACCTTTGAGCCGATGGAGTCGTCAGGGGCGATGCTCAACCTGGGTCATACCGACCCGCCCATCAAGCTGCTGGAGTGCTACCTCGACGGGGTACCCGCCTATGCGGGCTTCGGCGCAGTGGATGTGTGCTTGGGAGCTAGCCAGCCCGCCGTAGCTGGGCGCGGCTCTGACCTGGGTGACCCCGAAGCCGTGCGCGAGCACGGGGGCGGTCATGTCATTGCCGATCTAATTGCGGGGCGCAGCGTGCCGCTGCAGGCGACGGGGCACGGTACCGACTGCTACCCCCGCACCTCGCTCGAAACCACCATTACCCGCGACACCATCAACCAGTTTTACCTGTTCAGCCCGCGCGGGCTGTATCAAAACTTCATTGTGGGGGTAAATGGCGGCGATCGCACTCTCTCCACCTACCTTGGCCCCTTGCAACCGCGCCTGGGCAATGCCGTCTACGCCAATCCTGGCGCTCTGTCGCCCCTGCTGAATGACCCCGATTTAGAGGCCATCGGCATCGGCAGCCGCATTTTCTTTGGCGGCGGCGTTGGCTATGTGGCCTGGGAGGGCACCCAGCACTTTCCGCTGCAGCGGCGGCTGCCCAACCGCACTCCCATCGGTCCGGCGGCGACGCTGGCCCTGATCGGTGACGCCAAACAGATGCGGCCTGAGTGGGTACGGGGCTGCTATTTCAAAGGCTATGGCCCCTCGCTCATGCTGGGCGTGGGGGTGCCAATTCCCCTCTTGAACGAGCAGGTAGCAGTTCACTGTGCTGTGCAGGACGCCGACATTGTGGCTCCGGTGATGGATTTTTCGATTCCCCGCCGGGTGCGACCGACCTTTGGTCTGGTCAGCTACGCTCAACTCAAGTCCGGCAGCATCACCATCGAGGGGCAGCCTGTCCGCACGGCACCGCTGGCCAGCGTCTTTTTGGCCCGTCAGGTAGCAAACGAGCTAAAAGCCTGGATTGAGGCGGGCCAATTTGAGCTGGCGGCACCGGTTGCGCCCCTGTCGGGCGATCGAGCGTTTTTACCCCAAGATGCCCTGGGCGGTTAAACTGACTATTCTTGGTGGCTATTTAAGGCCCCTACTAGGGGCTGCCCTCGCGGTTTTCGTCACGTTTTTTGGGGCGAATCGTAAGGCGTTCTGTTCCAGAATCGCTGCCTTTGACCCCCATAGGACGACGGCTGGGCATAGGCGGTCTGCTGCCGCCTGGGCCACCCCGCATGTTCGGTCTGCCGCCCCGTCGAGGGCCGCCACTGCTGCCCTTGGCGCGTTTTTTGGGAGGTACGATGCCCACCATCGTCGCCTCACTCAGCACCAGAACTTTGGCCTCGCGCCTGACCTTGAAGTCCCAAAAATAGCCGACCGTGCGCCCCTCGATCGTGCCGTGCAGCAGCAACTTAAACGGTTTTGAAGAGCCTGGGGTCCGTTTTACCCCCTGCAAAATTTTAACTGCAATACACTTATCCTCTGGTGTATACTTCACCACCTCGCCGCGAATGGAGAAGAAATTGTCGTCCACAGGAGGCAGATCCTGAAGATCTAGTTTTTCGTCATTGGCGCTGCTGGTTTTGTCGGTGTCGTCATCGTCGCTGGAGGGTGCTTCCCCAGGTAGACCTAGGGTTTCGGGTTCCCAAACGCCGACAATTTGCAGGTGCAAATCCTGGTCGTCGTTGTCCAGTTCGCGGCGAGTGCGAGGATACACCACCCACAGGTGAGGCGCCGTCAGGTCAATATGCTTTTTCACCAGGCTGGTAATGCGCCCCAGCAATACCGAATCGATGACGTGGCCATCCTCGGTAGTGAGATTGCCCCGGTTGAGCTGATCGGGTTCGCTGGGTTCGTAGGTGCCTCGCACCAGACCAATCGCCCGATACTGCATGGGTTCACTGGGCGGCGCGATGGGCTGATACCGATAGGCGGCGGGGTCAGGGGGCGGAGTTTCGACCTCTGACGTCTGGCTAGCCAGCTCGGCCGCTGGGGCTTTGGGGGCTGCCTTAACACCGATCGCACTGGTCTTGGTTTCGCTGGCCTTCGTCTCGGGGGCATCAGCGGGGCGCACCGGACGCACCGGACGCCGGGGAGGAGACATTAGCGATGGCCGATCGGCGGCAGATGCCGTCCCCTGGTCGAGGCCATCTTTAGCTTTAAAGTCGCTCTGAGAAGCGTCTCGCTCTGTAGAACCCATGACACCACCGATCTCCCTCTCAACATGAACTAGCCACCTGGCGCAGCGGTAACTTCGCGCATGACTTAGCCTGTAAGCCTAGCGTAACATTCGCCTTCTCATATGCATGGTCGGGGCAAATATTTAAGCCGTTTACGCAACTTGTCAAGAGCTTTACATCTAGTTCAGTACAGCCCTTGAACGGTTACCTGAGCGGCCAAAGCGGCTATCTTAAGTTTCCATCGCCGACGGTTAGCAATCCGTATTGTTTCTGAGCTTTTTGACAACTTCTTTGCTACTGTAGCCCTGGATCCTTAGGCTGACTCAGGACTCAGCTCCAGCCCCAGGCCAAAGCGCTAGAATCATTTACCTGCGACTCGTCTGAAACTGTATAACGTTCGCGATCGCCCCCTAAGCTGAGGATCGCATTCTCGCTGCTCCCTGATGAGGTAAACCCGTGACCGCAAACCGTAATCGCTGGCTCGTTGGCACTGTTTTGACCCTGGCCCTGGCGGCCTTTTTATCGCTGTCGCTGCTGCCAATTTTGGGCAGTAATGACAACCGCCGGGCCAGTAGCACCCCCGATGCCAGCCCTGCAGCTGACCCTACCGCCATGCGGGCCGATCTAGAGGCTCAGGCTCGAGGCTATGAGCTGGTGCTAGAGCGTGAGCCCGACAACCAAACGGCCCTGCAGGGTCTGGTGGATGCCCGCATTCAGCTAGGCGATATCAACGGGGTGGTTGGCCCCCTCGAAAAACTGGTAGAACTCAACCCAGGCGTGCCCGACTACGCTGTGCTGCTGGCCCAAACCAAACAGCAGCTAGGCGATTTGGAAGGCGCGGCCCAAACCTACCGTCAGGTGCTCGATCAGCAGCCTGGCAATATGAACGCGCTACAGGGGTTAACGGTGCTGCTGGTGCAGCAAGAGCGTCCCCAGGCGGCAATTGGCCTGCTGCAAGACACCCTCAAAACTGCCGACCAGCTGCAGTCAGACGGAACCGTGGCGAGTATCGACACGACCTCCGTAAAACTGCTGCTGGCCCAGGTGCATGTGGAAGCCAATAGCCCTAGCCAGGCGATCGCGCTCTACGACGAGACGATTGAAGCCGCTCCCGACGACTTTCGCCCGGTGTTGGCTAAAGCTTTGGTGCTGCAAGATCAGGGCGATACCGAAACCGCCCAGGCTCTCTTTACCCAGGCCACCACGCTGGCCCCGGCTCAGTTCAAAGATCAAATTGAGCTGATGTCTACCCAGGGGCAGGCTGCACCAGGGGCAGGCGGCGAGAATACGGTCATTCCAGAACCGGCTCCCGCCGCCGAAGAATCGGCAGAATAGCCGCTATAGATCTGCTTAAGCGCGAGCCGGAGAGGTAGAGCTAACCGTTCGCTCTGGACGGTTAGGAGCTGACTGACTGGCCTCTACCGGCTCAAACTCAATGTGGTTAAACAGTGTTGTTACAAAGGCAAACAGCAAAAAAGGCAGCGACAGTACCAGAATTAGCCCAACAGTAGCCAGGGCGACCACAGGTTGCCGCGCACCCATCAGAGCCAGCGATGCCGCCAAGCTGATAAACAAAATCACCAGCCAGGCAATAATTTGACCATAGATGTCGCCAAAGGTGAGGGTGCAAGAGAAACGATACTTATTCCCAAATTCCATGGTGTTGTCCTGCCACAATCGATCTTATAGAGTTCAGCATATCGGTCTGACTCTGACCGCTGTGGTTTCTCAACATTTCCACAAGAGTTGCAATGAAATGTTGCAGCTCTTAGCCAGAGATTCATACCGCGATCGCGGTAATTGGTCTTCCTGGAGCTGCGATTGGCTGATCTACGCAAAATCCGGCCCCGCTTTGCCCCTCTGTGGCCTGTAGCCACGATGGCCTATCAGTACATCTTGTTTTACAAGCCCTACAACGTGCTCAGCCAGTTTGGCGAGGGTACCACGCCGCCCGTTTCTGCCGCTGAGCCTCGCCTTACCCTCAAAGACTTTATTCCGGTGGCGGATGTCTATCCGGTGGGTCGCCTCGATCGCGACAGCGAAGGGTTAATGCTGTTGACCAACCACGGTCGAGTGCAGCACCGACTCAGCGATCCGCGCTTTGCCCACCCCCGCACCTACTGGGTGCAGGTCGAGCAGGTGCCGTCTGCCGCTGCCCTGGCTCAGCTCCGCCAGGGGGTAACGATCAAGGGCTATCGCACTCGGCCCTGCCAGGTTGAAAGTCTCATGGTGGCACCGACCCTGCCGCCGCGCGAGCCGCCCATTCGCTTTCGTCAGAGCATTCCAACGGCCTGGCTGGAGATGACCCTCCAGGAGGGCAAAAACCGCCAGGTGCGCCGCATGACGGCGGCGGTGGGGCACCCCACCTTGCGGCTGGTGCGCGTGGCGATCGCCCACCTGCAATTGGGTACTTTAAAGCCAGGTCAATGGCGGTCTGCCACCGCTGACGAGCGCCACCGGCTCCTGCAGCTCTAGAGGCTGACCTCAGCCATAGGGCCTGTTAAGTCAAGAATCGCTGGTTTGAGCATGTTACGGCAGGGGCAGTAAGTTACCATGAGCTTGCGGTAGGGCAGCTTTGGGATTTACCCATGCCATACTTTAAACGTGCTATACCCTGGCCTTTTTAACAATAGGGTGTGTTCACCTGTTGTGTGAAAGCCTGTCTTAATCTCCAGCGAAATGCTTAATTTCGAAACCTTACTCAGGGTGATGGCCCCGATACGCTGGCTGACCGGCCTAATTTTGGATCACCGCTAGGATGCTAACCTGCCCTTTTTGTGAGTTTGAAAACCCTGATTCACAGCGGTCCTGCGAGCAGTGTGGGCAGCCACTTCAGCGTTGGCGGGTGATTGATATTCCTGGCCCGGCGGCGACGGCAATCGCCCCCGATGAGCTGAGTAGCGATGGCTACCTCGACTGCGATCGCCGCTATCGGCTGATTGCCTCACCCGCCCTACCAGGAGCGGCCAGTCCGGCACCCCTGGTAGTGATTGATTGTCAGCCCGAGGCTGACTCGCCGCTACAGGCTCTACAGGCGGCCTGGCTAGATACGCCTGCCCTCGATCCGAACACCCATCCTTTAGCCGCTGGGGTACCACCGGAGGCCTATCCCTACCTGGCCCTCCAGGCTGACTACTTTCCGGCTATTCCTGAGCTACACCACGTATGGCGGACACCCCAGCGCACCCTCCTACTGATTGAAGATCGAACTATCTGGCTACCCCTGTCAACGGGTTGGCTAGCTATTGATGAGCCGCTACAGCGCATTCAGTGGCTGTTTGAAATGACGCTGCTCTGGCAGGCTCTGGCGCCGTGGCAGGGGCAGGCTACCCTGCTCAACCCTCAGCGGCTAACTCTGAATGAAAACAGCCTGCTGTGTCTCACGCAGATCGACGCTGTCGGTCGCCAGTCGCCCTTGCCGCTACAGGTTTTAGGGCAAATGTGGCAAACCCTGCTGAGCCGTGGTCAAGATCTGCCGCTCAAGGTGCAAACCTTGGTCAGTGACCTGAGCGAGGGCACCGTCACCGACATCAAGCATGTGCAAGAAACCCTGGCCGAAGCTGCCCAGGACTACCCGCTGCCTGGCTTAGAAGGGGCGGCTCCCCAGTGGCACGACGACGTTGATCACGAGCTTAGCGGTGCTGAAGTGAATGGCTTTGCTGACGAAGAGAATGGGCCGATCCCGGCGATCGCCAGGGCCGCTGTTGCCGACGACTGTGACCTGGACACAGACGCCGCTTTTGATACGCAAGAATTAACCGACGACGATGGCACTGGCCTGATTGAAGCACCCACGATGGTGTTGCCCATGAAGCTGGCTGGCCTCGATGATGCCGGCCAAAGCCATGTGGGTCAGCAGCGCCACCACAACGAAGACTGGTTTTTCTCCCAGACTCAACTCCACCGGGTCAGCGGTCCTCAGGGCAGCGTAATGCGAGCCAAAGGGCTCTACATTCTTTGCGACGGTATGGGCGGCCACGCTTCGGGAGAAGTGGCTAGTCAGCTAGCGGTACGCACATTGCGAGAGTATTTGAGCCAGCACTGGAGCGGCGATCGCCTGCCTGAGCAAGATGTTCTCTACCAGGCTGTGTTCACCGCCAACCAGGCTCTCTTTGATATCAACCAGTCGAATGCAACCTCTGGGATAGGCCGTATGGGCACCACGCTGGTGATGGTACTGGTGCATAACCTGGAGATGGCTGTGGTGCATGTGGGCGATAGCCGTCTGTATAGCTACAGCAAACGCGTGGGGCTGCGGCAGCTAACCCTCGACCATGAGGTGGGGCAGCGAGAAATCAACCGGGGAGTGGAGCCAGCCCTGGCCTACGCCCGCCCCGATGCCTATCAACTGACTCAAGCTCTGGGGCCGAGGAGCAAAGAAGATCTAACACCCAGCATTGCTTACCACGAAATTACTGAAGATACCCTGCTGGTTCTATGTTCAGACGGGCTGAGCGACAACGATCTGCTCGAGCGCCATGTGGATTCCCATATTTCTGAGCTATTGAGTTCCAGGGCTAACCTCATCAGCGGTGCTGCCCATCTGATCGACTTGGCCAACGAAAAGAATGGCCATGATAATATCACGGCCATTCTTGTGCGTATCAAGCTCCAACCAGACATGATGTCGATGGTTGAATAGTCACAGGTTGATGAATAATGGCGGTTGGCCAGGGCTGGCTGACTAAGTTGAGGGCAATGCCCGATTTAGCCAGCGATCGCAGCCCGCTTCATCATTCCTCTTCCCAAGACTGCACCGCCAGCAGCTCCTGGATTGGATCTTGAGTTGAAAAGTCGAATTCTTCTAGTTCTTGCTTCCAATGGGCCCAGTCATCGCCAAACAGAAAAGCGATTTTCCAGATGGGGTCGCTGGGGCTTACAACTTTGGACTTCTTAACTAAAGACTCAACTTGGCGCTGAAATTTCACCATTGGGTGAGCGACAACTAAGTCGGCAATTGCTTCAGTCATATTTTCGATTTAAAAAGCTCTTCAGAACGTTGAACCGGGAGAATCTGCACACCCTTGAAACTTGCGCAGGCATTGACCCTAGATTCAGGAACACAGCATAGCACAAGAATGCAAAGGCGCAATTCTGGTCTGTACTTATCCTGTAAGTGATGACTGTGGATCGCTTCACTGGGTCATCACTCCCCTCAGTGTACCTAAGCGAGCGGTCAATTGAGTCAGATATTTCCCCAGCCAAAGGGTAGATAACCGTACTTCCAGACGCTAGCTTGACCTTGGCTTTACCCAATAGTCGCTAAACTAGAGGTCAAATCCTTATTTTGCCTTCAGCGTTGACCAATGGCTCAAACTGACTTGTCTGCTCCTCAATCGAGCGCTTCCATTGCCCTGCCTCGCACCAGTGAGTCAGAGAACCTCAAGCGTATTCGCCACACCTTCTCCCATGTGATGGCGATGGCGGTGCAGATTCTATTCCCTAAGGCCCAAGTCACCATTGGCCCCTCGATTGACTATGGCTTCTACTACGATTTCGACAGCCCTGAGCCTTTTACCGAGCAGGATCTGAAGGCGATTAAAAAAGAGATGATCAAAATCATCAACAAGGGGCTGCCGGTGGTTGAAGAAACCGTCACCCGAGACGAAGCTCAGCGCCGCATTGAGGCTCTGGGAGAGCCCTACAAGCTCGAAATTTTACAGGACCTGCAAGACCCCATCACCCTTTATCACCTGGGTGACCAGTGGTGGGACCTGTGCGCTGGCCCCCACGTTGCCAGTACTGCCGATCTCAACCCCAAGGCGTTTGAACTAGAGAGTGTGGCCGGGGCCTACTGGCGCGGCGATGAGAACCGTGCCCAGCTCCAGCGCATCTACGGTACAGCCTGGGAGACGCCGGAGCAGCTGCAGGAGTACAAGCGCCGCCGCGAAGAGGCCAAGCGCCGCGACCACCGCAAGCTGGGTAAAGAACTGGGCCTGTTTATTTTTGCCGACGATGTGGGGCCGGGTCTGCCGCTCTGGACGCCCAAGGGCACGGTGCTGCGCTCTACCCTAGAAACATTCCTTAAAGAAGAGCAGACCAAGCGGGGCTATCTGGGAGTCGTGACCCCTCACATTGCTCGCGTAGATCTTTTTAAGATCTCTGGCCACTGGCAGAACTACCGGGAAGATATGTTCCCTTTAATGGCCGACGATGATAAGGCTCGCTCGGCGGAGGAGGGCTTTGTCATGAAACCCATGAACTGCCCTTTTCATATTCAGATTTATAAGAGCGAGCTCAGGTCGTACCGAGAACTGCCGCTGCGGCTGGCGGAGTTTGGCACGGTGTATCGCTACGAGCAGTCGGGAGAGCTGGGCGGACTGACCCGAGTGCGAGGCTTTACGGTGGATGATTCTCACCTGTTTGTGCGCCCTGAACAGCTCGATGACGAGTTTCTCAAGGTGGTGGATTTAATTCTCTCGGTGTTCCGCAGTTTGAAGCTCAAGAACTTCAAAGCTCGCCTGAGCTTCCGAGACCCCGAATCCACCAAGTATATTGGCGGTGACGAGGTATGGGAAGCGTCTCAAACGGCCATTCGGCGGGCTGTGCAGACCCTGGGCATGGATTATTTTGAAGCGCCGGGAGAGGCGGCTTTCTATGGTCCAAAGCTGGACTTTATTTTTAGGGATGCCCTCGATCGCGAGTGGCAGCTGGGTACCGTCCAGGTTGACTACAACCTGCCAGAGCGCTTTGACCTGGAGTACGTGGCTGAAGACGGCTCGCGCCAGCGCCCGGTGATGATTCACCGCGCTCCGTTCGGCTCGCTGGAGCGGCTGATTGGGATTTTGATCGAGGAGTATGCCGGGGACTTTCCGCTCTGGCTGGCGCCCGTGCAGATGCGCCTGCTGCCGGTAACTGAAGAGCAGCTGGGGTATGCCCAGTCGGTGGCCGATCAGCTGCTGGCCAAAGGCGTGCGGGTGGAGGTCGATGCCAGCGGCGATCGCCTCGGCAAGATGGTGCGCAATGCCGAAAAGGCCAAGGTGCCCATCATGGCCGTCGTCGGCGCAAAGGAACTGGAGGCCAACGCCCTCAATATTCGCACCCGTGCCCAGGGTGAACTAGGGGCACTGCCCGTGGCTGAGGTGGTCGAACGGGTGGCTGGGGCGATCGCCGCCCGCGAGGATTTCTAGCCCTAGGGTGTCTCTGGTAGCTCGGTTTCAAGCTGGCGCAGCTCCTGTAAGGACTGCTCCATGGCCTCAATCAGCTCCTGGACAGCCTGATCTTGCTCAGCCTGTTGCTGCTGCGCCAGACTCGAAATTACGCTCAAACAGGCGTCCATACCAGCGGCAAACTCGTAGCGTGTAACGGCGGCTTCGCCCCGAAAGGTACCGTCGGGGTAGCCGCTAACGCAGCCGTAGGTGCCAGCCAGGTTGAGCAAGGCCTCGTAGGCCCAGTGGTCGGGCGGTACGTCGGTAAAGGGCAGCACTAGCATGCCCTCGTTCTCCTGGGCGACGGGTTCAGGTACGGAGTTAGCGAGATTCGGCTCGGCGCTGGCTGGGGCAATCGCCGCCAGCGCGCCCATCCCGGCTCCAAAACCTAGTCCCAAAGCAGCGCGAATCAATGGCTTAAGGGTCATGCTACGTCTCTCAAACTATTCCCTGTCTCCCATTGTAGAGACGGGCAGAAAGATGTTGCTTGAGTTGTGTCGCCTTGTATTGTGTCTCCAGGTCAACCTCAAAAAGTGATACTATCCTTGGCCTGATGGTCTTATAGCCGCCGGAGGCTTTTGCGGTGCCTACATCTGTGTCTGTGACTGTGCCTGCCACAACTGCCAACATTGGCCCTGGCTTTGATTGTCTAGGCGCAGCGCTCACCCTCTACAACCGCTTTCGCTTCACGCTTGACCCGGCAGCGGGGGAGGTGGCCATTGAGGTACGGGGGTTAGAGGCTGATCGCGTCGTGACCGATGGGTCTAACCTGGTCTACAAAGCCTTTGCCAGCTACTTCCATCAGAGAGGATGGGCGGTGCCGCCGGTAGCGATCGCGATCGACCTCAATGTGCCTCTGGCGCGGGGCTTAGGTAGCTCGTCAACCGCCATTGTCGGGGGGGTGCTCGGGGCCAACGCCCTGTGCGATTCTCCCCTCGATCAAGCGGCCCTGGTGGCGATGGCCATCGCTTTGGAAGGGCACCCCGACAACGTCGTGCCGGCTCTGGTGGGCGGCTGTCAGCTGGCCGTTGCCAACGACGACGGTTCCTCCACCCTCTGTCCTATTCCCTGGCATGGCGATATTACCCCTGTCGTGGCCATCCCAAATTTTGAACTGTCTACCGCTGCGGCCCGCCAGGTGCTGCCCGCTACCTACAGCCGCGCCGACGCTATTTTTAATACCGCCCACCTGGGGCTGCTGCTGCGGGGGCTAGAGACGGGCCGGGGCGACTGGCTGCGGGTAGCAATGGGCGATCGCATCCACCAGCCCTACCGCCAAACCCTGATTTCTGGCTACGAAACCGTGACCACAGCCGCGATCGAGGCCGGGGCCTATGGCTTAGTCATCAGTGGCGCTGGTCCTACCCTGCTGGCCCTGGCCCCGGCTCAAGCCGCCGCTGGGGTGCGTGAGGCCATGGTCGCCGCCTGGCAGCAGAGCGGGCAGGCGGTAACGGCCCAGGTGCTGGCCCTAGAGACAGAGGGCGCGAGCGTCTCGTTAGCGGCTTAGGCTATCGATGGCCTGCGAATGGCTTGATTCTAAATTTGGATTCCTTCCCACCCTGGATCAGAACAGGTATCTCGTGAGGGCAAACCACCGCTTGCCCCTACCGAGTTGTCCAATGGGGCTGAAGCGCACGGCTGCGCCATTTTCCGGTGGGCGCGATCGCAGGGGTAGAGCTGAGCCCAGGAGGATCCGGTAGCCCTTGCCCATGAACAGTGGGTTCGTGGCCAGACTGTTGCAATAATTAAGATTTTGATGCATTGACATACATAAATGTGAGTGCTCGCTTTAATTAATTCAAATATGAAACTGGCCTCAAATGCTTGCACAGCCTTCATGTCAGGCGTTTGAATGTCAATCTTTTGCGATTTCTGCTAGAAATCATGTATCAAATGTTTATTAAGTTTCCTATACTAAGGACGGGCGCAAAGATAGGTATATCTCTCTATCAATCTTGCACTCCGGTTCCTTCGTCGTGCCTTTTAGGCAACGATTCGCTCGCTGAAGTCCTCCAACCCGGGCAAGCCGCCGCGAATAGCAGAGGCAGACCGTTTTTAACAGACGGCTCCTCCAGGGATGTGTGTCCGCCTCATGTCAGACACTAAAACCGGAACCCCAGTGCGCTGGCTGTTTTGTACTAATACTCACGCGAATTCTCATGCTGATCGAGCAATTTCCGTGGCTGACGACCCTAGTGATTCTGCCCCTGCTGGCAATTTTGCCCATACCCGTGCTACCCAACGGCAACGGACAAACCCTGCGCTGGTATGCCCTAGGGATTGGCTTCATCGAGTTTTCTCTCATTCTCTACACTTTCGCAAACTTTTATGACCTCAATCAGACTGGTTTGCAGCTGGTTGAGCAATACAACTGGGTGCCCCAGGTGGGCCTTACCTGGTCGCTTGGGGCCGATGGCTTGGCCATGCCCCTGGTCATCCTGAGTGGTCTGGTGACAACGTTAGCCATTCTGGCATCGTGGAATGTGACTCGCCGCCCTCGCCTTTACTTCAGCCTGCTGCTGATTATGTACAGCGCTCAGGTTGGGGTGTTTTTGGCTCAGGATTTGGTCATGTTTTTCCTCATGTGGGAGCTTGAGCTGGTGCCTGTGTACCTGCTGATCTCAATTTGGGGTGGGCAAAAGCGCCACTATGCGGCCACTAAATTTATTCTCTACACCGCGATCGGCTCTATTTTCATTCTGGTCGCTGCCCTGGGTATGGCCTTCTATGGCGATACCGTGACCTTCAACCTGAGCGAACTGGCTCAAAAAGACTACTCCCTCACCTTCCAGCTGCTGATTTATGCGGCTTTTCTAGTGGCCTTTGCCGTCAAGCTGCCCATCTTTCCGCTGCACACCTGGCTCCCTGATGCCCACAGCGAGGCCCCTGCGGCTGTATCGATGATTTTGGCCGGGGTGCTGCTTAAAATGGCGGGCTATGGCCTGATTCGAATGAATATTGAGATGCTGCCCGATGCCCATCTCTACTTTGCGCCGTTCCTGGCGATTCTGGGCGTGGTCAATGTCATCTACGCTTCTATGACCGCCTTTGGCCAAGACAATCTGAAGCGTCGCATGGCCTACTCGTCGGTGGCTCACATGGGTTTTGTTCTGATTGGCTGCTCGGCATTCACCACCCTGGGTATGAGCGGTGCGATGCTGCAAATGATCTCCCATGGACTGATTGCGGCGGTTATGTTCTTCCTGTCTGGGGTGACCTATGAGCGCACGCACACCCTCGATATGGATGATATGGGTGGAATAGCGCGCAAAATGCCCACCACCTTCGCTTTCTTCACGGCTGCCTCCATGGGATCTCTGGCTCTGCCTGGCATGAGCGGCTTTGTGAGCGAGATTGCGGTGTTCTTAGGTATGGCCACTAGCGACGTTTACAGCACCGCTTTCAAGACTGTCATTATCATTGGTTCTGCGGTTGGCGTAGTGCTGTCGCCCATCTATTTGCTCTCTATGCTGCGTCGCATCTTCTATGGTGATGCGGGTAAGGTAGTCGCTAAGGTGCCTAACATGCTTGACATTCGCCCCCGCGAAGCTTTTGTGGCGGCCTGTCTGCTGGTGCCTATTATTGGCATTGGTCTATATCCCAAGCTGGCTACGCAGGTCTACGATGCGAAAACGGTGGCGGTTGCTAGCCAGGTGCAGACAACCGTACTGGCAGCAGGGCAATCATCGCAGCTCTACGCCCACATCATGGTGGCCCCTCGAGTGACGGTGGCTGAGCTGGCTACTCCTACGGTGTCAGAAATCGACTGAGCAAAACAAGCTGGTGCATCTGGTACTCGCTGCCCTCTGGCCTACGGTCGGGGGGCAGTTTTTTTAGGGCATAGTTCTAACTTTGGAGACAATTAAAACACTGTCTTTGGGCACTCTTACTGGCAGGCGCAGCGCGCCAAAATAAATGTGACGAGACGGCTCAACCCCCAAGTTGATCTCTCTTAAGGCCAAGTTTGATCCTTCGGTGCAGGTTTTCCTGAAAATAGTTATGACTCAACGCCACCACTGTCCTCACTGCCGCAATCAGCACCTGCTTCGCATTGGGGTGCGGGGCATTCGTCAGTGCTCGCACTGCAAGGCCTATGTGGATGTGCGATCGCGCCACTGGCTCAAGTGCCTGATTCGCGATTTGGCCGCCTAGGGTTTTCATGGGACAACCCGTGACACAGCGATTGAGGCTGGGCAGTATTTTCTACTCGTATCCAAAGCAAATCCTACCCATCGGACATTCTCGGCCAGCCGGAGTTAGGCGACAATGAAATTGCCCTGACTCGCGAGGTACTCCATGGCCGGTAAATTTTTTCAAAAACCAGGGCCAGAACTGGCCGATCGCGTACCCCCAGGGCAGCACCTGGCCAAGGGCTTTCCTGTCCTTACCTATGGCGATACGCCCCAGGTTGATCAAGTCGATTGGTCGTTGACCGTAACGGGACTGGCTACGCCTAAAACCTTCACCTGGGCCGATATGATGGCGCTGCCCCAAGCAGACTTTACCGCTGACTTTCACTGCGTCACCACCTGGTCAAAGCTCGATGTGACCTGGCGGGGCATTCGCGTCACTGATTTCATGGCGCAGATCGAAGTAGAGACTGCTGCATCCCACGTAATGCTGCACTGTTACGGCGGCTACACCACCAACCTCGCCCTGGATGACTTCGTGCGGGCGGAAAACTTCTTTGCCCACACCCTCGATGGGGAGCCGCTGCCCCCAGACCACGGTGGCCCCATGCGGCTGGTCGTGCCCCACCTCTACGCCTGGAAGAGTGCTAAGTGGATCAACGGCGTTGAGTTTCTAGCCAAGCCCGCGCTCGGTTTCTGGGAGCGCAACGGCTACCATCGTCGAGGGGAGCCCTGGTCTGAGGAGCGTTACAGTAGCTAGTCTGCTCTGGCCGAGGTTGGTCAACGGCACCTAAAACGTGCCCCTAGCATTGGAAGTCCTCCGCCAGGGTTGTCATCGTTCTGCCAGTTAAGGTAGACCCAAGGTGCCGGGCTAACGATTGCCGTAGCGGCCCCAGCTGAGAAACGCCGTGACCAGGTAAAGCACAATGGCAGAGCCAATAATCGACGGCACCAGGGGCACGCCCTGAACACTCCAGGTGAGCCAGGGCAGGGTGAAATTGTACTGCTGGCGCAGGTAGTCGGCGACCCATTGACCCAGCAGTACGCCTACTAGGCCAATCAGCACCAGACCCAAAAGCTTGCCGGGCACCCGTCGAGGAATGAGCAGGTTGGCTGCAAAGGCGCAGGTCATCGCAATTAGGACTTGAATGAGCAGGCTAATCAGATCATCCATTGGGTTTAGACTCCTGACCGGACGGATGGAGCGGTTGTCGTAGGCTTACTTTACCCTCCCTAGGGGAGGGCTGAGACAGCCCAGTGGTTTGAGGACATTAAATCCACCCGTGCACAGCAGCCTGGTAGACGGCCTGGTAGCGATTTTTGGCTTGCAGCTTGGCAAGGCTATTGTTGATGTGAAATTTTACTGTACTTTCGCTGATGTAGAGCTGGCTGGCGATGTCGCGATCGCGTAGCCCCTGGGCTAGCAGCGCCATGATTTCGCGCTCCCGCTCTGAGGGGCGAGGGGCGTCGGGGGTGGCGGCAGTCTCGACCGGCTGGCCGGTGTGCAGTTGATGCACAACCTGACGCAGCTGGTCGGCATCTATGGTCCAGTCGATGGTGGTGGTGGCCTGGGCGGGCAGCGGGCTAGAGGCATTGACCCGCACCCAGAGCACGCGATCGGCGGCCCTGGCCACAGTTTCGCTATCGGTAATCACCACGGCCTCGGGTTCTGAGGCATCGCACACCGTTAGCCCGGCGCGGTAGGCCAGGCAGGTAAGCGCCGTTTGCACCAGGGCGGCGCGGCACTGAATGCTTACGCTGTCACCACTACCGCTGCTGTAAGGTGCTTTCAAAATGACTTGCACCATTTGCTGCTGAGGACCGGGCTGAGTTTGCAGACTGCCTCCCAGGCAGATAGCCACAAACCGAAGCTGTTGGCAGCGCGATCGCCAGCGCGCCAGCATCTCTTGAGGCTGACTCGCCACCGGACCAGTTTGGGCACTGGCCTGAGTCGGTAGGGCCACGATCGCCTCCAGGGTAACGTCAGTAGCCCCATACACCAGTCGGGCATAGTCACAGTGAAACTCGTCCAGCAGTTCACTCAGGCGCAGAAAAAGGTAGCTCATCGAATCGGGCAGAGGCATTTCGGTGCCGACCAGGGCCATGGTAGTGGTTGTCAGCAGAGTAGCGAGCTGGTCGGACAGGGTAGGGCGGGCGGTCAAGCTGGTCTTGTGCCCGGTTAGTTGAGTGTTGACCTGAAGGGCGGCATCGAGGGCAATGGTCGCGGTCATGCAGAGCACCTGCAGCACCTCTAAAAACTCTGCCGCCATAGGGCTGTGGCTGAAGGTGGCCAGCACGCCAATCACGCGATCGCCCGTCATCAGCGGATAGCCCGCAAACCCTTGAATATTATTGGCGATCGCCCAGTCCCGGTCTTTGACCCAGGTCTCTTCAGCCAGACGATTGCTGAGAAACGGCACCCGATTCTGAGCAATTTTGCCTACTTTGTAGGCTCCCATGGGTACCCGTGCAAAGGAGCCGTTGGTGTGGGTGTACAGCCCGGACGACGCGACCAGGCGCAGCATAGTGGCCTCGGGCTCTACCACCCAAATGCGGGCAAAGGCGCAGCCAAACTGATGCACTAGACCATCGGTGACGATGCGGGCAATGGTCTCGATCTCAAGACACCCCGATAGCCGTTGGGCAATTTTGTTGACCCGCTGCAAGTCAAGCAGCAGCCGGGCCTGACTGGGTAAATCAACGCTAGGGCTATTCACGCCTGCGGAAGCAGCTCTCACGGAGTTTTCCTGGTACGTCTCAACCTTTAGGGTGAATTGAACTGGATCAATACTCTGTATCCGTTATCACCCATGCATGGATTTTTACTAAAATGCTTGCCCAGCGGTGTGGACGGTTCGGTTGACGCTTGAGTTCAATAACCGGAGCGATCGCCCCCAAAACACGATGGGTTTGTCAAGGCACGGTAAACTTTCTGACTTGAGCTTAGGCAAGTTTGCGTGTTTTTTGCTAGAACATGAGCGGAGCATCAAGCGCAACCCTGCTATAGATATTGCCGCGAGTTACCCGGACTGTGCATCTGCCTCTCGTAGATAGTTAAAGCCCCCGTTTGGAGAAGCAGATGAAGGAGAAATTTATAGGCATCGGCCTTGGGGCCGGTGCCGCTTTGACTCTGGGTATCGTGTGGACGGATGCGGCTCATGCATTTTCGCTGGGTAGCAAAGTCACGGTGACCAATCTTCTAAAGACCGTTGACGACGAGGGCAACGAGCAGTTCAAAATTTTTGAGAAGACGTCTGATCCTGTAACTGTCGGTGTACAGAAAGAGCTAACACAGTTTGGCGGCATTTGGGATATTGACTTCGACAGTAATTCAATTTCGTTAACCTTGAACTCTAAGTTCCGAAACGTCGTCTCCGGAGATGACGTATATCGTTTTTTGTCTTCTGACTTCGATCAGACGGGACCGATGCCTACCGTAAGCATATTTAGCTTTGAGAATTTCTCTTATCAGCCCTTAGCAAGGTTCAGAAGTGCAAATGAGCTTGAAGTTGTTTTCCCGCTAGGCTTTGCTCCGAATGGGCTGCTGCCACCGCCGCAAGGGAGCATACCAAACTTTAAAACTGAACTGTCAGTTGAACCTTATGCAGTTCCCACACCCGCCCTTTTACTAGGGCTGATTGGTATAGGGTTGGCGGCATTGCGCAAACACCGCAATGGTGATAACGATTCTTAATCCAACCTCTGAAACCTTGAGGTCCAGGAGACACCGTTTTTTAAGGCTGCATGTCCGTAGCGCTTTGCTTAAACCGAGCCTTTGCCAGGGTAAAGGCTTCTCTCATCGCGGCCTGAATTTTTTCGGGATCGGGTTTTTTGCCGCCCAGCAGGTCGCCAAAGTAGACGCAGGCCCCTTCACCTAATGCCCAGGTGTAGGCGGCGGCCCAGGAGGCGGCGATCACGCTGCCAAAGCCGGGGATAAACTTGATGAGCTCGCGCCCGACGGCCTGGGCCAAAAAGCCGCCTGCGATCGCGCTGATCAGCCCGCCCGCCTGGGAGGGGCTGAGGGTTTGGCCGTAGAGCTTGCCCAGCAGCCCCACCATTGAAACCTGAAGGGCCGTCAGCACCGGCATGGTGGCGAAGGGCAGGGGCACCGCCGCCAGGGTGGCGGCCATCACCGCAAAGGCTGAAATATAGTGCCGGCCCACGTCACGATACAGGTTGCCCAGCTGATCGGCGGCTTCGGCTTGCTCGTCGAGCAGCTGGTACAACGCCTGGGCCTCGGCTGAGGGCAGCAGGTCGGCCAGGGCGTCGCGCAGGGCCTCAAGGCCGTAAAACACCGGGTCAAACCCATCTTCGTCGAGGGTGAAGTCGATTAGCACGGTGCGATCGACCAATCCTTCAAAGTTGGCCTGAATAGCGCTAAAGGGTCGCTGTACCGCCTCCAGATCGGGTGGGTAGGGGGGATGGTCTGGCTGGCCGGACGGGTAGACCTCGTGGGCTGAGGTGACCGCCAGCAGGCAGGGCACCGTTGGAAACTGGCGTCGCAGCTGCGCGGCGACCTGCCGCAGCGTGTCGGTGGCGAAGTCATTAATTTTGACGGTCAAAATCAGAATACGGGCCTTGCGGCGGCGGCTAAGATCCTCAACTAGCTCGGCTACGATCGCATCGGTAGCCTGGACAATGTCGCCTAAGCCCACGGTATCGGTAAAAATCAGCAGGGGCAGGTCTTCGGAGGGGTAGGCGTAGCGCTGGGTGTGCTGGGTATGGGGCTTAAACCCCTGACCGACAATTTCAGCCGATACGCCGGTCAGGCCCCGCACAATCGAGCTTTTGCCCGCCTGGGGTTTGCCAATCAGCAGGGCCTCGGTGGTGGGCAACTGTTCGCGTACCGCGGCCAAAATTTCGGCTACTCGGTCATCGTCGACGTTAAACCAGCGGCTGAGTTGCTGGGTAGGTCGTAGCTGGCTGGCGCGATCGCGCAGGAGTTGCCAGGCCTCTGTCAAGGGAGCAGCCCACGACGATGACTGATGCGGTGGTTGGCGATCGCCCATGCCCATCCTTTGCTATGGCTTACCGACTATGCCTCATATCATGCCATGCCCTCATCCTAGCGCCAGGGGTTGCCGCAGCTGAGCGGGGCTAACTCGCGAGGCTAGTCGTCTAGGAGCACGGAGGGGTTGCCGGGCAGAGTGACGGGCTGTTGCGTGGTCGACCGGCTAGCGCGACTGCTGCGCCCGTCTAGCTTGCCCTGGGCAATGGGAATTGTGAAGTGAAACTGGCTGCCTTTGTTTTTGCCGTCCGACTCGGCCCAAATGGTGCCGCCCAGCCCCTCTACAATTTGACGACACATGGCGAGGCCCAGGCCGGTGCCGCCCGTGGTGCGGCGCAGCGCCCCCTCTTCTTGATAAAAGCGGTCAAACACAACGTTTAATCGGCTGGGCTCAATACCGCGTCCGGTATCGGCCACAGTGACCTGGAGGTGGGTTGGGCTAGAGCGGGTGACCTGAATAGTGATTTTGCCGCTGGCGGGCGTGAACTTTTGCGCGTTGTCGAGCAGTTTGGCCAGGACTTCGACCAGCCACTCGCCGTCGGCCCGCACCAGCGGCACCTGCTTCGGAATTTTGACGTTAATTCTGGGGGTTTTGGCGTTGTCCTGGCTGCTGTGGATGCTGCTGAGGGCTAAATCGACGCATTCTTGAATCGAGAGCGATTCCAGATTCCACTCGACTCGCCCGCTCTCCAGCCGCGACAGGGTGAGAAAGTCCTGCACCAGCTTGCGCATGCGCTCGGCGTCTTCGAGGGCCGATTGCAGCATAATTTGCCGCAGCTCGTTGGGCATATCGGGTTCGGTGGCCAAGCTTTCGAGGCAAACCTGAATGGTGGACAGCGGCGTGCGCAGCTCGTGGCCAGTAATGGCGATCAGGTTGGCCCGGGTGCGATCGAGCGCGGCGAGCTGCTGGTTCAAATCTTGCAGGTTGGTATAGGCTTCGGCCTGAATGATCGCTACGCTGAGCTGGGTGGCGATCGCATCGACTAGAGCTGTATCGTCTTCGCTCCAGTCGTAGGGCTCGGGCTGGCACTGGTGCAGCTCAATCATGCCGACCAGGCGACCCTGGTAGGTGAGCGGCACAATCAGCCAGGCGCGAATCTGCCACCGATCGAGCAGCGGGCGAATGGGCTCTAGCTCCTGGCGAAAGGGCGAGTCACGCGCCTCGGTATCGGCAATGGCGACGGTTTCTTTGGTGTCTTGAACGTAGTCAAACAGCGGGTTACTGGCCAGGGGCCAGGTTTCGCCCAGCAGCGAGTCGACGGTGTTGTTGAGGTGCTGGTGGGCAATGGTGACCGTGGCGTCGGTGGCGCTACAGGGGTAGATCAGGCAGCGGCAAACCTGTAGCGCCTGGCCCAGCTCTTGAGCAGCTTTGGCAAAGATCTCGTCGGCGTTGAGCGACTGGCGCACGACCGAGGTAATCGAGTTGACCAGGCGCTCGCGTCGCTCCTGGGCTGCGATCGCCTTGTAGGCCTTGAGCAGCTTGTACTGCCCTGCCTGCAGGTAGGTCACCAGCCGCTGGGTAAAGGGGTCGGGGCCACCGCTGCCGTTTAGGCGCTCGGGAGGAGAAAGGGTAGGGTCAAGGTAGCGCTGGCGAGCGATCGCAACTTTTTCGGCCAGATCGGGGCGATACCCACCAATGCGATCGAGCAGTAGCCCCGCCGCTGTTTGGGTGACATAGCGATCCTGGGTCCAAATGCCTTCAAACCGGCGGGTCTGGTCGAGGGGTGGACCCTCGGTAGGCGGCACGGGCGATCGCTCCCGACAGATCAAGCAGGCGCTGTAGTCAGCTCCAATTACCACCAGGTGCCATTCCTGGGTGAGGGTATCGTCAGCTTCAAAGGCAATTGTCTCGTAGTTGTCTGAGCGGCTGACAAAGCTGGTGCCCAGAGCCGACAGCACGTAAATCTGGTCGGTGAGTTCGGCAATCCGCAGGTAGCGGTTGGCCTCTTGCAAATAAAACCGCTCCTGCTGAAAGCTGGCGATCACCAGAAACTTCGTCGTCCCCGCTAACACGTGATCCTCCATCGCGTGGGACAACGCGGTTAGCGAAGTTTTGAAATAGAGACTGGGTCTAAGCTGAGGAATTGCGTTTAACAATTCTTCCACTACAGACGTGGAATTGCTCATGGTTCAGGATGGGGAACCGTCGATTGAGCAGATACCCTATTGGTGTTCGGGGTGAACGGGCGTTCAAAGATGAACCTAAAGGGAACCTGTTGCTATCGGCAGCAGTTACTTCCACCTAGCCTACCAGGTGCCTCCTGCCCCTCAAGCAGATTGTAACCATTTGCCAAAGTCGGCCTCCGGCCTGCTCCCTATCGCTCTCGCTTCAGGTTGGCACCATCAAAAGCTAAGCGCCCGAGTACCACACTCAGACGCTTAGCAAAGTTCTAACTTATCTAACCAGGACGGTTAGGCCAGAACGAATAGGAACTTGGCTCTGAGGTTGAAGTAACCTTCAACCTCAGCTGGGGTGACTACATCACGCCAGTCATATCGGTGGTGTCCTTCAGAAAGCCGCTGTAGGCTTCCATGCCGTGCTCACCAATATCCAACCCCTTCATCTCTTCCTCGGCACTGACGCGCAGGCCCAGTACCGACTTGAGAATGAGCCAGAAAATGGACGACAGCACCACCGTGAACAAGCCAATGCTCAAAATACCCAAGATTTGAACACCCAGCTGGGCTAGACCGCCACCGTAGAATAGGCCGGCAATGCCCTCGCCACCCTGGGTAAAGTTGTTGGGGTTGGCAAATAGGCCGACAGCGAGGGTACCCCACACGCCGCACACCAGGTGCACAGAGGTCGCGCCCACAGGGTCGTCAATCTTGATGCTGTCGAAGAAGCCGACTGAAAATACCACCAAGATGCCACCAATCAAACCGGCCCAGAATGCGCCGGCATAGCCAAAGACAAAGCAACCAGCGGTAACCGACACCAGACCGGCCAAGATACCGTTGATTGTCATAGATAGATCCGGCTTGCCGCTCAATGCCCAAGAGACAAACGTAGCGGCCACACCGCCAGCCGCAGCACCCAAGTTAGTAGTCACCGCAATGTAGGGTACAGCTAAATCTGCCGCTAGCTGAGAACCGGGGTTGAAGCCAAACCAGCCCAGCCAGAGAATTAGACAGCCCAGGGTAGCAATGCTCAAATTGTGACCGGGCAGCGCATTAACCTGCCCCTCAGCCGTGTACTTACCCATGCGGGGGCCAAGAAACGCGGCACCCATGAGAGCAGCCCAGCCGCCGACCGAGTGCACAATGGTAGAGCCTGCAAAGTCGTGGAATCCAAGCTCAGCTAACCAGCCGCCGCCCCACAGCCAGTGGCCGGTGATGGGGTAGGCAATAGCTGTCAGCAGAACGCTAAAGATGAGAAAGTCAACGAACTTAATGCGCTCGGCTACGGCCCCCGACACAATGGTGGCAGCGGTACCGGCGAAGGCAACTTGGAACAGGAAGAAGGTATCCTTCGACAGGTTGAGCCCATCGGGGCCTAGACCATAGAGCTCAGGGGCCCCACCGAGGAAGAAGCTTGCCCAGCCTACCCAGGCGTTGCCGTTGGCCCCAAACATCAGCGAAAAACCGATGAACCAGAAACCTAAGGTAGCCAGGGCAAAAACGATTAGGTTCTTGGTCAGCACGTTGACAGCATTCTTCTGGCGGGCGAAACCAGTTTCTACCATCGCGAAACCGGCGTTCATGAAAATGACCAGGAAAGCTGCAATCGTCACCCAGATATTGTCAAGGGTGACTTGCACATCCGCTGCGGTCAACTCTTCTTGCGCCTGAGCAGCAACTCCCCAGGTGGCCAAAATAACCAGCGCTAGAGGAATACAGGCTACCCAAGCCCAGCCGCCTACGCGGCCAAACAGACGCTGAATCGCCTTATCGAAGGGCGGCACGCTGGTGCTCCAGAAGCCGGTCTTAGACCGTTTTCGGAACCTAGAACGATTACGCAACACTAAATTAGACATCTCAACAGACGTTCCTTCAACACAATCAGACAGTGAACACGGCCTACCGTTTTTAGACCTGAACCCTCAGCCCCAGGGCGGCGAGACAGACCAGTATGGGAGCTAAAGCCCACAGAAAAGATGATTTCTGCGAACCGATACGCAAAAGCTATAAGTCTCTGTTAGGTGCTAAAGCTAGCTAAAACACCTTTAGAAACCTACACCAATCTGCCTGGATGTTTTTAACACGTGTCAGGCAGAGGAATTCGCCTATAGAACGGAACAAATTGATTCCATCAATTCTGAGGCCGTCAATCTGTATCAGGCGATACATAGCACCCCGTGAAGGCATTACATTCCCCGGATTGGCCTTCAAAACGCGGTATTAATTAGCGGCAAATTAAATTTCTGCCAAAAAATTCTTAAAGGAACATTGCACTTTGGCAGGTGCTGGCGACCCCTAGCCCTGATCTTGCAGATAGCGCTGGGGACCGAGGTGATCAAGTTTTTGCTGTTTAGCGAGTACCGATGCTTCTAGGTCGCGGCGATACTGGGTGACTTGGTCGAGTAGGGTGGGGCGACTTGTAGCTAAGATCTGCACCGCTAGCAGCCCGGCGTTTTTGGCGTTGCCGATCGCTACCGTAGCCACCGGAATGCCCGCTGGCATTTGCACAATGGAGTAGAGTGAGTCGAGCCCCTGCATGGTGCGGCTGACCACGGGCACGCCAATCACCGGCAGGGGGGTGAGGGCCGCGACCATGCCAGGCAAGTGGGCCGCGCCGCCCGCCCCGGCGATGATGACTTTAAGGCCGCGATCGCGAGCCGTTTTTGCGTAGGTAACCATGCGCTCGGGGGTGCGATGGGCCGACACAATGGCAACCTCATGGGCTAGCCCAAACTCGGCGCAGACCTCAATGGCCGCCGCCATGGTGGGCAGGTCTGAGTCGCTGCCCATGATGATGCCAACTTCAGGCGCAACCGAGGGAGTAGCCATAGCCGTCTATGCTGTCAGAAAGTGCCTTCCCATCATGCCACTGGCTGGTTCTAGCCGCGCTCTCCGGGGCCGTTTCTCCGGTTCGTTCAGGAAGATTGAGTTTCGTTGCGGAGCGTTGTGACGCAGCAAAACATCATAGAATTTTACAGAAATTAGCAAACTCTTAAAGCCTACCCATGACTGCCATAGACGATAAGACCGTAGTTCGTGAGTATTTTAACGCCACTGGATTTGACCGCTGGCAGCGCATCTACGGCGATGGTGAGGTCAACAAGGTGCAGCTCGACATTCGCAAGGGCCATCAGCGCACCGTTGACACCCTGATGGGCTGGCTCGAGGCCGATGGCAATCTGGCCGGGCTTACCTGCTGCGATGCGGGCTGTGGTGTGGGCAGCCTCGCCATTCCGCTGGCCCAGGCGGGGGCTCGGGTCTACGCCAGCGACATCTCCGCCAAAATGGTAGAAGAGGCGCGGCAGCGAGCTGAGGTTGCGCTAGAGGGCAAAAACCTGCCCACCTTTGAGGTCAAAGACCTAGAGGAGTTGGCCGGGCGCTATCACACGGTCATCTGTTTGGACGTGCTGATTCACTACCCTCAGGACAAGGTGCAGGCCATGATTAGCCACCTGAGCTCCCTCGCTGAATCGCGTTTGATCATGAGCTTTGCGCCCAAAACAGTTTTCTACAGCGCGCTGAAGAAGGTGGGTGAGTTCTTCCCCGGCCCGAGCAAGGCGACACGGGCCTACCTACACCGGGAGGCCGATATCATCAAGGCGCTGGAGGCCGACGGCTGGCACATTGAGCGACGGGCGATGACCAAAACTCAGTTCTACTTCTCGCGCCTGGTAGAAGCGGTGCGCGAACCGTCAGCCAGCTAGGTGAAAGGGCAACCATGACGATAGATCGGCTGTTTGTGGCGATCGCAGGGCTACTGGGCGGTACATCGGTGGCGGCAGGGGCCTTTGCTACCCACGCCCTCAGGGCTCAGCTCAGCGATCGCCTGTTGACCATCTTCGAAACCGGCGCTCGCTACCAGATGTACCACGCCCTGGCCCTGCTGGTGGTCGCCCTGGTGCTGGCCCAGGGGCTCGGTGCGCCGGGGCTGCTAACGGCAGCAGGCTGGGCCTTTGTTGCCGGTACCGTCGTGTTTTCGGGCAGTCTCTATGCCCTGGCCCTGACCGGACAAAACCTGCTAGGCGCAGTAGCCCCGGTTGGCGGTGCCCTGCTGATGCTGGGCTGGGGCTGTTTGGCCGTGGCGGCTTGCAAGCTATGATGACCCTATAGCGCTCCAGGTGGCTATGTTTGAATACCTAAGGCCGCGATCGCTGCCCACATCTCAGGAGGTGATCGAGTACCTGGAGCTGCACCAGGCGGCCCAGGAATTTCGCCTGGAGCTGGAGCACCGGGCCAGCCTGGAGGAGTATTGCCAGTGGTACTACCAGGTGGCCGCCGAAAACCAGCGCGATCTTGAGCACATGCGATCGGAGCTGAACCTGCTGAGGTTGTTCAACCGTCGCCCGGTCTGAGAACGCTGGCTGCAGCAGAGCCTGACTGGTCGTGGATAGCCGAGACGGCTACCCTCAATTGCAGAAATCCTTGCTTTTAGAGGCTTTCTAGCTCGTCGCGCTTGAGGTGAGCGCGCAGGGGCCGCTTGGCTCCCTCGACGTCAAACTCGACTTGAACGGGAAAGTTGGGGCTGATGGGGCGGCCCTTGTAGTCGGTGAGAATATTGATAATCACACCCTCCAGGCCCTTGGCATCGAAGGCTTCGTTGCGGTGCAGCGGGTGGTGATAAAAAATTACGGATTCTTTGATTCGGACGCGATCGCCAACATTCATAACACACACTCGCTCTTACTCAGTCCTCCCTAGCGCCTGGTACCCAGGTGGGAACGTTCTGTTTGCAATCCTCTTATCTTTGCACAGGATGGTCGCCTCCACGTGGGCGTTGTCGATCAGGTGGGGCTGTTTCCTGGCTGAGGGCCGTAGGGCTGCATCAGTTCGTCCATGCGCTGGGCCATGGCGGCCATTTCTGGGTTGCTGCGGGCAACAAGCTGGGTGCGATCTTGAAACACCTGGCCAATTTCGGTGTCGTGCAGCAGGTGGCGGGCCTGGTTGAGCAACTCGGGGGCGCGCTCTACGGGCTGGGGCTGCTTTGACATTAGCACTTCGTCGATCTGTACAATTAGCTGAGAAATAGGCCGCAGCCAGCTAAACTGCTCGTGGCTGAGCACCAGTCGCAGGTAATCGCCCTTGGTCGCGATCGCGCCGTGGCTGGCCTCGTAACGATCTTTTTCAGCATCCATCAAAATTTTGTGGGCCTTAAGCAACAGTGGTCGAAAGTCGCGCAGGGGGGCGAAGGCCGGGTCAGAAGCAGGATTACCAACAGTCATTCAGCTCTCGGGCATGCTTGCAATACTGCCTTCACCATTCCATGAAAGGAGGGCGATTTCAAGGGAGAGGTGGGAGCCATCAACGATCTGGGGGGAGACAGCCCCCCTAGGGAGACTGGGTTTGGTGTCACAATACTCTTACAACATAAGGTCTTTGCCTGGTTTATGGATTTCACCACCGTTCGCCCTGGTCAACTTGCGATTATTGCCAGCGATTTTGACGCTCGCCCAATGAGCTTCATCCAGGAGAGCGATCGCCTGGGGTATGAACCCGCCGTGGCGCGGGCGGTAGGTGAGGTGCTAGGGCTAGAGCCAGTGTGGTTTGACGTTGAGCCCGCCAAGTTTTACCCGGCTCTGAGCACGGGCAACTACGACGTGGTGTGGTTTAGCCAGGCCATCACTCAAGACCGTCGCGCCTGGGCTGACTTTACCCGTCCCTACGGACGTTTTGATGAGGCTGTGCTGGTGCGCGAAGACAGCCCTATTCACACTGTTTCAGACCTGGCGGGCAAGCGTCTGGCGGCCCTGGCCGGTGGCACCTCACTGGGGCTCGCTGAAGCTTTGCCTGACCTGGAGTGGGTGCCCTTTACAGTGTCCGATCAGACCCGGTCTGCCCTATTGCGCGCCCTGGCTCAAAACGAAATTGATGCCCTGGTCGGAGACGCCCTGCCATTGCTCACCGCCGAAGCCGATACCCATACCCTGCGGGTTGCCTTTCAGCTGCCCACCCAGCATCCCTTTGGCATTGGGGTGTTGCCGGGTAACCGCGAGCTGCTAGAGGCGCTCAACCACGCTCTCAATCAGCTCATTGTCGGCGGCACGCTGGCTAAGCTGTGGGCCCAGTGGATTTCCTATAAGCCGTTTCCGTTTTAGCAGCGGGTGAGCGGTCGAGCTGCGCGATCAGGGCTGTGGCTGCCTCCACCGAGAGGGGTTTAGAAAAATAGTACCCCTGCCCGCCCTGGCATTGGTGGGCCTTGAGGTAGTGGGCCTGATTTGCCGTTTCAATGCCCTCTGCCACCACGGTCAAGTTGAGGTTAGTGGCCAGGTTAATGATGGCTTTGACGATTTCGTAGTCGCCCTGGCAGGGCTGGGGGTCTTGCAGGGTCGTCACAAACGACTTGTCAATTTTGAGCACGTCGATGGGAAAGCGATGCAGGTAGCTCAACGATGAATAGCCGGTGCCAAAGTCATCCATACAGACCTGAATGTGGCGCTGGCGCAGTTGTTTGAGCAGCTCAATGGCCAGCTGAGCGTTTTGAATCAGCACGCTCTCGGTGATTTCAATCTTAAGCTGCCGCCCCTCTAGGCCGTTGCGATCGAGGGCGTCGTCGATCTGCTGAATCAAGTCGGGGCGCACAAACTGTTTGCCCGATAGATTGACGCTGACGGTGAACTGCTTACTGACAGCAAACTGCTGTTGCCATTGGCTGATCTGGCGGCAGGCTTCGTTTAGGGTCCAGAGGTCAAGGTTGGTAATCAAGCCAGTATTTTCGGCGACGGGGATGAAGTCTAGGGGAGGTACCAGCCCTCGGTGGGGGTGCAGCCAGCGCACCAGCGCCTCAAACCCCTGAATTACGCCTGTAGCTAGCGTGACAATAGGTTGATAGAACAGCCGCAGTTCCCCATGCTCCAATGCGCGACGCAGGTCGTTTTCGAGCTGCATCTGCTGAACCACCAGGGTGTGCATAGGGGCGTCAAAAATAGCGTACTCGCGGTTGCTGCTCTTGGCCTTGTACATGGCAATATCGGCGTCGCGCAGTACCTGGTTGGGGTCGGTATAAGCATTCGAGCTGAGCGCAATGCCAATGCTGGCGCGGATAAAGACCTCGTGCCCCTCAAGCAGCACCGGAGTTTCGAGCATGGTGTGAATGCGCTGGGCCATGCTGATGGCGACGGTGGCATCGTTGAGGTCGCTCAGCAGCACCACAAACTCATCGCCTCCCAGGCGTGCGGCTAGATCGGCCGGACTCAGGCCATCCTGCAGTCGCTGGGCCACAATCTGGAGCAGGCGATCGCCCATAGCGTGGCCCAGGCTGTCGTTGATGACCTTAAAGCGATCTAGGTCGAGAAACAGCAGGGCAAACTGGCGATTCGCGCAGTGTTCGGAATCCAACTCGGAACGAGTATCCGTCTTGGAATCGCAGCAGGAGACTGAGGGGGCGTCTGGTGTTGGGCAGGCCAGGGCAGCAGGGGCCTGGCAATGGTGATGAAGTTGGTCGATCGCGTGGGCCATCTGCTCTAAGAACAGCGTGCGGTTGGGCAGTCCGGTGAGGCGATCGTGGGAGGCGTCGTAGCGTAGCTGGGCCTCTAGCCGCTTGCGCTCGACCAGTTCGCCCTGGGCCTGGGCGTATAGCTCAGCCTGGTGGATGGCGATCGCCAGGTGGTCGGCCAGCCGCTTGATCAGTTTGATTTCATCTGGGCTCCACTGACGAGGGCCGGGACACTGCTGAACGCTGAGAATCCCTTTCACCACGCCCCGGTAGCGAATAGAGACGGCCAGTATCGCCCCGATTTTAAGCTCTAAAGCCAGCTCTAAGTTGGGGATGAGAGTAGGCTCTTGGGTGACGTCATTGACGACTACGGGAGCCTCCTGATTGAGCACCCACTGCGCGTGGGGATTGCCCTCAATCGGAATGACCTGGCCCTGTAAACTATCAAAGCCGGGTATGCTGGCGGTGGTGGTATGCATCAGGTGTGAGTCGGTGGCCTGGCAGAGAACTACCAGGCTCCGGCTGGTCTTAAAGGTAGACAGCATTTCGGTAGCCGCTCGCTGCAGCAGCGTGTTTAGCTCCAGGCTGTCGCTAATGGCCCCAATAATGTTGTTGAGCAGCTTTTCCTGGCGGGCCAGGGCGGCGGTTTGGGCCAGCAGCTGGCTCTGCTGTAGGGCAATGGCAACCTGGTCGGCGAGCTGAGCCAGCAGGGCACTCTCTTTGGGCTGCCACAGGTGCGGCGCTCGGCAGTGGTGAACACACAGCAGCCCCCACAGCTCGCTGCCGCAGTTGATCGGTACAACCAGGGCGGCCTGCACCTGAAAGCGAGCCAGCAGATCGCGGTAGCAGGGGTTGATATCGGCCTGACCGACGTCATCAATATGGTGGGTGCGGCCCTGGCGGTAGTGGTTGACCAGTGCAGGGGTGGTGCGAAAGCAGGTATCTTCGACGGTGAGGCCCAGGGTGGGCTGCCAGGGCGGCAGTACCGCCTCGACCACCATCGTGCCGCTGAGATCGGGGTTAAAGCGGTAGATCAGCACCCGATCGGTCTGCAAAAACTGCCTCACCTCGGTCACGGTGGTCTGTAGAATCTGGTTGACTTCCAGCGATTGATGAATGTGCTGGGTAATGGTGCGAATCAGGCGCTCTTCTTCGGCCTGACGATGCAGGGCGTGCTGGGCCTGTACCAGGGGGGTAATATCGGTCGCTACTGAGCCAAAGGTGGGGCCATCGCTACCGCTGCTGCTGACCGGAAAGAGCACGGAACGATAAACTTTTTGCTCACCGTTGAGCACCAGGGTGTCTTCGACGGTGAGGGGTGCCTGGGTAGTAACCAGCTGCCGAACTCGCGCCATGAAGGTATTGACCACTGGCGCTGGCAGCAAATCGCCAAAGTACTTGCCGTGGATATCTTGGGGGCTGAGGCCAAACTGATCTGCGGTGGCCTGGTTGACCCGCAGATAGCACCCGTTGGCATCAAACAGATTGACCAGGGCAGGGGTGTTGTCGATAAAGGCCTGTATTTGCTGGTGGGCATCAATTAGCGCCTGCTCGGTCTGCTTGCGTTCGGCGTCAAGCCGCATCCTTTCGCTGATGTCGAGTACAACCGTATCCCAGGCCGTGTCGCCATTGGCCAGGCGTTCTGGACGGCCCATGCCCTGTAGCCACTTCTCCTGCCCGGAGGGCGTAACTATGCGCCACTCGCAAAACCACGGGGTAAGGGTTTTGCCCGAGTGCTGAATCAGATGCCGCACCGCCTCGCGCTCGTCAGGATGAATGGTCTGCCACAGGAGGGTTGGCTGCTGCTGGATCTGGGCCGGCTCTAGCTCCCAAACTTGAGTGCAGCCCTGGCTAATGTAGGGAATTGTCTCGCTACCTGAGGCGGCCAACAGGTAGCGCAGCACCACCCCCGGCAGGTTGGCCGCTACCGTTTGAAAACGACGTTCACTTTCTTTGAGGCGCTGCTCGCTCTGGTGCTGGTCGGTGATGTCTTGACCAATACAGGTGATGTGCTGAATGTGGCCCTCTGGGTCAGCAAAGAAGGTGTTGTTCCAGGCGATCAGGCGGCGATCGCCGCTGCGGGTCAGAATTTCATTGGTGTGATGGATGGGGCACTGCCCACGTGCGATCGCTGCTTCAAACAAAACTCTGTGCGGCTGCCGCTGCTCAGCGGGAATAAACAGCTCAACCCAGCTGCGACCCAGCACCTCCTGGCGCTGCCAGCCGGTCAGGGTGAGCAAGTAATCATTGCAGAACAAAATGCAGCCCTGGGCATCGACCACCAGCCCCGCCAAAGCCATCGTTTCCAGCACGGCGCAAAAATGCTGCTCAGAGGCCTCTGGCTGACCAGTTTGGCCAGCTGCCACAGTCTGTTCGCAGTCGTCAGGCGTTCTGTCGTCAGGCGTTCTGTCGTCAGGCGTTCTGTCGTCAGGCGTTCTGTGGTTGAGCTGAGTCGACATCCCATCACCGGTCATACATCAAGCTCTTAGGGGCAAAAGTGGCCTCGGCTCTCCATCCCAAAAAGTCAAAAAAGTAATCTTACCTAAACAGTACTCGGTGTTGTGACCTGCCAGGGGCCAAGGCCAGCCTCGACGAGAACAGTCCTCTGACGGCTATACAGGCTAGGTCTTCCCAACCTAGTTTTTCCCACCCAATGCCGATCGCTGCTGTAGTGATTCACAGCTCTTAATGCTTTCTATGGTAGCTGACCCTACTGAGCCCTCAGTTGAGGGGTGAGGCAACCCCCCATAAACTAAACGGGCGGTGACGCGATCGCGCCACCGCCAAAATTCAAGTCCAACCGATGAGGTTAGGTTCCAGAGTTTACATAAACTGCTGCCAGTTTTCGCTGCGGTAGAGGGCGCGCTCAGCCCGACGGCGGCGCTGCAAACCCGGCATTACGTTGCCTCCGGCGTAGACCCAGCGACCAAACTCCTCTGAGGCACCTGCAAAGTCGCCCGCGTTGTGCTTTTTCAGCAGCGTAGAGGTCTGAAAATTGCCGGGGCCAACGTTAAACGTAAACGACACCAGAGCTGAAAACTGGTCGCTGGTAGGGGTGCGGGTGACCGCATTGGCTACGGCCTTCTCATACTTAGTCAGATCGCGCTTGAGAATCTCTTCGGCCTCGGCGCGGGTAATGCTCAGGCCTCGATATACCTGGGGTGGCCCGGCCGCAGAGGTATGGCCGTAGCCGATGGTCCAGGGTTCACCGCCAGTGCCTGGGTCAGGGTAGGCGGTCAGACTCAGCCCTTCAAACCCTCTCACAATCTCTAGTCCAGCCGCATTGATGGTATTGCCAGTGGGCGGTGGCGGCGGTGGCGGCGGCGGCATGGGCTGGGGTTCTGGTGCCCCCGTGCCAATCGACACCGTCATGGCGCGGGGGTAGTCGCTGCGCGTGAACCACGACTTGAGGCTACCAATGTTCACCACCTGCTCTTTGGGATTGTTGCTGGAT
>PYGV01000219.1 GCA_003022385.1 filamentous cyanobacterium CCP3 | reverse complement strand
GCCCCCGCCCCCGGCCCGTTGTCACCAGGGCCAGCGGAGCTTCCCGTCGCCGCCCCTGAACCGCCAGCAACCGTGCCGACGGTCGATCGCCTGGAGCGATCGCTGTCGCCGCTGCCCGACAGCCTAACGGACGACCGGGCCCAGGTACAGACGGATGGAAACGCCCCTGGAAACGCCTCTGATCAGGTTTTGCTTGTGATTGAGGATGATCCCAACTTTGCCCGCATTTTGCTCGATATGGCGCGGGGGCAGGGCTTTAAGGTGCTGGTGGCCCTGGAGGGCCAGAGCGGGCTGGCGATGGCCCAGCGGTTTGTGCCCAACGCCATTACCCTCGACTTGCATCTGCCCGACATGGACGGTTTGGCCGTGCTGGAGCAGCTCAAGCACGATCCCACCACTCGCCACATTCCGGTCCATGTGATGACGGTCAATGACCAGCAGCCGCGGGAATTTCAGATGGGGGCAATCGCCCACATTCAAAAGCCCGTCGCCCCCGAAGTGCTGAGCCAAACCCTGCTCGACATCAAGCAGTTTGTGGAGCGGCGGGTGCGCTACCTGCTGGTGATCGAAGACGACCCGGTGCAGGCCCAGAGCATTATTGAGCTGATTGGTGGCCCCGAGGTGACCAGCACCGCTGTGCACACGGGGACGGCGGCCCTGGCGGCGCTGCGATCGCAGCCCTGTGACTGCATCGTGCTCGATCTGGGCCTGCCCGATATGAACGGCTTTGAGCTGATCGAGCAGATCAAGCAGGACCCAGCCCTGGTGCGGCTGCCGATCATTGTCTACACCGGCAAAGACCTGACCGAGGCCGAAGAGACCCAGCTGCGCCGCCTGGCCGAGACCATCATCATTAAAGATGTGCGATCGCCCGAGCGGCTGCTGGATGAAACCGCGCTGTTTTTGCACCGCGTGCAGGCCAATTTGCCGCCGAGTCAGCAGCAAATGCTGGAGCGCCTGCAGCAGAGCGACCCGGCCCTGGCGGGTAAAAAAGTGCTGATCGTCGATGACGATGTGCGCAACGTGTTTGCCCTCACCAGCCTGCTCGAACAGTACGACATGGAGGTAGTCTTTGCCGAAAATGGCCGCGACGGCCTGACCACCCTGCGGGCCAACCCCGACGTCGGCCTGGTGCTGATGGATGTAATGATGCCTGAGCTTGACGGCTATGAAACAACCCGCCTGATTCGCCGACAGGAGCCGTTTCGCTCGCTGCCGATCATTGCGCTGACGGCTAAGGCCATGCAGGGCGATCGCGAAAAATGCATTGAGGCGGGGGCTTCAGACTACATCACCAAACCCATCGATACCGAACAGCTGCTGACCCTGCTGCGCCTGTGGCTTTACACCTGATTGCGGCCTAAAATCCTCTTTTTGGAATACGGCTTAACCCCAGGATTGAGCGACAATAGATCTTAAGCATGATGGGTTTTCGATCGAACCTGTGCATGGCACTTACGCTTTAACCGTTGTCCGAATACGTTGTGCAGGATCAGTGGGTATCTTAAAACCAGACGATGTAGATATTCACTTGCTAATTGAGGGGCTGTATTATCGGTATGGCTACGATTTTCGCAACTATGCCAAAGCCTCTCTCAAGCGTCGCATTCACAGCTTTTTGAAGGCCGAACATCTCTCCAGCGTGCCCGAACTACAGGCTCAAATGCTGCGCGATCGCGCCTGTGCCGATCGTCTGCTGCTGGGGCTCACGGTCAATACCACAGCCATGTTTCGCGATCCAAGCTTTTACATCGCCTTTCGTCAGCAGGTAGTGCCGCTGCTGCGTACCTATCCCTTTTTTCGCATTTGGCACGCGGGCTGCTCCACTGGGCAAGAAGTTTATTCTATGGCCATTCTTCTGCAGGAAGCAGGGCTGTACCACCGCTGCCGCATCTATGCTACCGATGCCAACGATAGGGTTTTGCAGACGGCAAGACAGGGTATTTACCCATACAAACAGATGCAGGAATATACTCAGCTGTATTTAAAGGCAGGCGGGCAGCGCACCTTCTCTGAGTACTACACAGCCCACTATAACAACGCTATTTTGCGGCCTTTTTTGCGAGAAAGAATTGTCTTTGGTGAGCACAATTTGGTCACCGACGGTTCCTTCAACGAATTCAACGTTATTATCTGCCGCAACGTGCTGATTTACTTTGACCAGATGCTGCAAAACCAGGTGCACGAGCTGTTTTATAACAGCCTGTGTAAATTTGGCATTCTCGGTTTAGGCAAGCAAGAAACCATTCGCTTTACCAAGTACGAAACCGCCTACGACGATCTGGCCAAAGCCGAAAAGCTATATCGGAGGCGGAGTTAGTGACCTACGAACTGATCGCCATAGGCACCTCCCTGGGGGGGTTGTCGGCTTTAAAAACTCTGCTAAGATCGCTGCCTACAGCATTTCCCGCTGCTTTAGCGATCGTTCAACATCGCCACAAGGAGTCTGATCAGGGCTTGAGTTCTTTCCTGCAAAAATTTACGGTTTTGCCAGTGCATGAAGTCGAAGATAAAGAGCGTATCCAGCCCGGCCACGTTTATTTTGCCCCTGCTGACTATCATCTGCTGGTAGAATACGGGTATTTTTCGCTTTCTGTTGACGAGCCAGTGAGCTATGCGCGTCCGTCAATTGATGTGCTGTTAGAGTCGGCCTCAGACATTTATGACGAGCGAGTTATTGGCGTTCTTTTGACTGGGGCCAATCACGATGGGGTGCAGGGGTTGCGGTCGCTCAAGGCGCGGGGCGGAATGACGATTGTGCAAGCGCCAGACACCGCAGAAAGCCCAATTTTACCCGAGGCTGCGATCGCCGCCGTCAATGTCGATTGGGTTCTACCGCTGAGCGATATTGCGCCCCGTCTGATTCACCTTTGCGGAGCAGCGGGAGTATAGGCATGCCAACCCAGTCTCCGGTCAACATTCTGCTAGTGGATGATCAGCCCGAAAACCTGGTGGCGCTGGAGGCTATTTTGGCCGATTTGGGGGCCAACTTAGTCAAGTCAACCTCGGGTAAAGAAGCGCTGCGCTGCCTGCTCCAGGATGACTTTGCGCTGATTTTGCTGGATGTGCAAATGCCCCAGATGGATGGCTTTGAGGTGGCGACGCTGATTCGGCAGCGGCCGCGATCGCAGGATACCCCAATCATCTTTTTGACTGCCTTTAGCAGCAGTGAACAATTTATGTTTAAGGGCTATGCTCTGGGCGCGGTTGACTATTTGATCAAACCCATCGCCCCCAACATTTTGCTGTCGAAGGTCGCCATTTTTATTGAGCTGTACAAAAAGACCGAGGCGCTGCGCCAAAAGACAGAAACCCTGCAGCGCCAGACCACCCAGCTTGAGGCTATCAACACCGAACTGCAAACTAGCGAAGAACGATTTCGCCTGCTCAGCAGCTGTTCTCCGGTGGGGGTGTTTGTCACCGATACCGAGGGCCGCTGCGTCTACACCAATCCGCGTTTTCAAACGATTTGTCCGGGTTTTGCAAAGACTTCAGAACTGGTTGACGGGGCGGGATTGGGTTCTGGCCAGAGCTGGCTAGACTCGGTCTGCCCCGACGATCTGGCGGCGGCGCAATTGACCTGGACGGCTTACCTGCAAAATGGGCAAGATGACTACGCGCAAGAGTTTCGGCTGCGGTCCAGCGGTGAGGTAGAGCGCTGGGCCGCCATTCGCTCGGCTCGGATGGTGTCTGAGCAAAAAACTTTTTTGGGCTACGTCGGCACCGTTGAAGACATTACCGAGCGCAAGCAGGCCGAAGCCGCCAATGCCCAGATTATTCGCGAGCAGGCGGCTCGCCAAGAAGCTGAGACTGCCAACCGCATGAAAGACGATTTCATTGCGGTGCTGTCTCACGAGCTGCGCACGCCGCTCAACTCGATTTTGGGCTGGGCCAATCTGCTACAGGCTGGCAAGCTAGACCCACAAAAAGTCGAGTACGCCATCGACACCATCGAGCGCAATGCCCTGGCCCAAAAACAGCTGATCGAAGACATTTTAGATGTTTCGCAGATTGTGCGGGGCAAGCTACAGCTGCACCGCCTGCCGGTAAATTTGGTGGCGATCGCTCAAACGGCCCTAGAGACGGTGAGACCTGCGGCGACAGCTAAGGCGATCGCCCTCACCACCAATTTTCACGACTACGATCGCCTGGAGGTGATAGGCGATGCCCTGCGGCTGCAGCAGGTGATCTGGAATTTGCTCACTAACGCGGTTAAGTTTACGCCCGAGCAGGGGCGAGTCGACATTCATCTGTCAATTGTGGGCAGCCTGCCTCAAGAAAGGCTGCCCACCGGCCCCTACCCTGCGAATGGCCCTAGGGCTAGCGCTTCGGCTCCGGCCTATGCTCAGCTGCGCATTGCCGACACGGGCCTGGGCATTGCCGCCGACTTCCTGCCGCACATTTTCGATCGCTTTCGGCAGGCCGACAGCAGCATTACGCGCTCCCAGGGGGGGCTGGGGCTAGGGCTGGCGATCGTTCATCACCTGGTCGAGCAGCACCAGGGCTGCGTCTGGGCCGAAAGCGCCGGGCTCAACCAGGGAGCCGCCTTTACCGTTGCCCTACCGCTGGCGCAGTCGCCCTCGCCCTCGCCGCCGCTGCCCCCCAGCCTGTTGCCCGACGAACCCTCCACCCACGCCCTCGCCGGCCTGCCCATTCTGGTGGTCGAAGATGATACCGATACCCGCGACCTGCTGGCCTTTCTGCTAGAGGCGCAGGGGGCGGTGGTGACGACGACGGCCTCGGCCAAAGAAGGGCTGCACCTGGTCGACTCGCTGCGACCCGCTGTTTTGCTGTGCGACATCAGCATGCCCGACATGGATGGCTATGCGCTGGTGCAGACCATTCGCACCCAGCTATCCGCTCCCCAGGCCAATATTCCGGCGATCGCCATTACGGCCCACGCTCGCCTTTCTGACCAGGCCCAGGCGCTCTCTAACGGGTTTCAAAGCCACCTGCCGAAACCCATTGAGGCCGAAACACTGGTTCGCACGATTTTGCAGGTAACCGGCTGAGGTCGCCCCTGTCAATCAGGTAAAGAATTCTCTCAGCGGCCCCCATTTCGGCGTCATCTTAGTGAGAATCTAAACCGATGGGTCACCGGCCTGCGCGGCTCAGGGTGTTTCGGCAAACTCACGCTGACCACCGCCACCAAGGAGACTCACCCGATGAAACTGGCCTACTGGATGTATGCCGGCCCGGCGCACATTGGCACTTTGCGCATCGCCAGCTCGTTTAAGAACGTGCACGCGATTATGCACGCGCCCTTGGGAGACGACTATTTCAACGTCATGCGATCGATGCTGGAGCGGGAGCGCGACTTTACCCCCGTCACCGCCAGCATTGTCGATCGCAATGTCCTCGCGCGCGGCTCCCAAGAAAAGGTGGTCGACAATATCGTGCGCAAAGACAAAGAAGAGCGCCCCGACCTGATCGTGCTCACCCCCACCTGCACCTCCAGCATTTTGCAGGAGGATCTGGCTAACTTTGTGCAGCGGGCCAGCCTCGATGCCCAGAGCGATGTGCTGCTGGCCGATGTCAACCACTACCGCGTCAACGAGCTGCAGGCCGCCGATCGCACCCTTCAGCAAATTGTGCAGTTTTACCTGGCCAAAGCCCGCAAGCAGGGCACCCTGACCGAGGGCAAAACCGAGAAGCCCTCGGTGAATATCATTGGCATGACCACCCTGGGCTTTCACAACAACCACGACTGCCGCGAGCTGCGCACCCTGATGGCTCAGCTCGGCATTGAGGTCAACCTGGTCATGCCCGAGGGGGCCAGCGTCCACGACATCAAATCAATGTCTCGGGCCTGGTTTAACCTGGTGCCCTACCGCGAAGTGGGGCCGCTGACGGCGGAGTATCTCAAAGAGGAACTGGGTATGCCCTACGTCGACATCACCCCGATGGGCATTGTCGAGACGGCTCGCTGCATTCGCGCCATTCAGGCCGTGCTGAACGAGCAGGGGGCCGACGTTAACTACGACGCCTTTATCGATGAGCAGACCCGGTTTGTGTCTCAGGCGGCCTGGTTCTCGCGATCGATTGACTGTCAAAACCTGACCGGCAAAAAGGCGGTGGTGTTTGGCGACAGCACCCACGCCGCCGCCATGACCAAAATTCTGGCCCGGGAGATGGGCATTCGCGTGGTGCTGGCGGGCACCTACTGCAAGTACGATGCCGACTGGTTCACCGCCGAGGTGGGCGAGTACTGCGACGAGATTTTAGTCAGCGAAGACAATGGCGAAATCGGCGATCGCATTGCCCAGCTTGAGCCTGCCGCTATCTTTGGCACCCAAATGGAGCGCCACGTGGGCAAGCGGCTAGATATTCCCTGCGGCGTGATTGCTGCCCCCATCCACATTCAAAACTTCCCGGTGGGGTATCGCCCGTTTATGGGCTATGAAGGGGCCAACCAGATCGTTGACCTGGTGTACAACTCCTTCACCCTGGGCATGGAAGACCACCTGCTGGAGTTCTTCGGCGGCCACGACACCAAAGAAGTGCTGACCAAAACCATGAGCGCCGACGCCAGCGGGCTCGACTGGAGCACCGACGGCCTGGCGGAGCTGCAAAAGATCCCCGGCTTTGTGCGCGGCAAGGTGAAGCGCAACACCGAGAAGTTTGCCCAGTCCCAGGGCATTAACAGCATCACCGCCGAGGTGCTCTACGCCGCCAAGGAGGCGGTGGGGGCGTAGGGTTCGGCTGCGCTCACCCACCGAGTTGTTGCTCGGTAAGAGGGGCTTGGGGTTCGACTGCGCTCACCCACCGGGTTATGGGTAGGTGAGCGGAGTCGAACCTAACTCCCCTGGCAGCCAATCCAGGTACCCTGGTCTTCGTAGACAAAGGGAGAGCCCGTCTCACAGAGCACCGAAACAGCGCTCTGGGGACCGGGGATGGTGACTTGAGAAACCGTACCGCCTACGGGGCTGGGTACGTCAGACAGCTCGGGCTCGGCGAGAGTAGACTCTAGCGCTGCGGTGTCGTCAGGGGTAGTGGTTTCGCAGCCTACCCAGTCCATGCCCGTGTCGCTGTAGGCAAAGGGCGTAAACCCTTCCTGATCGCAGGTTACCAGCACCGCACTCTCGGGGCCGGGTAGTCGGAGCTGCTTTACGGTGCCGCCAGCGGGGCTTTCGACATCGCCAAAAAAGACGTCAATGGTAGCGCCAGGCCCTTCGGTAGCAGGAGCCTCGGTCTGAGGGGCATTGGGATCGAGCACTTCGACAGGGGTGGTGCAGCCTACGGCACCGATCAGGCAGAGCGCGGCGGCGGCGCCCAGGCGACCCCAGGCCGCTACGGACAGGTCACCGGGTAGACGAAAAAAGGCCATAGCAAAACTACCTATTGAAAAGAACATTTTTCAGCATTGAGCATTATAAACACTCCTGCGATAGGTTGCTTAAGTTGCTAAAGGTAGATTTTGGGTCAGCTTAGTGCGTTTGGGCTCAAAATACCTGACTACTCCAGCGGTGTTGGGTCCCTGCTTGCCCTTGCGCTCTCGAACGGGACGGTGCACTATAGGGCGGGCAGTGGCGGGCTGCGGTCGGGCAATCGAAAAGTTTCATGACTCGGCGGCAGCGTCCCCCAACCACAGCGACCTATGATGGCACTACTGCTGTTTGTAGAGCGATGTCCCAGTCCGACTTTACTTCTCCCCCACCCGCCAAGGGCGGCAATACGGCTAAGTGGATAGCGGCGGGCTGCGGCGGCTGCCTGGGGCTAACGGTGCTGGCTGGGTTAGCCCTGGCGTTTTTTATCAACCGCACCCTGCGATTTGCCGTTGGCCCCGACCAAAACCTTGGCGAAACCGAAGAGCTATTTACCTACGCCATCCCCGGCGAGAGCCAGAGCATTTTTAACTTGGGCATGTTTGGTCTACAGGTGATTCAGGTGGCCAGCACCGACTCGCCGCCGTCGGTCTTGTTGACGATGGGGCAGCTGCCCAGCTATCTACAGGGGGAGGAGGCGCAGCAAACCTTTATTGAGCAGTTTCAGGACAGCGCTACAGTGGAAGGCAGCTACGAGTTTAGCGAGCAGCAGGTCGACGAGCGTACCCTCTGCGGACAGCCGGTGTCGGTGGTGATGCAGTCGGGGCGCTTTCAAGACGGCACCACGACCTACGATGCCGCCAGCCTGCTGACCTTTGTGGAGTACAACAACAACGCCCGCTTTATCTGGGTGCTGGCCCATGGTAAGACCCCCCAGGCCACCGCTGACCAGGTGTTTGCCACCCTCGACTGCCGCTAGAGCAGCGACCAAGAAATCAGGGTTTTAACTACAGCCACTTGGGTTAGGACGGTTCAAAATCATCCCGGATACCATGTCTTAAGCGTGACGGCTACGGCTGTAGAGTACGCTGAAGCTCTTTTTACTTGATTTGGGTAACTCGCCAGCTCAGCTTCAGGTTGAGCCAAAAATTCCAGAAGGTGACCACGGCGATCGCCACCAGATTCGCCAGGTAGGCCCAGCGCTGGCCAAACACTAGGTTGTAGACCACGTTCAGCACCAGCACATTCAGCACCAGCCCCGCCAGACAGACCAGGTTGAACTTGAGAAAGCGCTTCAGCCGGGCCGACCAGCCCTTTTGCAGCTGGCTGACATCAGCAAATGTCCAGGCATCGTTCCAGATAAAGTTGTTGAGAATCGCCACCTCAGCCGCCACAATTTTGCTGCGGGTTAGGGGTAGACCCAGGCTGCTGTGCAGTAAGTAGAGAATCACCATGTCCACCACCACACCGCTCAACCCCACCAGGCCAAAGCGCACAAACCGCTGCATTGGAAAGCGCTGGTGCAGCCGCGACAGCCGCCCACCCAGCCGCAGCCGCAGCAGATGGTGAATATAGTCAACGTACTGTCGCCAGGTGACCTTGCTTGCCCCCTCCTGGCGTTCTTGAAACACGTAGCCCACCTCGGCGATGGTGTCGATAGTGCCGCGCCCCAGCACCTCCAGCAAAATTTTGTAGCCCTTGGGGTTGAGCAGCGGGCCTGCGATCGCCTCTCGCCGCACCATAAAGTAGCCGCTCATGGGGTCGCTCACCCGGCCTACCACCCGAGGCAGCAGCAGCAGCCCCACCGTCTGCGCCCCCCGCGACAGCACCCGCCAGAGGTGCTGGTCGGACTGCTGGAGGCCATTCAGCGGGGGGCCGATCTGGCGGTGGGCAGTCGCCA
>PYGV01000032.1 GCA_003022385.1 filamentous cyanobacterium CCP3 | reverse complement strand
ATTCTAAAGAGGTCTTTAGGATTGTAGGGGCTGTTGGGGTAGAACCCTGTGATCTGGTTAGCTAGCCGGGACGATCTCAAACAGGAGGGAGAGGGCGGCGATGGTGTTGACATCGAGCAGACGAGGGCCAGAGAGCGACAGGCTGCTGCTACGGCGACTATCGAGGGTGTTAAACATATCGCGCATCACCTCCTCTGGCGAGGCTTCGTTGCTGCTGCCGCGTAGTGTCGGGGCAATGCGGCGCAGGGTTCTCAGGGCGCTTTGCAATGGGTTGGGGCTGGCCATTACCAGCAGTTGGGTAATGCCGTAGGGTTCTACCGCTTGCAGGGCAGGTAGATTAATAGCGGCTCTGGGGGCGACGCGATCGCTGTTCACATCATCACTGGTGGGCGGGTAGAGCACCGTTACTTCCCCAGCAGCGTCGATGACCAACAGCCCCAGGTGTAGGGGGTAGGCCTCGTGGTTGGTGACGGTGATAGTAATGCGATTATCGACGGGGATGGGCTCAATGCCCTGGGCTGTGAGCTGGGGAATGATAATGGCGCTATCGCTACCGCCGCGAGTAGTAGTGCTGCTGCGCGAGCCCTGGTGCTCCACTGCTAGGCTGACGTTAATGTGTGAGGCGGTCTGGTTCACCATCAGAGCTAACATGCGGCCAATCAGTAAACTGGTGAACTGAGGCTTGAGGCGACGGTTCAAGGCATCTGCCATCGCTTCTCCAGGGTCGCCAAAGGACTCCACCATGAGGGGTTCTTGGGTGGTAGAAAATAGGCCCAGGCTGTTGACCGGGGGCCGTCGGACGACACCGCTCAGCGCCATTCGACTTTCGATCGCTGAGGTGTAGCGGCCCAGCAGTACGTGGGGTGGCTTGGGCGAACGCCCCGGTTCCACCGACACCCATTCAATAAAGGTCAGCGCTTTAAGCTGGTCGGTCGCGATCGCCTGTTCGGCAGCGGTGAGGGTGTCGTCTAGCCCCACCCGCAGGGTGATGGTGGCGGGAATGCCGCGCAGGCGCTCTTGCAGCAGCGGGGTGGCTGGGGTGGCTGAGCGGGCAGCGCTTTGTTCGATAACTTCTCCGGTAGCCATCAGGCCGTCGCGGCGCAGCAGTTTGATCGTACCGATGGGGTTGCCCGCCTGGTCAACCTGGGTGAATTCGGCGCTGTTGTCAAAGGCCTCTAGGCTGAGCGGGTCGAGCCCCCCAAGCCAGAGGCTGACCTGGCCATTGGCCTTAGGTCCTGGGGTCTCGATCAGCACCGCCTCGGCGGCGGGCGCGACGGGGTCGAGGTGATAGATGGGCGCTTCAGCAGTGCGACTCACGCCCTGGGGGTCGTATTCGGGCACCTGGCTGTGCTTCGACAGGCGGGTTGTGCCGCTGGCGATCGCCGGAATGGTCACCGACAGGGGGCGGGTTTCGTGCCAGAGGTACTGGGTGAGCAGGTAGGTAAAGGCCCCGGCGGTAAAGCCGTCGAAGGGATAGTCTGCCGATTGTTGATTCGCTCGCGATGAGGCCGCGACAAACCCCTTACCCTGTTGGGAGCGAATTTGATCGATCAGCTCTGGGGTGCCCCAGTTCAACCGGCTGAGCAGGGTCTGCTGGTACTCGCTCTCGGCCAGCGTGATGGCCGGGGCGGTGCTGGTGCGCAGCTCTAGATCGGTGAGGTGCGATCGCATAATCACATTTCCCCGCTTGCCGCCGCCTGCGTAGCAGCAGTCGAGCACCAGGGTAACGTTGTCGGTGGGCAAGACCGATCTCATTAACAGCAGGGTGTGGCCCATTATGCCCTGCACAGGGCCGCCGTCACCGCCGTAGTCAACGGGCACCAGGGCCGTGTTGAGGCAGTTGGCATCGATGCAGTCGAGGTTGGCCTGGTCGAGCAGCGACCGCATTATTTCCGACTCATTCACCCGCGCTCCGTGGCCCGAGAAGTGCAGCACCACCACATCCTCTGGCCCCACGCTGTTGAGAAGGTATTCATCGAAGGTGCCGAGAATGTTGGCGCGAGTGGCGTTGGCGTCGGTGAGGGTGTGAATGTCGTTGGGATTAAAGCCAAAGCGGTGGATGAGCAACTGCCGCTGAAGCTCGACGTCGGTCAGGGGGCCGTAGAGGCGATCGCGGGCGGAGTAGGCGTTGATGCCCACCAGCAGGCCCACCTTGCGGCGGGTATCTTGGGCCAGAGCTTGGCCGTAGCGAAGGGCACGGTTTTCTAGATGGAGCTGACTCAGGCCAATGGCCCCTAGGGCTCCAACAGCTCCCTGCAGAAAATGACGACGGTGAATGTTAGTCAACGTTGGTGCCTACCCTTCATAAACTCATAAACTTCAGAATTAAGCAGTTTTGGGACTAGAGTGAGATAAAACAATAAATACGTCTTAATATAAGTAATTGGCTGCTGAAATTGTCGAGATTGATCACTCTGCGGCCCCAATGAGGGTAAAAGCGGCCCAATCTCTTGGGTCGGGGTTTGTCTTCATGGTCGCTAGCATGGCCTGTCGCAGCGCCTGGGCTTTGTCTTGCCCCTGCTGCATTTGGCGGTAAAACTCCGCCATCAACTCTGCTGTGGGGGCATCGGGCACTGCCCACAGCGACACCACTACGCTGGGGGCACCCGCCGCTATCAGCGATCGCGACAGGCCAATCACGCCGTCGCCCGTAATGCTGCCAAGACCCGTATCGCAGGCGCTGAGCACCACCAAGTCAGCATTGAGTCGAGGCCATCTAAAATCTCAGCGGCGGTGAGCAGGCCGTCTTCACCGTGGCCAGGGGCCAGGGCGATCGCACCGGGAATATCGCTCACCCCAGAGTCCTGGGGATTGCCGTATTCCAGCAGGCCGTGGGTAGCCAGGTGTACCAGGCGGGCGCTACCTATGAGCTGTTTGACAATTTGCTCAGTGGCAGCAGCCCCCGTTAAAGCGCTGGTGTTAAAGAAATCTGCGATCGCGATCGCTTCCTGCCTCGCCCCCCCTAAGGGCAATAGCGGCTTCATCTGCCCCGCTTGGGTATCCCATACCTCTGGCATTACCGGGTCGCCAACGATAAGTAGGTCAGCGGGGGTGAGGGGGCGATCGACACCTAGCCGATCCTGCTGCTGGGTGAGGCCTAAAACCTGAACGGACGGAGCCGTCAGCAGAGTGTGACGCTCAATTAGATAGTTGCCAGCGCCATCAACTAGGGCCGCAAAGGGCACCAAAAATAAATCACCCTGGGGGATGAAAATCACCCGTTCGTTTGGGTCGGCGGGCAGCAGGTCTTGAATGGGATCAATCAGCAGGCGGTGCAGCGTTTTGAGATTTTCTGAGGTGTCTGGTGCTTCTGGCTCATCTACCACAAAGCCCCGGCTTCTGAGCCCGATTGCGGCGCGGGAGGTTTTAACCAGGTCTTCGAGCCGGTGGAGCTGGGTGTTGACAGGGGCGTGGCGAAAGGTGATGGTGCCCTCGGGCTGCACCACCCAGATGTATAGCTCAGCGGTGGTGCCCCGCTGTTTGCCCTGGTGCACAAACTCGTTCTCGGGCACCAGGGAATATTCCACCAGGGTGGCGTTTTGGGCTCTGGCGATCGCCTGAATCTGTCCTAGGGAAATGTCGTCTGACCGCAACTGCTGCTTTTCGGCCAGGAGGGTGTTGAAGGCGCGCGATCGCCCCTGCTCTGCCGCCTCCAGGGCAACTTCGCTCTGCCCTTGCTCGACAAGCACCTGCTGGAGCAGGTTATAGGTCATAGCCTGGGTATCAAACACTGAGACTCGTTCGGCATCGGTGTTGAGCCCGCCACGGATAGAGTCTAGAAGTGCGATCGCCTCGTTTAAGTGCGCGGCTGCTTGCTGAAACTTAGCTGTGGCCTCGGGAGAGGCACCGCCACCCCGTAGCGCTTTTCCCCACTCCAGCAGAGTGTGGGCCTGGTTATTGAGGGCCATGGCCGCATCAGGCCTAGACCCTAGCTGCTGAAATAGCGTTTGACTGCGATTGTGAAAGTTGAGCGACTCGTCAAACTGCTGGAGTTGTTCGTAGACTAGACCCAGGTCAGACGAATTTTTGGCGGTTAGCCAACTATCGGGAATTTGCTCAGCCAGGTCAAGTGCCTGACTCCAATACTGTAGAGCGGTGGCGTAATTTTGCTGATTGATAAAATAGGCGGCTCCCAGATTAGACAGGGCATAGGCTTGGCTTCGCAAGTCGTTGATGGCTTCTGCAATAGCTTGGCTGTCTTCGTAGTAAACCAGAGCCTGGGTGTAGTTACCCTGGTCGGCGTAGGCAGCCCCTATACTGCCCAACACGATTGCCTCGGTTTGCTGGTTTTGCCCGTCTTTGAGCAGGTCTAGACTTTGTTGGTAAAATGCGATCGCCGTGCTGTAGTTGCCGAGAACCTGGTAGATTTGACCCAGGTTAATCATGGCCTCGGCTTCGCCCAGGGCGTCTCGGTTGGCCTGGCGCAGAGTAAGCACCTGCTGCTGTACAGCTAGGGCTTCAACGTAATTGCCAGTCATACGCAAGGCTAGAGCCAGGTTACTCCAAACAGCAGATTGAGACTGCCAATTGTCTATTTCGACTGGGGCATCCAGAAGGGGGCGTAGATAGGTGATTACTTGGTCGTATTGCCGCAGTTTGAGGTAAACCGCCCCCAAGGCTTCGCGGGTGGTTTTCTCACCTTCAAGGTTCTCATTTGCTTGGTACTGAGCTAACGCCTGCTGCCAGAGAACTACTGCTTGCTCAAAGTCCTTGTTTTGGTAAGCCTCCCAAGCATCTTGATAGAGCTGATTAGGGTCGGATTGAGCAAAGTGTGGCTCAGATAATGAGTGGGACCGAGGTAAACTTGCAGCAACACTCCATGTGTTGGTAACATTTATAAAAATAAATGCAGACAATACACCTATTACAGCTAAGTACGGTTGGAGGCTAGCGATACTAAGGCACGAAATCATAAGAATTGCTGTTTAATGCTGCTTGCGGAGCAGCATTAAAGCTGACATTCCGCTAGTTCTAGTTCACTTAAAGATAAAACTTCGGCAGTTTCATGCGCTTCGCAAATATTTTTTCTAAATTTATTTCGTTTCCGAGAAAATTTTGACCGCTTAAACCAAATTTGCTGAGTAAAGGAAAATTCTCGATTAGGGCATTAGCTTGGTTGAAAATCTGAAATCCAGGGTTGCTTTTTAATAAAGATGAGTTTTCAATGACATTCCTTTATTGCACAAGCGCTGCCATCTTAATTTTCCTTATTTTCAATCTCATTCCAAGTACCCGTGCTGGCTTCACTAGGCAAAACCAAACTTTTGGGTAAAGTGCCGCCACTTTGGTTATAAGATTGAATGCTAGGGCCTTCCAGCGCTGTGGGTGGATTTGCTGGTATTTGTGACTGGCATTCTTCTGGAGCCACCTCACTAACGGATAAAACGTCAGTCGATTCAAATGCTTCGCAGTTGCTATTTTCTGAATTTGACTCGTCTTCGAGAATATCTTCAGAACTCAATTCGCTTCTATTAGACAAAGCTAGATTTACTGTAGCCCCTTCTACAGGAGATTGCACGACCTGAGGTGGCTCATACTCAACGGGTGACAATACTATTCCAACAACTGAATTTCCTTCCAAATACCCAATTAGAATAGTACCTACAAAACCACTGACTGTTGCAGGAAAGCTTGCCGAACCAAAGGTTAATGGAGTTGCATAATCTTTATAAATGACTGCTACACTGGGAGGCTCTAAATTAGAAGTAGAATTTCCAGGATCGACAACATAAGTTAGCTGAAGATCACTAGCTTGTAAATTTCCAATTTGAGGGCCTATAACAAATTCGCTTGGAGAAGCTAAAAAGTTGGGAATACCGTTTTCAATAATCAAAACAGGTTTTCCATTAGCTACAATCTGTGCAAAAGTATTTTCCTGTTCACCTCGAAGAGCAACACTTGTGGCAATCTCTCCAACACCTTCTCTAATGAATGTCCTTCCATTTTCCCTAATTAGCAATAATTCTTCCAACTCACTTCTAAATATAAATTGCTCATCAATTGTCAAATTTTCTGAGCCCAGTGTGTTTACTTCAACATCCTGTCCATCCTGGGTTAATCTCAAGTAGCCATTTGAGATTAAAAAATTTCTTATCTCTCTATTCTCAACAGCATTTATGTCGAGTCTTGCCAACCTGCTTGGAGGCGTTCGATCTGAAATAGCATTTATGAGAGTGCTATTATTAGAAACTCCAGTTACTTGAAATAGCCCTCCGGCTCTCACATCAAGAAAACCAGGAAATGTATCTATCCCCACAACACGAATATTGCCACTTGATGTGGATAGAAATACTCCACTGTTAGGTCTTGATTCTTCACCACTAATTTCTTGGCCGAAATTAGTGATAAAACCAGAAACAATATTCCTTTCGGCAGACATTCTTACTGAATCACTCGCTTGAATATCTCCCACAAAAATACCTCCTGTCGTTGCAGTTAATTCGACAGAGGTGTAAGGAAATAATTCAACTCTAGTCACATTGATATTTCCGCCTTCAATGCTAGCTCCTGAAATCAGGATACTCCTGCCTGGAGCTATGATTGATTGACTTGTATTCATTTGAAAATTACCAGATCCATTGCTGTCAGCGTCTGCCACAAATGAAATCAGGCAAGCAATACTGCCACAACGAGAAGAAACTTCAGCGAAGTTTAAGGATACATCTCTTATAATAATATCTTCAGTAGCTTGAAGAATTATATTGCCTGTCTGTTGAGTTAGTGCAGTAGCATTGATGGTAATGTCATTTCCTGGAAAACTAGTTGAAAAAATATTTGGCAATTCACTTTCTGTAGGTGGAGTGCTTGACTCATTTGAAATGATGATCGTTTTTGGGTCAAGCAATAAAGTGCCTATGACGCCATTGGCGGCACTTACATCTGCGGTGCCATCAAACACCAAGGTTTCACGACCAGAGACCTCAGCAAAACCACCATCGCCGGAGGCAGCACCACCCCTAGCACTAATAGCGCCATAAAACTGTGTAGAGTCGTCTGCCCAAACAATGATGCGTCCCCCGTCGCCTGCTGCTAACGCATCTGCCGCAATAGTTGAACCCTCACCAACATAGGTCTGCTCGGCATTGGGCACTGTCCCCTGCCCACGATAGTCGCCGCCTACTCGCACAGTGCCGCCGCCAGCACTGCCAGAGGCTTGTAGGGTGGCATCCAGCAGGGCAACGCGATTGCCTAACACATCTATGATTCCACCTGTGCTACCCGGAGTTGTATCTGACACGTCTAGTCGGCCTGAGGCGATCGTAGTCCCCGCCTCTGTAGGTAAGGTAGTGTTCGTGCTGGCCAATTTAACTACGCCATCTTCCACCACTAGCCCCAAACCCTGCGGCGTGCTACCTCCCACAAGCAAATCAGGAATTTCTACGGTCGTCAGGGTTTGCCCCACACTATTCAAACCATCCCGTACTTCAATGGGAAGGTCTAGACTCAGCAAACTGCCCTCTTGGGTAATACGCACTAGGTTCTCGCCCGGCACGGCCGCGACCGTAATATTGCCTCCAGGCGCTGCAATGGTGCCAGTATTCACCACAAGGCCGCCTAGCAGAGTGACGCTTTCGCCACTTAAATTACCAGCGTTAATCAACGCACCGGGCTCACTGCTGGCAAAGGCAAACCCACTAGGGAGCGCTACCAAATTGGCATAGTCATTTGCCCCAAGGGCATTGAACCAATAATCCCCAAGCTGAATCGCCTCTGCGGTGGTGGCGGTAAAAGCACCGGGCACAATCACCTGAGCATTGGGGCCAAACACAATGCCAGCGGGGTTCATCAAAAACAGGTTAGCGTTGCCTCCCGTTACCTGAAGCAATCCATTAATAATTGACGGATCACCACCCACTACCCGACCCAAGATGTTAGCGATCGCCGGATCGGCAATAAAATTTGCTGCCTGCCCCGCGTCTAGCCCCAACTGCTCAAAACTGTGAAACAGGTTGCCCCCCGCTGGAGTGCCGCCTGTGATATCGAAGGTGGTTCCCGTTTGCGTCACCACACTGCCCGTACCGTCGTCAGCAGGAGTAATAGCCTGCGCTAGTCGCACTCCAGCCCCTTGAGTATTACTAAACCGAGACCCAACCGATCCAACCGGACTTGATACCGTTGCAGAAACTGTGCTCGATGTAGCCCTGCTCCCTAACAGATTGCTATCAGAGACAGCTCGATTCCCAAGGTAAACAGAAGAAGTGAACCGCTCCGTAGCATGAGCGGGTTGTGCTGCCGCCAAGCCAGCTAGCGTTACCCCCACCATCGCCATAAGATGCTGGGACAAATACTCAATAAGTTGCTGTATTAGAGAGGCAGAGTAGCGGGGCATAACTAAACTCCTAAACATCTAAATAGGGCTGTTGGAGAAGCTAAAAATTCTGTACCCAAAGACTAAAACTGGTAGCGAGCATCGAAATATACCCTTACCCCAGAAGGGCGATCGCTCGGAATCTCATCTAGGGTGACCAGTGGAATGCCCAGCTCGACTCGGGTGCTAAGCCCCGGCAAGGGGTTATACAAAACCCCGGCCCCAGTGCCCACAATCAGGTTTTGGCTAAAGTTAGGGAGTGGAGGGTTGTTATTCCACACGTAGCCCGCATCAATAAACGGCATCACCTGTAGGGTAGGTGCGCCATTTTCCCCGCCCCGCACTAAGGTAATGCGGTCTTCGATAGAGAGCCGCGCCCCGTTGTCGCCATAGCGGGCATTTTGGTAAAACCCCCGCACCGACTGGCCGCCGCCTACAAAAAACTGCTCCGATGTCAGCAGGCGATCAGGGCTGAGTTGCAAATCGCCACTGATAAATAACAAATGGTCTGGCCCTAGCACCTGCACCCGCTGCACCTGCCCCAGCCAGCCAAAGAACGTGCCGTCGGCTCGAATGGGTGCCCCACCCGTGGCATCTAAAACGGCGGTGCCGAGCTTAAACTGCGATCGCAGACCCCAGGCCCCCGTTGGGTCTCGCCGGGTGTAGTCTTGGCCAAAGCTCAACACACTGCTGCGGGTAGGCGGCGTCACAATGCCCGAAATCAGCGTAGAACCATCGCGATAGCGATACCCCAGCGACAGGGCCAACTCTTCTCGTGGGGTACGAATCAGCGGCTGCCGCACCGAAGCCTCGTAGATATCGGTAGAGCCGTTAATGCCTAGAGCAAAGCCCGGCTCTTCGGGGTCGGTAATGCGAAAGCTATTCGGTGCTAACCGTACAGAGACCGTGCCGTTGGTCGGGCTAATAGGCACTTGGTAGCTCAGGTCATAGACCTGGGAGCCTCCAGTGGTGGTGCGGTAGGCCGAGGCCGCCAGGCGATCGCCCAAGCCCGCCAGATTTAGGTATTGCAACGTCGCCCCGATCCGGTACTGTCCCACACTGCGAGAGGAGAGAGTATCGATGCCAATGCTTCCCGAAAAGGGATCGGCCTCTTGTACCTCGACCACCAGCAGGCTCTGCCCTGGCCCGGTACCGGGCCTAAGGCTGCCCCGCACCGAGTCAAATAGCGGGTCGCTAGCCAGCAGACGCAGTTGGTCTTCTAACTGAAGCTGATTTAAGGGCGTTTGCGCCCCTAGCCCCACCCGACTGCGCACGTAGTCGGCCAGCCGAATCGTGCCATCAATTTGAATCGCTTCAAGCCCACCCTCCACGATTTGAATTTGGACGACGCCATCGTCAATGGTTTGCTCAGGCAGCTCGGCTCGGGAGGTGATGTAGCCCTGACTTAGATAAAGCTGGGTGATCTCTGCTGCGATCGCTTGTAACTCTGCAACGGTTAATAGCTGGTTCTCATAGGGCTCCACCACCTGGCGCAGATCCTCGGCAGCAAAAACAGTGCTGCCTGTAACGTCAATCTGACGAATCAAAATTCGCTCTAAACTTGGGTCGCTGATCGCTGGGTCTAGAGGCGGTTCAACCGGAGGGGTCGGTATGGCCTCTTCAACCGGGGGCTCTGGCAAGGGTTCTACGGGCACTCCTGGCTCAGGCAGACGGTTTCGGCTAGGGTCAGCTTGAGCGACCCACTCGGCCATAGTGGTAGGCAAAGCCTCAGATTGACCGCCCGATGGTTGCGATGCAGTCGCATGAGTGAGCGATGAGAATATAAAAAAAACGCCAAAAATAGGCGCTTGAACAATAAAATCTGAATTTGTCAGCCGACTCAAGACCCAACTACTAAGGTTTCTGAGCATACGGTTAGGTTCAATAAAATAACCTTAACAAACAAGTTCACGGCCACTCCGCACGCTGCCTAGAGCTATAGTTCAAATGCACTAAAGTGCTAACTGCGCTATTGCGTAGCTATTTAGAAGTTTCCAGACTATACACAAACTTAGGCTAGGCCTCAGGAGAATTACTCAAATTCTTCATACTTAACTATGAGTTTGCCAAATTTTGACCTTAAAACCCAATCAGGCTGTCTTCTCCCTTTCTAAACAACTGGGGCAAACTGCCAAAAGGTCTACGTTCTCAGCTAATAAAACTGCCTTGGCATCGATCTTTTGTACTTACGGTTTATTGGGGTGGGGTTCGTGCCCTTTGTCATGGTCTGTTGGCTTTGGCACAGACTAATCAAGGTCTGTGGGGCGATGGTTGCAACGGGGTGGAGAAGGCAGGGCTGCGACAAAACCTGCCTGTGCCGGGGCAGACATGGAGAGATAATCTATGGGGCTGGGTGAGTCGCTAGATGAACTCGATTTGAATTTCGGCTTTGGTGAGGTTTGGGTTTTGGCCAAAGACGGAGACGGTGACGAGTTTGGGGCTGGCTTCGGAGATGAGCCGAAAGGTGGCTTGGCCGTTTTGGAGGTGGAGGGAACGAATGTGGGTTTCTCCTGTGGCATCCATGATGAGGCCGCCAGTGGTGCGGAGGAAGAGCTCGTCTTGGTGCTCTTCGGTGGTGAGGGGGGTGCCGTCGAGGGAGTGTTTGGTGATGGTGATGGTGCAGAAGGAAGTGCCGTCGGCGGGGATTTCGCCGATGCCATCAATGATATGTTGATCTGGTGCATGATGAGTCAGATTCAAAGCATTCGATAAATCATGTGCAATCTGGCTTTCGCTCCTCAAGTCTCTAAAGCCTTTTAATTCACTCAAAGCAGGCAAGAAGCTTATGGATTTCAGGTATTTTAAACAGCGCTCATACTGATGTGGATAATCCTGTGCGACCCGTTTCTCTACTCTTTCAGCAATTTCTTGACTTTGCTTGGCCCGTCCAATCAAATGGGTGTAGCCAACTTCCTCAGATCGATTTGATGAGAAGGCTTCCTCTGGAGACTCAAACAAGCATTCAACCTGGAGCCCCTGAAAATTTGAGTCAGCATGTTGTTTGTGGTACTCCAGACAAGCTGCCAGAAAGTATTGCTCAATTAGCAAACAGTCTCCCGGCTTGTTTTCCATTAAGGAAAAGGCAGATTGGTTACGAGCATCGGTCACTATTTTCAATGCCAAATCAGCATAGTGATTTATAAACTTCACATGATTGCCGCCGAATATTCCACAGCAATAGGCTAATTCTCTCCGGTTGGCAGTATACCAGTTCCATTCCTCTGGCAACCAGCCATTCATATTTTTGAGCCGTATATCAAAGATCTCGGGGCGGTACCACCAACCATCTGCATGGTGTTCTCCAAAGATACAATACTCAGGATTTTGGGCTAGAACAGGTGCTTTAGCTACAGCATTTGGGAGTGACTTCCAGAGAAAAACATCGCTATCGATATGGATGAAAGGTTCCGTCTGGCTGCGATAAGCCCATAACTTTCCCAGAATCCACCATTCAGGGTCATGCATTTGAAGATGGTTCAGCTCTGTTGAGACAGATTGAAATTCCAATCCTATACTATCAACAAGGATTTTAGCCCCATCGTCATCCGTTAATAGTACTGTGTTGGGATAATGCTTTCGGGCTGTCTCTAAAGATAAAGTCCAGCAAAGTAAATGATGTTTCTCGTTAGCCCAAGTTGAGCAACGATAAGCAGCGAACGGCTTGCTCCAGAATGACCATACTGAATGAAGAATCGGTTGACTCATATCAGTCTAGCTCCAATTCCAGCTCCGAAGCCATATGCATAAGGATTAGGTAAAACAAAATTAGGTAAAATAATAAAGGAATCGTTACTAAAAACAATTCCGAATTCGTTGATAGCCGCAACCCTTACTTGCCCTGCTGGCAGTGTGGGCACTCTCACCGAAACCCTTGAAATATGATCACCACTACTCCTTTCACGGGCTACTCCCGCAACAGCAGATATCTCAGCTTGTTTTTCACCAAACCAAATAGTAAAATGAACAGGCTCGAGAGCTACTCTAGATTTTATCGAAAGGGTGACGGTGCTCCCCTGGATTCCACTTGTTGGTGTAAAACTCTGTAGCTCTAAAAGAGGGCCATCAAGAGGAATTCTTAACCGTCTGTTGCTTGTTGCCTGATCAAATTCATTGCTGATATTAATAGAGATATCACTTCCTCTAGTTAAATTAGGAACCGTTGCCACGATTTCAGTATTTGTTCTCTCTACTACTGTGGCCACTATTGAATTAAATCGAACACTTAAAGTTCCAATGTTAAAGTTGTCGCCAAATATTTTGACATTAACCCCAGGTTGAGCAAGGGGTGGCCAAAACTCATTTAATGCACTTGAAAAACGCGGAGCTAGTAATTCTTGCTCTACAAATTGTAGCCGCCTTAGAAGTGATGTTAACGATACCCCTGTCTGGCGCAGATCAGTTATATCCTCTTGCCTGATGTTTGAGCTGTTAGACTGGCGGGCTATGATCGCGAGGGGAGCGTAACTGTGATTGATAAGATAGTCCCTATTGGTCGGGGCAGGATCATTCGGTGTGGGAACATTAGTTCCTGGTCGGACACGCACCACCCAATCTCGTTTAAAACGAACACATGTCTCAATTCCAATGCTTGGGTTTACCAGTCTTTCATCATCTCTACGACCAATTTCCCGTTCCCAAACATCTAAATAAACCAGGTAGGAACCAGCCGACGTAGGAATGCCTGCAACTCTGGGAACATTGAGATCTACAGGCGTGGCATCAGGAGCTACTGGTGGGTTAGGGCCATTGTAATTTACGTGCAAAGGTTGGTCTTTAAAGTCAATGTCTTCGGTAATAAAAACCTCAACACCATCGACAAGACAACGGCTTGCACTGGTTCCATCATTGCTACCACCTGCCGAAACTTTAAAATTGTCCGCCTCTGGTGTAGACAGTGCTTCAATCCGAAATGCATCGTTGCTAGAGCCGTCGTCTTTGGCAGGGAAACCATCTCCAACAAACCACCTGATGAATGTTCGTAATTCCGATCTTCTAATATCATCCAATTCATTCCAATCGGCATCGACTAACGGCACCCCCATCTGCAAGCGAACGCTGCTATATCGCCTTAAGAGGTCAAACGTATCACGAGAGATGATTCCCATAATGTTGCTCTTTCACTAAAAGGTTAGCCGTAAAACTCGTTGCAGGGTAAAGCCTTCCTGCATAACAATGAGAGGATGAATGCGATGGTTAATCAAAAGGCCATTGCCTAAAGTAGTATTCTCATTGGCAAAAAGTCCAAATTCTCTAAGTTGACGATTTTCTAACCCCGCCGCAAGATCATCCACTACAAAATCAGTGGTAATTTCTAACTGATTTGTGATCGTTCCACCCACAAACGTAATTTGGCCATCGTCTAGCCGTTTGCGGCCCACCTCGTTAAAGAGTTCAATACGCATTCGCCGGTCATCGTCGTTTGGTAAATCACCTTCATCCCATTCTCGTTCTCCAGTACCCACAGCCCAAAAATTAAGCCGAGAAACCGCCGCATCGCCTTTCAACAATCCTGCCAACAGACTCCTCAAACCATCCACAATAAGATTCGACTGCCAGGGTCGCTCCCAGATAACCTCGCCATTGGGGCCAAGCAAAATATCTCGATGCTCACCCTTAGGGAAACCGTTCTGCAAAATCGTTTCTTCAGCCATAGACTACCTCTTTACTCCTCTTCCTCTATTCCTTGATCTAAACCAACGTGCCAGCTACGCGAACTGGTATCTGGAGGGCCTCCAGGTGGTGGCGGAATTAAGACACTGCGATGTCTATCCCGATTTGAGATAAACCAACGCCAACCAGGGATGCGATCTGAAACATCATCCATGATTTCGCCATATATCTCTCGCTCAATTAACGTGCCAACATCGGTCGCATTCTCCTGTACCTCCTCAAAAGTTTTGTAAGACTCTTTATAAAGAATCCGAATATAAAATACCGGACGCACTTGAATAGGCAAAAACTCTCGAATAACTCGATAAATCTGCTGTATGGTTTGCCCTGGAGTAAAGCTCTCGGTCTGCTCAAACCCAGAATCTTCTGAGTCGGTATCTACCGTGATGTACAAACCCACCGTCTGCTGGTTATAGAGCGCCTTACGATCAGGCAGGTCGTCGCGGTTTTCATTAGCCGGGGGCGGATGATAGCTATAGACAGTTTGGTCATCAAAGGTTTTGTTGCGCAATCTGGCCATGACCGCTGACTTGGCCCTGTAGTCATCCATCGCATCAGGGTCATTTCGATCAATATCGTCAAGCCTGGGAGGAACATCTAGAGAACCTGACGGCAGTCGCCGACCTTGGAAGTAGTTAGTTGGGCGGCTTCCCTCCCCCTTTAGATATTTTTCATAGTCTTCTGTAACCCTAAAACTGCCATCCAGGTATACCCGGTTATCTATTACCGATGGCTGATCCAGATATTTAATCCTGCCTTCTAACTGCTCAAACCGGGTCGTATCCACACTGGTCAACACATTGCGGGCAAACTCCTTCACCTCCGTCTTCCAACCCGTTAGCAGGTTAATAATCGCTGCGATATTGTTAACCGTGCCCACAGTGTTATAAATCTCAGGCGCAAAGCGCAGTTCCGTGCGCTGGCGGTCTTCATTGCCCTGGCTCTTAAACTGCCAGCCCAGCATCTGGGCCAAAGGCGGCAGCAGGTGACTATCCACCCGGCGCGGGTTATGCACATCGCGCAGGCCATCGGTAAAGCCATGCAGCATATCCGCATGGGCCTCAAACACCTCCAAAAACCGCTGAAGCTGCCCCTTATTAGCATCAGCCCGCCCCACCGTTGACGGTTCCGGCTTAGCCGTATCAAACTGTTTGTGTACCAGCGGCAAGGCATCAAACAGCGAGTGCCCATAGCCATAGGTGGCCAGAGCTGAGGCCTGAGTTTGGCTGCTAAACACATAGCCAGTACCGCTGTAGCCAGGGCCAACAAACGCCGTGTAGTAGTAGAGCGTTTTAGGCGTTAACCCCCGGTCGATGATGCGCACCGTCAGTCGCTGGGGCATTGACTGCCCTTCTGTCGCAAGCCACACCGACTCTTCCTGAATGCGGCGCACCAGCACGCGATCGCTCGGTATACCCTGATTGCGGTACTGGTAGCGGGTTAGGATTGTGCGATCGCCCACCTGCTCTTCCCGCTGCTCCTCCACATCAAAACCAAAGGCTGGGGTTTCATACACCTCCGTGCCATCCTCGCCAAAATCCCCCAACGGCTCAACCGGAATCACCCCCTTGCGATTGGGCCCCGGAAACCGCCGCTCTCGCCGCAAAATGCGCAGCGGCAACGCATCAGGGTTGGGGAACGTGCGGCTGGTGATCGAGAGGGGAATTTCCCAGAGAAGGGCGATCGCCCCTTCTGCTGGGTAGGTCTCTGCCGCAAACTGGGGCAGCAAATAGGCTGGAGTTTCTTTTGGGGTGAAATCTGGGAACGAGTGCTGGTCAACTAAATTGCCGCCAACGTCGTAGAGAAAGACGCTATCCCCCAGGTTGTTCCAAATAGGGGCACGTCGCCCCCAAAAAAGGTCGGTAGGGGTGTTTGTTCCTTCTTCCAACCACACCCGCAGCCGTTCTCCTGGCGGCACAACCGTTCCCGCTGGAAAGACAAACTGAGAGTCGCTGGAATTGCTGGCATCCCTTAACCTCCAATCGCTCAGGTCTTGGGGGGCATCGGTGTCGTTTGCTAGCTCTACCTGTTCCTCAACCTGATTGGTCAGCGAACCCCATCCCCGCCCCTGGGCATCGGGGGCGCGGTCAAATCCACTGAGGTCGGCAACAATCTGGCTAATTCTCATCGCAGCTGCTCTACCCCCCCAACCAAGGTCAGCATTAGGTCTCCTTTCTGGGCAAACTCTCTGCGCCGCAGTTGAATGAGCCCGGTGGCCTCCTCTCCGGCAACCAAGCTTCCCGATGAGTCAGAGCGCACCCCTCGGAATGTGACATTGCGGGCATAGGCCACCCCTGGCACATTTTCGATGGCTTCGTAAACCTTGCTGAGGTAAAAAGACTGGCCAAACTCCAGGCGTTCAAGGTCAAAGAGGGCTGCGATCGCCCCTTCTACCCGTCGCCGTACATCTTCCTGATAAAAGGTGGGTTCTACCCCCAGCTCGCCCACGGTGATATGGATGGACACAAAGACCGGCTCGCGAATTTCGACGAGGGTAGTCAACATCCGCTTGTCGTCGAAGTATTGCAGCAGTCGTGCCCTCATATCATCCGTCAGCCGCAAATTGCCGGAGGTTACCACATAGATATCCACATAGTTCCAGGAAGGGGCGACGGCAGTTGCTCTGACTACTCCTGGAAAATTCTCTGCCAGAGCCACATAGTCGGCCTCGGTGACCGCCCGCTGCCGACTCCGAAATACCCCCGGTGCCTGCCGCCGCGCATTTTCAATGGTTTCTCGCTCTTCGCCCCCCGATGCCGCCTGGGGATTAGTGACTTTAATTGAAGACGGCACTACCCCCGATTTGATCTGGGTAATCGTATCTCTTCCAACATTCCCGGCTGCGCCGCCCCCAATCAGGTAAGTGGCGCGAACAATGCTGCCAGCACGAGGAATTTGCCCATACTGACCATCGCCAAACAGAATCTCAACCCCATCAGCATCGTTGACCTGGGCCAGGTAATGGGTGTCGTTCGAGAAACTGTTCAGCAAAGTTCCCTTACGAGTCCACACTTGCCCTTCACTTACCCCACCCACTTTTATTTCTAAATAGGTTTCGGTTTCAGGATTGCGGCTAAGCAGCACCGGGCTTTGGGCCAGCCCAAAGCCCTGGTTGGCATCACCCGAAGATTGACCCAACACTTCATCTCGAATTTGGGTGGCATGGGTGACAATCAGCTTTCTTTGAGTAGATGCCCTCTGAGGATTTGGATCTGGATACTTGATAGTTCCGCCTGTTCCTGTTCGAGGAATCGGCGGTAAAGGACTATCAGCCGGTAGATAGATAAACTCAATGGCCGGATTGCCGGGGGAGGCCTTAGTGGCAAACTTTGCCCCTGGATCAATCCGAATGGAGTCAGTAGTGTTATTGGGTGCTTCGATGGTGAGTTCGGCGGTAGCGGGGGCCGGGGTAGCCAGAGTGTAGCCAATCAGGGCCAGTAGATCGATAACGCTGCGCCGCTCTACCGCCGTGGAGAGAAATGCCTCATTGGCAATGCGGTCTTGGTAGTAGAGCAGCACATCGCCGACATAGGCAAAAGACTCTAGCAAGAGCCGTCCCAGGTCATTTTCTGAGCGGTCAGTCCATTCCGGCAGCTTCAGCGCCGCCAGATCGAGCATGGAGGCCAGAAGAGAGGTGTAGTCTCGACTGGTGTAATCGGTAATGGGACGCTCTGCAACCATAGCTATCAGCCCCCTTGAATTGGAATAACAGCAGTTTGCAGCCCCAGGGTGCCAGGCAAAATGTAGCGCACCCGCAAAAACAGCTCACCCCCGTTAGGAATCACCGACACCTCTTGGAGCAAGATGCGAGGCTCAAAGCGCAAAATCGCTTTGCTAATCTGGTGCCGCGCTACTTCTACCAGGCCATCATTGATGTTTTCGTGGAGCAGCTGGGTCACACCGCCGCCATATTGTCGCAGCATCGACCGCTCGCCAATGCGGGTCAGCAAGAGGTGTTTGAGGTTCTCCTGAAATTTGTCGTTACCAGTGGTGGCCCCAACACCACCTGTGCTGGGATCAATGCGAAAGGGAAAGGCAAAGCCCCGTAGTTGCTCACTCATTGAATTTTTCCCTTAAGTTGGGTTGGTGCCATCAGGGTTGGTGGTTCTGGAAGATTTGGATATTGCTTTTTTGCTTCACCAAACCAGTCGCTGACGGCTTTTACCCAATCCCAAAAAACAGCATCTTCCTCTTTGCCGGAGAGGACTTCGGCATCGCTTTCAAGAATTGAATTAACTGCAGTCCCTAAAGCCTGAAAGTTTTTTTGAACTTCTCCCTGCTCATTATTAATTGCTTCAAGCGCTACTTTCCTTGATTCTTCATTCTGAATGCCTCCAAGACGATCGCGCATAGCTGCTACGAATTTATTTTTTGATTTGTTAGTATCCAAACTCATGATAAAACCTTCAAGCTTTTGTTGATAGACTGCCAGGAGTTACTAGGGTTACAGGAGCACCCAAGTTACCAACCCATTGATCTATAGCTGTTGTCACACGACCAAGGGGAGAGTTCCCAAGTTGGATATCACTTGATTTCAGCATAATAGACGAATTGCTTGTAGCTTCTATCGATGAAGCTCCAGCATCTATTTTGATGCCCGAGCTGGTTATCTCAATCTTGGCTCCAGCATCTATTTTGATACCCGAGCTAGTCATCTCAATTTTAGTGTCAGAACCATTCAGAATCGTTATTCCATCTCCATCAAGTAAAACCTTATTACCGTTCTGATCTTGAATTTCTATGCTTTCTTCTCCATCAGCGTCATTGAAAATAATTGAATTGTTGGTCGCAGTTTGAATGACTCGCTTTTTTGGAGAAGCTGAGTCCGCATTCGTTGGGGTCTTGCCTGCTGGATACCACACCCCTAACCAAACAGGTGACTGCGAATTTCCATTCTCAAAAGCGAGCCATACCTTATCGCCAACTTCGGGCACGAAGAAATGACCATAGGTAAAACAAGGACGCGCCCAGACCGCAGCTTCGTCACCTTCCGACCGCCCAAAAATACTCGGGATACTAACCTTGATTGAGCCTGGATACTCATCATCGTCATTTTCTATGACCTCGACATGCCCCACATACAAGCCAGGGAAGGATGTCGCTGTCATTGATTCTGTCGTTCTGGAGCCTATCATTGACCTACCTCGTACATGTAAATGAAGTGGTGTAACGCCGTTGGGCAATATCTAACTGGTGCTCAACCTCTGCCACATACCAAAGCCCTGACCAGCGCCCGCCCTGCCCCTCAAAGCGAACCCTGCGCCGAGGTTGCAACCAAATATTGCCGGTCGTGCGTCCCTCTGCTCGATGCCCTAAAGTTCGGGTGCGATCGCCGTAGGTGCCCGATCGGTCAGTGACTGGGCGGGATGGCTTACCCGGCATCTTTGCCGGGCTCTGCCGGGCTTCTTCTGGACGTTCCCGATTAGCGGCTGTTACAGCCACCATGTTGGCCACCCGAGCCATCCCTTCTGGTAAGCGAGCAATGCGATTGGCATCAGGCGTATGGCGACCTTCAGCTGGTGGCGGTGCTACCGCTTCTACAGAATCAGGCTCACCTGTTGTTGGATCGGTAATTACAAGGCCAGGGGCTGCAACTGCCGCAAAACTATCTGCACTGGCAGAAAAATCTTCTACGTTGTCGTTGAAGACTAGCGGTTGATTTAGCGGGGCATCTTCTAGCAGTTTGCTAGTTGCCACAAAATTTAGTGTGTCTGCAACGTCTTCATATCCAATGAAAAGCCTGGAACCATAATCTTGCGCCAGACGAAACAGAAACGCTAAATCGGTTTCTTCATGCTGATGGCGGGGCTGGCGTTCTGAAATGTCTGCATCATCTTCAGGTTCAATCCGCCCAGGGCGTAATCCATTGTTCTGGGCAATGTCTCGAACAATTTGGCTAACGGTTGTATTTCGCCAAGTTTGACTTTTAGGGCGCAAAGCTAACTTGATCAGGCTATTCATGGCCTCAACTTCGAGCTTTGGCTCCCCCTCGGAAGCAAGGCTGGGGCGAACATGGGTAATCACGCCGCGAAATAGGAGCGCGTGGGCATCGGCCCGGCCCATATCAATTTGGATAGACAGCCCTTCCTGCAAGATATCTTGCAGGACTAACTCACTATCGGTAAATTGCAGCGTTGCCAGATCAGCCTGGGTATCGCTTTCCTCAACCTTGATTTCGGTTAAGAGATCACTCATATCCATGCCCTGAATGTTGGTGCAGTAGAAGATGGCACTCATGCTCTAACCCCTATTTCTGTCAACCCGAGTGGCTGGCCCAAGGGGTGGAATTTGCAGCATCTCCCCAGGCTGAAACTCGTCGGGCAACTTGCCACCATTGGCATCTAGCAAATGCCAGTACAACTCCTCTTTGCTCAAATATTTCAAGGCCAGCAGATCTGCCCCCTCGTGACCCAAAAAGCGATGGGGACGGCTGCTCCCGATCGCAGACACAACGGGTAGACGACGAATCGGCAGAGAGCGAGTTAGCCCCTTTGTGGGATGACTAACATCTAAGGCGGTTAAATTTCGGTAACGAGAAATAGGGCTAACTGACATCGAATACCTCCTTGTTTAGTCAAAATTAAGGTTTTCAATAATATTGCTAGTGATATACTCGATGTCTTCGTAAGCGCTGCTGTAAGCCGCTCGGCCAATGCGTTTAAGGGTGTCGAGCACAAAGGCATAGGAATCAGTTTTCTCAATCAACGACATTTGAACCTCTGCCTTTACCGGGTTTAGGTCGGCATTAAACAGGGTTTCGTTGATCTGTAGACTGCTGACATAACACTCAACCGTTAGCTCACCCATGATCAGTAGAGCTGTAGGTGGCTCATTAAACCAAACTTGCGACCAGCGATCGCACCCACTGCTAGTTGCCGCCTCAAAAAACTCCGACAGTTCAACAATCTGCGGATAAACAAACGATCGCAAAATCGCCAGATCAGACAACACCGTGCCATCTTGCCGCCGCCGCTCCGACTCCCCTGGTCTAGCCTCGCGCCCATCAATGTCAAACTGAATGCTGAGGGTGCGATCGCCCTCTGACTCAAACTGCTTCAAGTCGGCAGCAGAAAATATGCGTCCAAAACCGCTGGCCGCCACATCCAAGGCCTGAAACCCATTGGTTACCTGCCCTGGAACGGCAGAATTCAAACGTCCTTCTAAGCCACCATTTTCAGAAATCGGCGTGCGCCTGCCCCAAGAGACTGACTTAGAGTCTGACAGACGCTGAGGATTGTACTGGAAGGGGTAGATCAGAGGCGGCAGAATGGAAATATTCGCCAGATACCCCCGTTTAGGTCGATTAGCTCTAGGAAGCGGCATAGGGTCTCCAGTTAGCGATGGGGGGTCAAACCACGGCGAAAGCGATCGCGTTCGGTAATGCGGTTCATTTCTTTCAGCACATGACCGGCTATGGCACGGGCGGTCTCTTGGGCATGGGTTTGGTCAATTTTTTGGGCGGTAATTTGCACATGAATACCTCCGTGGAGATTGATGGTGGTAGGAGAATTAGCATCCTCGGTTTGGTTCGGCTGCTGAATGCCCGTTGCCCTGGCTGATTGTCTGGCATACTCGGTGGTTGAGTGAACAATGCGGTGAACAACCGAAGACTCGGGACGAATTGAGGTGGGCGGATTGTGAGGAATGACCTGAGGTTGGTCTGAAGCACCTGGTTGATACTGAGTTGCCGTTGATTGATCAGCCAGGGCAACTGCTGGGGATAAGGCTGTAGCCGTTGCTCCCAGTGAGGAGGCATTCAGATTGACCGATGGATTGCCCGAAGCGGCTTGAGTCAGTGCGATCGCCGGGGGTGAGAGGGCTGTACTCGGTACTCCCAGCAGGGAAACAGCCAAATTAACTAACGGGTTAACCGAAACTGGCGCAGTCAGGGCGATCGCCGGGGGTAAGGCTGTAGCCGCTACTCGTAGGGGGGGGACATTCAGATTGACCAATGGGTTAACCGAAACTGGTGCGGTCAGGGCGATCGCCGGGGAGAATTCCCGAAAAGACCGAGAGAGGGTTGTATCCTCTACGGGAGTGATAGAGCCAGACCAACTTTGTTGTGGTGTAAGCGGTTGAGTCTGACCCGTAGTGGCCGATGGAGACAATAGACTCGACAGATCGCGACGCAGCTCAGTCCACCAGATGCCAAGGCTTTTGTAGAGGTCGTGCCAAGGTTCTAGACGATCTGCGGGCTGATTTTCAGAGGCAATCTCTAGAAAACTGTTGAGGGGTAAGGTGACTGGCAGACTGGCGTAGGTCACAGCCTCAGTCAGTTGCAGAAAAGGCGCAGCCCAAGTAGTCAGCTGGGGCAACGTGTGGAAGGCGAATCCCCAGGTATTGAAAGACGGCTGACTCCCAGCCCCCAAAGCAGGCTGAAACGGATTCACAGCCGGTGCTACCCCCAGGCTAAAAGAACGGTGCTCCGGGAAGAGGGTTGAAAAATTGAGGGTCAGGCGGTTCAGCATAGCTGGGGGCACAGAGGGCAGGCTAAGAACTTTGGGAAGGGGGCTGTTCTCGTTTGAGTTGGTCGGCTAAAAGCTCCAGGTATCGGCGGCGTTCAAGGATGGGCAGATCTAAAATGTCGGCCCTAGACCAGTGCAGGTAGTAGGCCATCAGAAAGACCTCCTGGGCGAGGAGATCTTCGCTGGCTAGGCCGTTGAAAAAAAATGGCTCATATCCAGGGTGGTCAGGTACTGTTCTCCGCAGCGATCGCAGTTGACCTGGCGGGTTAAATCTGGCCCTGGGGTAGTGGCATCTACCGCTTTTTGAATCTGGCGGCGATCGGGCATGGATAAGTCTGACAAAATGCGAATGCCCATCGCCTGAATTCGCCGCTGGTCTAGATTGCCAACCTGCTTCAAACACCGAGCTAGTAGAGCATCGCGCTGGCGGGTGGGGTTGCTATCGCGGCGACCACTGGCCACTTCTTCGTCTTCTCCAGTGGGCAGGCCAAACACAAGCTCATACTGCCAGTTATCATCCAGATCTCGGTAACCATCTGTCAGGGTGACAGCAATAACCGGGATGCCCTCGTCTTCGACGACTCGCACAGGGATAGTGGACAAATTTTCCAGCAGGGTTGTGACGCCCTGGCAGTGGGGGCAGCGATAGGTAGCTTCCATCTCATCGCCAAAGGTCAAGCGGCGCAGCTCTAGCAAGAGAAAGTTGCGATCGCCTGAAAACATGCGACGCATAACCTCTGGTTCAACCTGCGCCATAGCTTCAATATGGGTGACACAGTTTGCCAACAGCGCCGAGATTAGCTTCCCCCCGTTGCTGCGCAGGGATGGTTCTGCCAATAGAGCTTCCTCTTTGCCAGTCATTTTACGCAGAGTGACTTGCCGATGAAGCATCCCACTTGCTTCATCCAGGTATCCAATGGGTAAGGTTACTTCCCGTTGCCAGACCGCCGAATTTGGCATCATCACCTCCCTACAAACCTAAGCCCAAGAACACCACTAGGCAGGTAGTCTTACCCATTCAAGACCATCGTGCTCAAGCACGACGGTTTGCTTTAAAACTTCATTGGCCCCAGCAGTGAGATTTGAGAAAGAGGCTGACTTGACCCAGGCGTCGTAGAAATTAATTCGCATCACTTCCTGGCCAAATTGTTTTTTGACGATTGAGCCCGTGCGGCGACTATTGGAGCCAATACCCCTGGTTGCTGTACCGGGTTGGCCCAGAAAGTTAAACATGGCGGTAAAAAAGTTCTGAAAATACTCATCATCGGGGCTACCATCCACGTAGCGTTCGATGGTTAATGACTGGAATTTGACGACACCGCTGGAGACCTTATGAACGACATTAGTGCCGCCTTCAATCACTTCAACAGTGTCTGTTTCTCCCAGGCTCAGCCCCGACACCATACTGACAGTAGGGCTCTCAGCACCTTCAATTTCAACAATAAACTCATTAGCCCGGTAGGGATTATTTAGAGCCATGGTGATCGTTCTCCATTACGCTATCTTTTTGCAAAATCAGTAACCAAAAATATCTCGCTAACGTTCTGAAGCACTTGCGCCACTATCCTGTTGGCCAATCGTGATAATGATAGTTTCCGCCGGACGACCCGGATTGAAATAGACCTCGACCTGTAAATTGCCCAGCATGATTTGGTCAGGAGGGTTATTATCAGGCCCACAAATCACCGTGAATACATCTTCTGGTTTACCTGGCCCAAAAGCCCCTGCCTGGTAAAGCCTCAGCAAAAAAGGCGTTATGGCGTTGTACTTAATCTTGTTCCACAGGGTCTCACGGTTGGGCTCTTGCTTCACCCAGCGCAGGCTCTCTTTTAGAGACGCCTTGACATAGTTAAACAACAACCGCACGTTGACGTAGAGCCAACGGGGGTCGGTAGACAGGGTGCGGGAGGAGTCAATGACAATTCCTGTACCCCGCAGTTGGCGAATGCTGTTGACAGAGCCGTTTTTTACCAGGTCAGTATGGTCAGCATCGGTAATGTCTTTCTCTACTGCCAATGCTCCTCGCACAACAGCCTCATTACCAGCAGGGGCTTTCCAAACGCCTCGGGTTTGGTCGATGCGGGCATAGACTCCCATCACATGCCCCGTCGGCGGAATGACTTTAGTAGGGTTAGAGCCAAATCCAATGGGATCAACTACGGTAATCCATGGCCAATAGAGGGCTCCATAAACTTTAGACCTCTGAAAATCTGCCCCGAAGTCTTTAGCAGCATCTCGACTAGATGGAGTATGTCCGACAAACATACAGTCTGCCTTCTTATCCTCGTTGGCACAGTAAGTCAGTGCGTTTTCTGTTACAGTTTCAAGTGCATCAGCCAAAAGATTTTCTGGAATAGCTAAAAGTTGAATTGGAACCGTATCGAATTTTTTCAACGCATTTCTATAATCGTCAGGAACAGGAGCAACATCAGGTTCTGTCTGCAGAAGTACATGCGTTGGACTTTGAGGTAAAGTCGTACCAACACTTTCAGGAGCTACACGAATATAAATTGAGCCTGAAGAATCATCATTGATCTTGGTCACTATATAATTAGGCTGACCTTTAGTAAGCGTCAATTTCTCCCAGGTCTCAACCTCACGCCAGGTATTAGGCTGACGTTCAGGCAAACTAACTACCAGCTTGAAATCATTGCTTGAGGGTTCAATATTCACTCTAATATCGTTACTCCATGCGCCAACATCTACTCGCCCGCGATACCCAGCAGTGAGTGTGAAAGAAACACCACCAGCCGGTGCTCCGTCACCAGTTGTTCCTCCGGAACGGAAGGTGGCTGTTGCAGCGACGGGGGAACCCCCTACAACACGGACGATCCAAGCCTCTCGACCACCATTTAGGAAGAAGCCATCTAAGCAATAAGCCCCCATGAAATCGGCATGGTAGCTGCCAAAGCGATTGGTGAATTGACGAAAACTAGAGACTCGAATTGCTTCATCCGTTGGCCCTCGCAGCGTTCGGACGACGAAACCCGCTACTGATGTGGGAGCCCCCGCGATCGCCGGGGTAGATTTGCTGTCTGTTTCAATAACATTGACGCCGAGGTAAACCATGGGGGACTCCGAGGGTGGGCCTAGAAGGACTTAATAAAAGCAAATGGTTAAATACGAGCAAGTTCTGGATCGCTTCGGTCTAGTTCAGTTGAGGATCTTTGAGGGTTGACGTTGATAAACGGCACAGCTCTTTCCTGGCGCTGGCGATCGCCGGTTTCGACCTGAACAGTCAGTCGATAAAACAGTGGGGTGCGGCCAGGGGTGGTGAATCGGGAGAGTTCTTCCGGTGGCGGCACAAAGGACAAGACTTCTATCCGTTCTCCGTTGACTGTCAGGTAGGGATGGCGGTTGAAGTAGTTCAAAACCCCTTCCAGCAGTCGGATTTTCTGCGATCGCGTCTCGGCAAACACATCAATGGCATAGTCAACCTGCACTGTGGACAATGGCGGGCGCACGTAGGAGACGCCGTTTTCGGTGTAGTTGTCGATCAGCTCGCAGCTGCCGCCTAGCTCCTTTTGGGGTTGCACTGACCAGGGAATAATCAGGATATAGGGCAGAGCGCGAGTGCCCGGATTTTCTGGCAGTTCGACCAAGGCCCGCACAGCGGCGGCGGTGGCGGTGCCAGTGGCGACTGTGCGAAACCGTTCATCTAAGGCTTTCAGCAGCGCACTATCGACGTCTTGAATCGGCTCTGGAGTGGTGGCAATGATGTCTCCAATGACCGCCTGAAACGACAGATCGCCATTTGAACTGCTTAGACCGCGAAGGGTAAACGAACTTACCGCCGAGCGCAGGTCATCAGGCATATCCCCCAGCCAAAGACGGTGCAGTTCCCAAACGTTGGGCTGCTGCACCGGCAGCAGGCGTTGCCAGGTAGATCCTCCCCCCGCGACTTCAAAGCTCAGGTAGAACGGCCTGTTTTGGCTGCCGCCGCTAGCGCGATCGCTACGGAACCAGAACCGCAGCTCATCAAAAGAGGCCGACGCTCCCTGGCTAGAGGCGGGCTGTCGGAGGGCCAGGGGCGACGAAAATTGCCACTGGATAGCCGAACTGCCCCGAGCCAGAATTTTGGTGCCTAGGCTGAGCGTCGTTTCTGCCTGGGCTGAGCTGACGTACTCTGGCACAGGCTGAGCATCAAGGCTCCATCCACTGGTAAGTTCAGCTCTCCAGGGCAAAGGCGACGATGGGGCACTATTCAGGTTCAAGCTACTCACGGAGATTGCCAAAAAAATGTTGAGCTTATGCCCTATTTCCACAGTCGGAAGAGAGCATGTTCCAAGAATAAAAAACAAAAAATTCGACAAATCTACGCTTGGCCGCAAAGCCAAATCTGCCAGATCTCGCACTGAGATGGCAGCACTAAACTCAAGGGAACACTGAATGAAAACTTTTTGAAGTCGAATCTTTGCGCAGTGTAAGCGGAGTTTTTACAGAAAGTCAATGAAGAAAAAAATCTTTTCTGTACGGCTCTGCCTTAAGCCACAGAATATCTATGTATTTTTGTTGCTAAATATTTCAAAACTTGGATAGAGTTTTTGGCGAGTAGGCTGTACAGTCAAGCCAGGCTGAGATGAAGCGCATTTTGCTAAATGTAGACGCCAAATGTAGACCATGAGCAACTCGTTGGCGATCGCCACGGTTACGGCTGCCCTGCGCAACCTGCTGATGCAGGTCAATAACGTGTCGCCGGATACAATCATCACTGCAAAGCCGCCAAATCGAGCCCGAAGCCATAGCGATCGCGGCAATCAGCTTAACCTGTTCTTGTATCAAATATCACCCAATGCGGCCTGGGGTAGTCAGGATAGTACGGGTGCTTTGTCGTTAGCTAATCAAGCCCCAAAATCGCCCGATTTAGCGCTCAATCTCTATTATTTCATTACCGCCTACGGTCGCGACGACGACGATTTAGCAAGCCATCAGCTGCTGGGTCAAATAGTAGAACTTCTGCATCATCATCCAGAATTTAAGCCTGGGGAAATGCAGTTGGCTCTACCGGGAAATAATTTATACCAACAGGTTGAGCAGATCCGCATTATTCCTCAGCTCTTAACCTCTGAGGAATTGTCAAAACTGTGGAGTATTTTTCAGGTTCCCTACAGCATTTCGGTGGCCTATCAGGTCTCGGTGGTATTAATTACCGGCCAGCCAATCGGCGCTGGAATTCAGCCTGACGCGGAGGCTCAGGCTGAGGCAAGTTCTATGGAAATGGTGGCTTCGTCTGGGCCAAAGCTGATGTCGATTCAAACTTCAGCTCCACAAGGGAGCCCAAAACCTGGCGATCTGCTGACTCTACGGGGGCAGGGGCTGGCTGGCGATCGCATAACCGTGCGCTACCAAAGTTTGCAGGCTGCCAACTGTCATCAAACGGTGAAGGCGACCCCAGGCAACGGCCAAACCATTACGGTGCAATGGCCGTTGCAACCCCACGACGCTTCTCGCTGGGTCGCCGGGTTCTACTGCCTGACGGTGGAAATCAGCCGGGTGGCGGTTCCCCAGCAGTGGAGCAACAGCCTGGCGATCGCGCTGGCTCCGCAGATTCTTGACCTTTCCCTGGTGGCTTCGGAGGCGGCGTCGCTGGCGTTGAAGGTGACCTGTAGCCTGACTGTGCTGCCCGAGCAGGCGGCGGTTTTACTGGTGTACCCGGCGGCGGCTGATCGGCTGGTTGCAGAGGTGCTTTGCCTTCAGGCCCAGCCGCGATCGCAGCCCACCAACGAACTTACCTTTCCGCTGGAGGGGATGCCCAGGCCGGGTGGGGTTGCCATGCTGCGCTTAGATGGGGTAGACAGCGCCGGGGTTGCTCTAGAGGCGATCGCCACCCCTAGCCTGGTTTCGTCGTCATCAACCCCATTGCCAGAGGCAGGTGCCCCATGACCGAGCAAGACCGCTGGCAGCACCACAATGACCAGTACCTGGCGACCGCCCTGAGCTGGCTACGGCTGCGGCTGGGGTGGAAAATTGTGCAGCACCGCACCGCCAACCACCAGGCCGACTCGCTGCCCGAGGTTTTAGCCAAA
>PYGV01000218.1 GCA_003022385.1 filamentous cyanobacterium CCP3 | reverse complement strand
GATGGGTGGATGGGTGGATGGGTATTGCTCCAGTGCTTTACCTCCCACTTACTCACCCTCTCACTCACTCACTCACCCTCCCAGTCACTCACCCACTCACTCACTCACCCTCCCACTCATCCACCTATCCACTCCCCATGCCCTCTATCCCCTCTCCTCAAACTCAGCAGCCCGCTGTTAAGCTATACGACTTTCATCCGCCAGTGGAGGATTTTCGCAGCGCGGTACTGCGGGGGCTAAGCCTGTCTCAAAAGACGCTTTCGCCCCAGTTTCTCTATGACAAGCGGGGGTCGGAGCTATTTGATGCCATTTGCCAGCTGCCAGAGTACTATCTGACGCGAACGGAGATGGCAATTTTACGGGCCAGTGCTGGGGAAATTGCAGCAGCTCTTGACCACCGCGCCCTGGTGGAACTGGGCAGCGGCAGCAGCCAGAAAATTCGCATTTTGCTGAAGGCGGCTCCCCAGGTTAAGACCTACGTGGGCGTTGATATTTCGGGACAGCATTTGCAGGAGGCCTGCGCGGCGCTGATGGCCGATTTTGACGGGTTAGAGGCGATCGCGGTCTGTGCCGACTACACAAAACCTCTGCCCCTAGCGACAATTCCAGAACTGCGCGATCGCTCCACCATCGGCTTTTTCCCCGGCTCCTCGATTGGCAACCTGGAGCCCGCCGAGGTGATTGCCTTTCTCAAAACGGTGGCGGTGCTGGGCGATTTAATTGTTGGGGTCGACCTGAAAAAATCTGCCGCTATTCTCGAACCCGCCTACGACGATGCCCAGGGGGTGTCAGCGGCCTTTGCGCTCAACGTGTTGACGAGAATTAACCGCGAATTGGGGGCCGACTTTGACCTGAGCCAGTTTGAGTATCGGGCGCACTACAACGAAAAAGCGGGGCGGATCGAGATGGCGATCGCTAGCCTGTGTGATCAAACTGTGCACCTGGATGAGGCTGAAATTTCTTTTCAAAAGGGCGAAACCCTGCGCACCGAGCATTCCTATAAATACACCGTAGATGAATTTCAGCTGCTGGCCATGGAGGCTGGGTTTCAGCCTGTGCAGGTGTGGACTGATGCCGATCAGCTCTTTAGTTTGCACCACCTGAAGCAGCTGTAGGAGGCCATCATCTAAAATCGCCAATCCAAAATCCGCAGTCGGTGTGAGACGCTAGACACCAGTGTTATCTGGATGCGCCCCCTATGCAGGTTGCCTGGCAAGACGTAAAGCCCTACGACGATATCATTTACCAAAAGGCCGATGGTATCGCCAAGATCACCATCAATCGGCCCCACAAGCGCAATGCCTTTCGCCCTCAAACCATTGTCGAGCTGTACGAAGCGTTCCTAAACGCCCGCGAAGACAGTCGCATTGGCGTGGTGCTGCTGACCGGGGCAGGTCCCCACACCGACGGCAAGTATGCCTTTTGCTCGGGCGGCGACCAGAGCGTGCGCGGCCACGGCGGCTATATCGACGACGATGGCACCCCTCGACTGAACGTGCTCGATTTGCAGCGGCTAATTCGATCGATGCCCAAGGTGGTGATTGCGCTGGTAGCAGGCTATGCGATCGGGGGCGGGCACGTGCTGCACGTGGTGTGCGACCTCACGATCGCCGCCGACAACGCCATCTTTGGCCAGACTGGCCCCAAGGTGGGCAGCTTCGACGGTGGGTTTGGGGCCAGCTACCTGGCTCGCATCGTCGGCCAAAAGAAGGCCCGCGAAATTTGGTATCTGTGCCGTCAGTACAGCGCCCAGGAGGCCCTGGATATGGGCCTGGTGAACTGCGTGGTGCCGGTGGAGCAGCTTGAGGCTGAAGGGGTGCAGTGGGCGCAGGAAATTCTGCAAAAAAGCCCGATCGCCATTCGCTGTCTGAAAGCGGCCTTTAACGCCGACTGCGACGGCCAGGCGGGGCTGCAAGAGCTGGCGGGCAACGCCACTTTGCTCTACTACATGACCGAAGAGGGGGCCGAGGGCAAGCAGGCGTTTCTGGAGAAGCGAGAGCCGGATTTTCGCCAGTATCCCTGGCTGCCGTAGGGGAGTGGGCGGGTAGGCGGGTGGATGGGTGATCGCGCTACACTTGTACAAATGACTGGACAGGTTCCCATGCGAGTTGTTACCTTCAGCGAAGCTAGAAACAAGCTGAAAGCCATTCTTGACCAGGTGGTGAATGACGCTGACTACACCGTTATCACCCGGCGCGATGCGGAGGATGCCGTTGTGATGTCGCTAGACTACTTCAACAGTCTTCTAGAAACCGTTTATCTGCTCAAATCTCCCGCTAACGCTGCCCACTTAGACGAATCAATCGCTCAGTACCGCCAGGGCCAAACCACGGAGCGCAACCTGCTCGATGGGTGAGCGGCAGCTGGCCTGGACCGATTCCGTCTGGAAAGATTACCTCTACTGGCAGAACCAGGACAAAAAGACGCTGAAAAGGATTAATTCGCTTATTCAAGCGACTAAAGCTCTCCCCTTTGAAGGCATTGGTAAACCCGAACCCTTGAAGGAGAATCTAGCGGGTTTTTGGTCGCGTCGCATAGACGACACTCACCGCCTAGTCTACGCCGTAGACGATCATTATTTGACGATCTTTTCCTGCCGGTATCATTACTAGCTCTGGCAGTGGTTAGCCTGATGTATTTTTGCTAGCCCAATCTGTCAAGCTTCGTGCTGTAGGTGCGCAAGTATTCTTCCCCATAGTCGAACTATGCTTAGAGCCGTCGATCGAGATCTCTGGGTAGCTGAGCAGCCGCTGCGATACTTCGGCCTGAGCATAGGCACTCGCATGACGGTGATTCGGCTATCCAGTGATGAACTCGCCGTGATTTCGCCGATTCAGTTGAGCGACGGGCTGGTGAGCGAGCTGGGTGAACTGGGAACCGTGGCGCACATCATCGCGCCTAACCTGTATCACTACCTGTTCGCGGCTGATTTTAAGGCGGCGTACCCCAGCGCGACGTTTTGGGCGACATCGACGCTGCGGGTAAAAAAGCCGGAGTTGCCGATCGATCGGGCGATTTGCCACAGACAAGGCTTCGCCAACGCCCCCAGCTCAAACAACCCCTGGCCCGGTTTAGAACACCTATTTTTCGACGGGTTCAAAACCCTTGGCCCTAGCGGCCCCGATCCACTGGATGAATGGGTGTTTTTCCACGCTCCCAGCCGCACGCTGATCTTGACAGATACAGCCTTCTGCTTTGATGAAAACTCTGCGTGGCTGACGCAGCTGGTTACAAAAATCGGCGGCGGCTATAAAAGACTGAGCCCGTCGCTGCTGGAGCGTGTTGCGACGACAGAGAAGGACAATGTCAAAGCCGCCGTTGAGCGGGTTTTGCGGTGGAATTTTGAGCGCGTGATTGTGGCCCACGGCAGCATCGTCGAGCACGACGGCAAGGAGCAATTTAAACGGGGATACGAGCGGTTTCTAGGCCGTACGCTTTAGAGGAACTGCGGAATAATCCCCGCCTTTCGTCAGCAAAAACTCGAACCACTGGCCAGAACGAACGGCGGTGGTAAGCTGCCCCTCTGCGACAGATGACGATTTGTCGGCTCGGTGTTACCCTGCGAAAAGCCATTGCAATGAATTGATACACATCTATGAACCCCCTGCTTGAGCGCGTTGAGACCAGCCTGCTTGATTTAGTCGGGCAGTTTATTCAGCTTTTGCCCGGCATCGTGCTGGGGCTAGTGCTGGTGCTGGTCACCTGGTACGCCGCCAATGTGGCTCAGCGGGTGGTCGGCAAAATGAGTCAGCGCCTGGTGCCCAGCCGATCGCTGCAGCTGCTGGCGGTTCAGGTGGCTCGCATTGGCACCTGGGTCTTGGGAATCGTGATTGCGGCGGTGGTGGCCTTTCCTGATCTGCGGCTGGGCGACATCATTGGGCTGCTGGGTCTGGGGTCGGTGGCAATCGGTTTTGCCTTTCAGGATATATTTAAGAACTTTTTGGCCGGCATTTTGCTGCTGATTGAGGAGCCCTTTCGCCTGGGCGACCAGGTGGTGATGAGCGACTACGAGGGCACAGTGGAGGCGATTAAAATTCGCTCGACCCAGCTACGTACCTATACAGGCGAACTGGTCGAAATTCCCAATTCTATTGTGTTTACCAATCCGGTGCGGGTGCTGACCGCCTTTCGCAGCCGCCGCACCGACTTTGAGATTGGGGTCGACTATACAACGCCCTTGCCCCTGGCCAAGCAGACCTTTCTCGACGTGGTGAACCGCGCCGATGGGGTGCTCAACTCGCCTGAGCCGGAGGTTGACGTGGTGGGCTTTGGCGATAGCTCGATTGATTTTAAGGTGCGCTACTGGACCACGCCGCAGATTGCCGAGGTGCGGCGGATAAAGTCGCAGGTGGCGATCGCCCTCAAAGCCGCCTGTGACGACGCCGGTATCACGATTCCCTACCCAATTCGCACCGTGCATATGTTTGACCAGACCCAGTTCAACGAAAGCGATCGCCTGGGCAATGGCGCTGGGTCTGGAGAGGCCTCTAGATAGCGCAGGGACGTAGCCTGTACGCCCCTGAGGGGTTCCTGATCATGAATCGGGGTTTCCCCAATCGAATTTTGGATTAGCCCCCAGATTGGCCAGGGCAAACGGTGTTTGCCCCTACGCGGAGGCTGAACTGCGAATGCAGCGGCCAATGTGGGTGTCAATTTTGAGGATGTGGCTGGTTAGCCAGTCCACCAGTTTTTGGTAGATCTCTTCGGCTACGGCCTCGCTGGCGTCGCTGGCTTTGTAGCGATCGTGCAGGTGGCCAAAGGTTTCGATGAACTGGGCGTGGGCCTGCTGGTTGACCTCGGCGATCGGGCACTGGTGCCGGGCGGCGCAGGCTTCTTCGTGCTCAAAGTGCCACTCAGCGTAGAACTTGAGAAAGGCAAACAGCTTTTTAATCGCGGTAGCGCCTTTGTTGTGGGCGATCGCCTGGCCCAGATCGTTCACGGCAGCAATCAGCTCTTTGTGGTGGGCATCGATCATGGGTACGCCTGTGCTGAGGGCGTCGTCCCAGGTGAAGGTTTGAATGGTGGTTTCGGGGGTCATAGGGAGTGGGAGAGTAGATGGGTGGATGGGCGGATGAGTGGGAGGGGTCAGTTTTGGGTTTCTGCGCTGGTGCAGGCTACGAAGGGCAGTAGGGTAATGAGCCAGAGGGCCAGGGCGTGGTCGTAGGGCAGGGTGAGGTAGAGCCAAAGCCACAGGGCGATCGCCATGCCGGGCAGGCTGGTCACCAGATCCACTAGCTTGAGCAGGCCTAAAAATCCTTGCAGGAGTGTTAATGTGCCTTGAGTCATCGCTACACCTTACCTTTGAGAAAACCGACTAGATTTTGTAGAAATGAGGCGCTGACCGGGGCGGCTGTGCCGCCGCTGGCTACGGTGGGCTCCAGATCCTCTGGCTCGTCCATTCCCAGGGAGGTAGGGGGGGGAGCGACCAGGAGCGGCATTTCTTCGGCCAGGCCGGTCACAATCAGGCGAAAGGCGACCTGCTGTACCTTGGCCACCGGCAGGTTGAGCTGTTGAGCAATGTCGGCGAGAGCCATAGTGCCGCTGATAAACTCCCACACCTGCCATTCGCTAGGGTTGAGGCGCAGGTTCGGCTTGCCTTCAATGATGGTGATCAGAGCCGAGGACGGATCCGGTAATTTCTCAGCCAGAGCGTTCCAGTCTTTCAGCGCCCGCAGCCCGGCCAGGGTAACGTCGGTGGCGGTGGCAATCAGCCCAGTCATCTCGGCCCTGGGGGGCGGTACTTTGGGGTCAAACTGAAACCAGCCGTCGGGCAGGGCAAACAGGGCGCACACCTGGCGCATCACCTGAGTGTAAAACAGCAGCTTGAGCTGCTCGGCGGTCAGCACCCCCTGATTTTTAAGGCACAGCCCCAGGGGCGTGTTGACCTGGCAGGTTTGGGCCAGCCGAGAGACGGCATTGTCGCCCATCCAGCCGCGCTGGGCGATTAGGTGCATTAGCCCCCGCTGGTCGAGGGTGTTGCCAGCGGCTACAATTTGCCCTTGATTAAACCAAATGTGGTGGTTGTAGCGTTCGGCATGTTTTTGGTCAGCCAGGGTACAGATGGTGAGCAACCCGGTTTTATTGCCCTGTTCCAGCAGCTGAAAGAGTTCTGGTAGGGAGAAATCGGCCAGGTATCCGGTAACAGTCATGGTGCTGTTCCTTTTCAATAAGCAGGGAGAAGGGACGGACAGTGGAGGGGATGGATAGGCTGCGGGGTGCTATGCATGCTGTTTCGGTAGCTTCAGCACCGCCTCCTTAAATCCCGCATGGGTAAAAGATTTTGAACGGGCGGCAGGGTAGCGGGCGACTAGGTGGTGGCGAGACTGCCTGACCAGGTGTGCTGCACCAGAGCGATCACCGCCTGGGCCACCGACGCGGTTTCGTTGGCGTTGACGGTCACGACTGGCGGGCGGCGACTGGGGTTGGGATAGCCCAGGGCCAGGGCGATATTGGCGACATCCCAGGCACCGGGGCAGTCGGTATGGGTGAGGCCGATGATCATCGGCACAGGCGATCGCTGCTTCATGAACATCATGATGCGGCGGGCCTCGCGAAACTCGTGGGGGCGATGGGCGGCCACCAGCAAAATGTAGGCGTGGGCTTTTTGAATCAGGATGTCCCACATGAAGTCGAAGCGCGACTGGCCGGGGGTGCCGTAGAGGTGTAGGGCCATCTCGGGGCCAAACTGCAGACGGCCAAAGTCAAAGGCTACGGTAGTCCGCTTTTTGATCAGCAGGGCCTCGTCGGTGGCGCGGCGATCGGTGTCTACTACCTCAATCTCGCTGACTGAACGAATGAAGGTCGACTTGCCGGCCCCCACAGGACCGGTGACCACTAAACGCATGATTTCCATGGATGGCGGCGGCAATGAAGAACGGGGAAAGGCGGAGAAAATTGAGCATGGAGCAAGGGGGCAATTCACTCCGCCAGGGGCAAAGTGCTACATCAAGACAGCCTTGAGATCGCCCAGGGTGCGCTTAATTTCGAGCAGCAGCAGGCCCTGTTTGGCCGCCTTGTCAGCCAGCACCAGAAACACGGCGTCTTCGCCGCAGCTGGTCAGAATGCCGTAGCCTTTGTCGCCTTCTACGTAAATGCGATCGATGCCGCCGCGAGCCAGTTCGCTACCAATGCGATCGCCCAGGGAGAGCATAGCCGCCGACATCGCCGACACCCGTTCTTCGTCCATGCCGCCAGGGAGGCTGGCGGCCAGGGGTAGACCGTCGGGGGTGACTACCGCGGCCCCTTGAATATCGGTGGTAGAGGTAACGAAGCTTTGCAAAATGTGGGTGAGTTTTTCTGTGCTAATAGCCATGATTAAGTCTCTTAAATTAAGGAGAAAGGTCTGAGGAAAAGGGAGGAAATTCAATCAGCTGAAGCTTAAATCAGCGTTCGCTACATGGCCGCCGCACCAGTTGCTACAAGCCGTCTAAAGAGACCTTCAGACCAGCCTGTTTCTTTCAGCACCGCCGCTGACGATACTTCGATATAGGCTTGCTCGATAAAAGCCAGATCGACCATGCAAATCTTGCTTAAGGCATCGCAGAGCTGCTGGTCTTTACCATCCGCCTTGGCGCGTTTGCCTGCCTCGTGGACGACCACTGCCATAGCGGGCACAACATGCTGAGGCCCAATACCAATCCGCACGTGAATCAGGCCAATGCGCCAGCGCCTGTCGGCGTAGGCATTGCCCCAGTTGTCCATGCCAGTAAACATTTCATGGAACCAGGACACGAAGGTCTCGCGCAATCTGTGAATGCGGCCCTCAGACTCATTTAGAATGACGCTCATTTCGGCATCACGGCCCATATAGTCATAGAAATAGTCAGCCATTTCAGGCGCAATTTCTAAACCCCAAGCGGCAGCAGCTTGAAGAGTTTTCTGATCATCGGCACTGAAACCAGTGCGCGATACCATCTTGGACATAAATTCGTTTGGCTCAAGGCTCATTTAGCTAATCCTTTAGAGATGTCTTCAAATCAACATCCTTGTTTTAGCTGCTGAGCCATCGGAGTCAACATCGAAGTAACACCTAAAGTTTCGCCAATAGCAGATTTTGCCTCTGCTGCCCGCAAGGAACGACGAACTTTGTAGTTTGACAACAGTTTTGGCAGTTGTGCATTGAAACGGGGAGCACTTTATTTCTTAAAAATATGCCTGAAGCACAATCATTAAGATGAAGCCTTGTAAACTAATTAAGCAATCTTGAGCATGCTAATGTCGGTTCAAAGAATGCAAAAATTACGTTAGAGCGATCGCACTTTAGCAATCCATACCTTGTTTATTTCGGGATCGCGGCGAGACAAAAATATGTTTATGAATAAGCATGGCTTTTTCTCAGGCTCAGTCGCTCTAATTGAGGGTTCAGTGGGCTATCTTTGCTCCTCAAAATGAGGCTGGCAACCGCCTTCTTTAAAGTTGTCTAAAGCAATCGGCTGAATGGCCTGACCAAAACCTCCGTGGACCTACGGATCCTTGTGATACATTTCTTCATCTTAGGCGGGTGGCGGCGGGGCGAACTCAGTAACTTCCGGTAGCCTAAGCCGTAGAATGCCTTTGTGCCCTAAGGCAGAGCCCCGAATCTAGTGGATGTGATTGGCCGCAGCTTAGCGAGCAATGCCTTGTAAAGTTGCTTTTTCAAGGCCAGTAGCGCCGAGACGGTCTGAATTTCTGGCAACATAACCTTGGCACCTAGAGGCAGTAAGACATGGCCCAACGACCAGCGATAGAGGATGGTATTGATCTAGCGCCCCTGATCGACCATTCGCTGCTAAGCCCAGTTGCGACGTCAGAACAGGTGGCCCAGTGGTGCGCCGAGGGCGATCGCTACGGGTTTGCGGCTGTGTGCATTGCGCCTTGCCATGTGGCGCAGGCCGTCGATCTGCTGCACAACAGCAGGGTTAAAGTCTGTACGGTGATTGGCTTTCCCACCGGGGCAACCACCTTGGCCACCAAGCTCTACGAGGCCCAGGAGGCTGCCGAGCGCGGCGCTGATGAGCTAGATGTGGTGATCAATCTGAGCTGGCTCAAGGAAGGCAAGACCGAGGCCATTCACAGAGAAATGGCCACCATCTGCGAAGAGACGGGGTTGCTGGTCAAGGCCATTCTGGAAACCGCCGTGCTGACTCCAGCCGAAATCGCCCTGGCTGCTGACGTTTGTATGGATGCGGGGGCGGCTTTTCTCAAAACCAGCACCGGCTGGCAGGGCGGGGCCACGGTCGAGGTGGTGCGCCAGCTGTGGGAGATGACCCAGGGG
>PYGV01000217.1 GCA_003022385.1 filamentous cyanobacterium CCP3 | reverse complement strand
CTTGAGGTGGTTCCAGGCGGCTTTAATCTGGCTGAGCCAGGTTTCAAAGGAGGCCAGGCCCACCTCGGCTTCTCCGGCATCGTCAATTTCTTTGCTGTGGACGACGACTAGCTCCACCGGGCTGAGGGTGCGTTTTAGATCCTCGGTGGAGCGGGTACAGATGTCCCCAAGGGACACCGATAGGGTACGGTTGCGGCCCGTGGCGATGTTGTCTACACTGCGTTCGCCCATGGCGCGGGCGCGGTCTTTGGGCAGCCGCACGGTGTACTCGCCGGTTTTGAATCCGCCGAAGCCAGTATTGCCTGCCAGCACCAGCTTACCGCTTTGGCTAACCGGGGCCAGGGCATTCATACCGACGGCGGTGAGGGTGGGGAGTTCGGCCAAGCGACCCTTGAGGCTGACCTGGGTACCAGCCCCTTCAAACTGGGACAGCAGCTCGGCGGCCATTTCGTAGCGAAAGGCGTCGATGAGGAAAAGGGCAACTTTGCCCTTGGCCTGGGTGAGGGGGTGGACCACCTGCTCGTACAGGGTGCGCTGTTGTAAAGCCGCCTCCGGCAAAAAGCCTTCGCGCTCACACAGGGCGGTAAATTCTTCGGCCAGGGTATCGGCCCACTGGCGATAGAGGGTGCGTAGATGGTCTAGGGCGGCTTGCAGGCAGGTGAAGTGGGGCAGGGTGGTATCGAGTTGTCTGAGCCGCTTTTGCTCCAGGTGGCGGTGGGCGTTGTCGATGCGATGGCCTGACTGGGTGTAAAGGTCGAGGGCTTCCCGTAGGGTGTAAGCCGCTTTGAGTGAGGTAGGGGCTTTAGCAATCAGGCAGCCCAGGTGGGCGGCGGCTTCGACCAAAGACCAGACTACTCGGCGCTTGCGATCGCGCTTTAGCCAAAATGACTGAGCTGAATTACGCACAGCGGCCCAGTCGTGCGCTTTTTGCCACTGCCCTGCTTGCAGCGCCTTAATGGCACCGTCGAGAATGGCGGTCTCTTCTTGCTTGAAGGTGTCAATCTTGCCCAGGTCTTCCGCACTCATGTCCTCGAATTCATCGGATAGGACCATAGCGACGGCATTGGCCTGCTCGATATAGGTTTTGGGGTGGCGATCGCGCAGGTGGGTAATCAAGCTGTGGCAGGTCTTGAGCAGGGGGGCCGAAAGCTGGGTAAGGGGCTTTAGAGCATCTAGGTGGGGAGGGCGGGTGAGGTCGTTGGCGTACTCTACCCCCAGCAGCCAGGCGGCAAACAGTTCGCCTAGGGTCTGAAACGACAGGGGACCATCGCCCAGGTAGAACTGGCGAAAGCGATCGTCCAGGCCGGTCTGGCGATGGAGGTAGTTGAGCAAAATCGGGTAGCAAGTCGGCGAGTCGAGCTTGGCGCGAAAGGTGGGTTCAATGCCCAGCAGGCCATCGAGTACCCATTCGGAGCTGAGCCCAGCCAGGTAGTGGTCAATGTCATCGGCGGGGGCGGTGAGGGTGGCGGACAGCCAGCGATCGGCCTCGCTGAGGTCAGAGAGCTGTTGGCTGACGTAGGTTTCGATGGTGTCGGGGGGGAGTTTGCCGGTGGCGGCTTCGCGCACCAGGGCACCGAGGGCGCGGCGGTAGCGGGTACCGGCACGGTACAGCTCTAGCAGGGGGGTTTTAGTGATGGTTTGCTCGGTGTGCCCTGGCATGTGGATCAGTAGGGGCTCGGGGTCGAGTTTGTCGCCGTAGGGCTCTAGGGCAAAGAGCAGGTCGAGGTAGCTGCCGCGAAAGGGGATGACGGGGGCAAAGAAGTCCTGGTGGGCATGGCGGTCCGCCAGGCTATCGACGTAGGGGGTGTAGGTGCCGTCTTTGTCGAGCCAGACGACAATGCCGTAGTTGCGCAGCTGCTGCTTGACTTCGGCTTCGAGAACGGTGGTGACGGGACCAAGAGTGAGCATAGATGTGGAGCAGTGGGCACACTTATATAACTACACTTCCCCGAGCTTGAGCTACAAACCCATGAATTCACGAAGAAGTCATGTCATCTTCATGATGATTGTGTCTAGCCTTACTGCCGATCGGGGAAAATTAGGTATAAATCTTAGGTAGAGGGTTTAACAGCCTCGCTGTTTTGCGTGTTTATAAATCCGGAAAAAAGAAGCTTTTTATTACATTTTTTAACATAAGATTCTCCAAGTCAATTATATAGACAGGCAGACTTCTGTTCTTCATCCAAGTTAATTGTATTTACGAAGCCTAGGTATGGTGATCTCTCATGCTTGCTGAACATTCTTGCCACAAAGAATTGGCTGAATTGCTCACGCAGATTACTGGCTACGATGTCCATGAGAGACATATCACTCATAGACTTCTATTTTCAACAACCTTGGCAACTCTGCTAATTGGGGTAATGTATGCAGATGGCCAGGTAACAGAATCAGAGAAGCAGCAGGTAAAATCCATTATTGGCAAATTTATACCTCCCCAAAGCCAAATTGGAAAACTAATAAAACCCATTTTTCTTGGGGTTCAGCAAAGGAAAAGCTATGCAAATACTGAGATCATTAGGAGGCTGACAAGCGATTTAACTAATTCAGAGAGATTGTTAATTATTTTCTTGTGTTGTGAAGTAGCTACTATTGATGGTGAAATTGCTGAAAAAGAAGAAATATACATCAAGGCAATTGCCAACATTTTTAAAATCGACAATAGGTATTTGTCTTATTTTTTAGCAAGCTCTAACAATACAGTTCTTGATGACGAGGTTCTATCCGAAATCTATAGCTTGCTGGATCCTCACCATTTTCAGAACTTAGATCCAGCTTTCATGCATGCAGCAGATCTCCTGAGAGCTAAACTCCCCCCGCAAACTGAGATTAGGGGGTCAGGAATTGAGCGGAGAATCGCCTATGAGCAGCTTGGTGACTTCCAACGAACCAAGAGGAAACTTGCAAGAATTACATCTAACCTTTTTGAATTGCTCAGCCAGAGCGCTGAGCAAGATGTTCTGCCTACAATGCTTAGAGACGAAGCAGCTCACCTTATTAAGAAAGTAAAATCTCAATGCTTTCGAATAGCAGTAGTTGGTGAGTTTAGCCAGGGTAAATCAACTTTACTGAATGCTCTTCTAGGGGAAGAAATTCAACCTGTAAGAGCAATTCCCTGCAGCGGCACTGTAACAGTTCTTAGACATGGAGAAAGGCATCGAGTAATTTGCCGTTACAAAGATGGCCGAGAAGAAGAAGTCCCACTTGAGAAATATCAAGAGTTAGCTTCAATTTCTCAAGAGGCTGCTTTGTCAAACATTGCTGAAGAGCTATCTAAGTCATTGGTGCAGGAAATTGTTTTTGAACATCCAGGTTTGGAGCTATGCCGTCATCAGGTCGAGATCGTTGATTCTCCAGGTCTGAATGAACATCCTGAGAGAACAGCGATTACTCATCAACTGCTCCAGAACACTGATGCAGTAATTTTCTTAGCGAATGCCTCTCGTCCCTTTACTCAGGGTGAAAGGGAACTGCTGAAGTCGCTACAGCAACAATTACAGAGTGGCAGTTCTGATCAACCAGTAGAAAATCTATTTGTGCTGGTTAACTTTATGGATCTTCTACGGCATGATACAGACAAGCAACAGGTTAAACAGCTAGCAAATAATTTCTTGCAAAGTGATTCACCTATTATTTCAGGGCCAAATAGACTTCATTTTATATCTGCACAAGCTGCCCTAGATGCCATGCTAGAGGGTAGCGATAATGAGTATCTACAAAGCTTTCAAGATTTCGCTAAAGCTATTCAATTCTTTTTGGCAGAAGAGCGTGGCTGTTTAACAATTCGCCAAGCAACAGATGGGTTAGAGAGACTTATTCAAGAAGCTCGTGTTGGCTTAAAACAAACCTTAGATATCTTAGAGGGCCAAATTAGCCTGTCTGAATCTGAGCAGAGTCAAATTATAGAGCAGATGGGTGCCGCTAGTGGACGAGAGGTTAAGCTGCGACTTCTTCGTGATGATCTTGTGGATGAAGCCTTAGAAGCTATTGGAGAGGCATGGGAAGAATGGCTTGAAGGGGTGGAAGACCGGATCGCAGACAAGAGTGCTGACTGGACATCAGAAGCAGAAGAGAAGGAAAAAATTCTTCAAGACTTTGCTAATCAATTCCTAAATGATTTATCAGCTGATTTGAATGATTGGTTAGAAAAGACGGTAAAAGATAAAATTTTACTTCCTAAAATCAAGGAATTTGACAAGGAAATTTCTGACAACCTTAATGCCATCTATGAAAACCTTAGATCAATCGACTTGATTTCGGGTTCAAATCTTAGCGAACAATTTAACTTATCTTTATCTCACTTTGGAGTGGATGTCAGCTTTGATTCAAATTTGGATCCTGATTCTATCAAAGATGATGACGGACTATTTGGTTTCTTAAAAGCATGGGGTGGAAGTGGTTTGGTGGTTGGGGGAATGGCCTTTCTTGGCTTTGGCTTTATACCACTTTTACTAGCCAGTCTTGCAACTGGAGCTGTCATGGGTTGGCTGTTTGGCTCTAATCCAGAAGAAATCGTTCTAAAGATGAAGCAAGAGGTATATACCAAGGGTTTTGATAAGTTTTCTAATTCTTTGGAACAACTTGGAGAGAAAATTGGTGAAGGAGCCGTTAAGGCTATTGATTCTAGATACGATAGAGCTATTAAGGCGGTTCAATATTCAATTTCTATTCTTAATGGAATTTTAACGAAGCACGAGTCTGTTTATCGGGAAGCTGTAAGTTCTCATAGCGTGAAGAAAGAATTTATTCAATTAAAAACTGCTGAACTCACTTATATTGAGTCGAATTTTAAGGCTCTATTTCTCATGACTGATAAATGATCGGTATGTCGCTCTGTAGTTGATCAAATTAGTGGAATAGAATTCTGATGCTATACCAATTTTCTCCGGCAATTCAAGCTGGAATAGAAGCTGGAAAATATATTCCAATAATGTCGCAAGCAGGTGTACCCCTCAGCATGGTGCGTCATGCTGCTGGCCCCCAAGCTGGGCAAATTGCTGCTCACGCAATAGGAATGGTCAGTAACAATGCCGGTATGGCGGCAATGGGATTAAACCCTTTGACTGCCGCACCACAACTGGCTATGAGTGCTGGGCAACTGTATCAAGGGCAAATGACGTTGAATGCGGTCAAGGCGCTCTCTGCATCGGTGGCGACGTTACAGGCAACAACAGCGGTTATCGGGGTTGGGGTTGCGGTCACTGGTGCTCTAGTGGCGGTTAACCTCTGGCAGACTCTGAAGCTTCGGAAGGATGTCAAGCAGATGAGGTTAGAGGTGCAGGAAGGCTTCCTAAACCTCCATGAAGCTCTGGCCGATCAGGGAGAAGAACTCCTCCAACATATCGCCTTAGTGGCAGAAGACGTTGAGTTCAAGCATCACCGCACAATTCTTGTGCAAGCCTATGGGAAGTTCAACAAGGCTTTGAATCGATTGCAGACGGCTTCAACCCTTAGAGATGTTGGCCGACGGAACGATGAGATCACAGCAGCCAGAAACATGCTATTCGATGCCTTGGCTGATTATGACAACAGTCAGCTAATGGAGGGTATTTCATCAGCAGCTTACCTGCGGCGGCGCGAATGTGTTTGGGCGATTGAACAGGCGATCGCCATGACCTTTCAGATGCAAGGTGAGTTTTCAGCAGTGAGCGATCGCCTCCTTAGTCTAGATCAGACAATTCGGCGAGATGCAGTCAAAGTTATCTCTGATATCAAAGAGGTAGAGGAGCTGGATTTCTTCTTTCCTGAGATACACCGAATTCATGACCATGACCTTGCCACTATTGCAGCGTGGCAGACACATGTGGATTGGTATCAGACATTGGGTATTGAAGAGCTACATCAACTCAGTGCTGTGACCATTGAGGAACAGACGGCTTTGGAGATGGCTGCTGTAGAACCAGCGCTAGAACTAACTGATTTGCCTGAATACGTTTACTACAAACAGGCCCAGGATCAGTCTCATCCAGAGGCAATACGAGATAGCCTCCTTTATCTAATGAATCCTGATAAAAGGGCAGATATCCAAAGCTACATTACCGAAAGAGCACAATTGGAGGGACTTTCTGCTCTCACTCCAGAAAATCTGCAGAAAGCTACTCCTCTCACGGTAGCTAACCTGGAATATTACTTCTTGGTTCGGGATAATGCTGAAGAAGAGGAGTCTGAGACACTAGAGATCGCTAGTAAGTAACCGAGCTGACTTATATCCAACAATCGATCCGTCCCCTTGTGGAAAAAGTAGCAGGGGGACGGTCAATCGTTTTGCCGAATTTTCCTGCTTGGCGTAAAGGCTGAAAACCCTTAAGCTACTTCAACCACTCCTTCGGTATTAGGTGAAATATCGCCAAATTCCCGAAGGAGTACAAAGTTTAGGACTAAGCTATTTTCGCTGTAGATTTTCGAGCCGAGTCTTTTCGGCGTGTGACCTATGGGTGAGCACCTGAAGGTTATCTAAAGTTGTTAAGCCACCATCAGCCATTGGCAAGATATGGTCGATTTGAAAATCTCTACGCATCTGGCTCTTAACGCCACTGGAGGCACAGGTAATGAACCCTTTTTCATCAGTGAATTTAGCGAAGACATGATCCTTGAGATCTCGGTAGAGAGCAGGATCGCGCTCTCGCATCTCAAAGAGAGAGAGCTTCTCAATCGGCACCTCTTCTGGGATGACAATGGGGGGAGCTGGGTCGCAGTTAGGATAAACTCCCAGAAGCTTGTTGATTTCGATGTCTACCTGCTTTTTGAAGTACAAGTAGTTGTATCCAAATAAGACTTGCCAAAATGTCTTGCCATCATTCCAAAGGCTATTGAGATATTCAGTCGATTGCCTGATGGTAAAATCGTTCTCGTAAATATGCCTTGCTACGATGGTGAGATTACACTCTCTCCGCTTACTGAAGGCAATAAATTCTGGCTCCATTTCCTTTTGGGCATAGAAACGCAGAATATTTTTGACATCTTCATCTCGATAGCCCAGCAGGAAGGAATGATCCGGGAAGTAAAGCTCTTTAGTTGTTTGAAGAAGATAATCAAGCTCTGAATCAGTCAAGAACTCTCGATCCTCTATATTTACTCCCTGGAATATGGCACCCAAGTCATTCACGAAGCAGTCGTAAGCTTCCTCAGTGTCATTATAGAGAAGCACGTCATAGTTTCTGTTGATGGGTTCGCCAGATTCAGAGGGCTCAAGAATAGAGAAACGGTAAATTCCAACTGGAACGCGCCTTAAAAAGTAAAATTTTTCAAGATCTGTAGTATCGATAGAGTCATCCATCATGCGGGCAAACTCTTCGATCTTCTCGATGGCAATGAGTCGGGCAATGCGCTTCATTGTCTCAAGTTCGGAGTCGAGGAACTCGCCCTCCTCGCGGTGTAGTTTTTCAGGGTTGACCCAGTTGATTTTGTCTTCCCAGTTGTCGATGAAGCTGACGATATAGGCTTTCTCTGTGCCTCCGGCAGACTGGCCTCGCAGCCCCCTACCAATCATTTGGGTCATCAAAATGGTGGACGTGGTTGGGCGAGTGAGAAAAACGGTCTGTACGTTAGGTAGGTCAGTGCCTTCGGTCAGCATTTCTACGTTAATTAGAACTTCAATTTCACCAGCCCTAAACCGTTTGATCTTCTCTGAGTTGTCTTTGGGAGAAATGGTGGCTCCTGTGTCGAGATCTGCTATTTTGCCAACGACATACTCAGAGTTAACCCCTCTACTCCGAAAGACTGCATTCAGGGCAACGGCGTGGGCAACATCTATTGCGAAGACGAGCAGAGGTTTGTATTTTTCTCGATTGTCAATATAGTGCTGAACAATCCGCTGGTTGCGGACTTTCGAGATGGCTATTTTTTCGGCTACTCTTTTGGGGATTTTATCGAAGTTCTCGATGGCACGAATGTCGTTATCTGTTAGCTCTTGATGAAAGTCGAGATCTGTCTCAAAGTTTTCGAAAATAGGTTCTGATAGGATCCCTCTAGTGATCAGGGTTCTTAAGTGCTCTGAAAAGATGATGTCGTTAGGAAAAACCTTTTTGAGTAAGCCTTTCTCTCCTTCGTCGGTTCTAAAGGGCGTTGCGGTCAAGCCCAGCATTCTAAAGGCGTGGGCCTGGCCCCGATCCTTAAAGTTTTGCTTGATGCTGTCAATAAGTTTGCGATAGGTCTTAGCTGTGGCGTGATGGGCTTCATCCACAACTAAGAGGATTGCATCGGTATGGTTTACCCAGTTGTTGATGAGATGGCTGAGGCCACTGTTGAGGCTATCTTTGCTGGCGATAAGGATATCGTCGGTTGGTTCAATGTTGACGGGGCGGTCGTGCTTGGGGTGGCCAGAGATCACCCGGTACCTGAAAGCATCGATGTTGCCAAGGATTGAGGAATAGGCACTGAGCTGTAGCGTTTCGGCAGCCTGGTCTAGTAGCTCGTGTCGGTGAGCTATCCATAAAACTTTTTTGCGCTTGTCGATGAAGTTCCGCAGTAGCCAGTGGACGGCTGTTAATGTTTTACCGCCGCCCGTGGGCAAAACCAGCAAGCCTTCAAAGGGGAGTTGGTTGGTGCGATCTAGTGCCTTGATGGCCTCGTTCTGGTGGGCGTATAACTCTCTGGGATTTTGCCCCCGGTTAACTTGGACATGACCGGCGTAGTCGACTTGAACGGTTTGCATGGCACTGGGAACCTGAAGATGACTGTCAAGCTGGGGCTTTGGGGGCCAATGAGGAGTTGATGCTCCCTCAAAGTGTTCCCGAACCAGCTACACCCATTACCAGAGCTAGGCGGCATTTCCAGGACAGATCCGAAAAGGAAAATTTAGCGTTGCAGCTCTGAGCTGAGCTTTCAACGGGTCAGATTTAGCAGCAGAGTCCAAAGGATCTCAAGGCTTTGTGTTATGAGACCTCTAGGGATAGCTGGTCTTCGGCTTGTTTTTTATATTTTCGCTCTCGGCGTTTCTCCTCCTTCTCCCGTAGCTCGGCGACGGTTTGGGGGTGGGCGATCTCGAACTGTTGGCGCAGGGTATCGGAGTCAGCCTCATCAATGGTGAAATCAGACCCAATCTCATCTTGCAGGCGCAGTTCCCATTCGTAGGCTTTGGCGGGGTGGTAGCGCCAGAAGCAGCCGTGGGCGACGGCGAGGGAGGGGTCGCTCTGGCATTTGGCATCGACGCGCTGGGGGAAGTAGCGGGCGGCGAGGTGTGCCCAGTCGTAGTCTTTGCGGTCTTTGGCGGTGCAGAGTTCGGACCACCAGGTTTTGGGTTTGGCCCAGTGGGGGGCCAGCAGGGGCCAGAGGGCGGCGCTGTTGATCATGACGCCGTCGTCGAGGTTCATGCGGT
>PYGV01000216.1 GCA_003022385.1 filamentous cyanobacterium CCP3 | reverse complement strand
AATTGCTACAATTAGGGTGAAGCCCACCCGCAAAAACACAATTTCTGGCTGGTCACGAAAGGCAATCCAGGTGGCCCAAAAGACGACTGGGTTCACCGTTGGTGCGGCCAGCAAAAACCCGATCGCCACCGCGGTGGGCGCTCCCTTGGTCAGCAGCCGCCGCGCCACCGGAATATTGCCGCATTCGCAGACCGGAAACAGAAACCCGATCAAACTGCCCGCCAGCGCCGCCAGCACCACGTTCTTAGGAATAATGGCCAGCAGCTTTTGCTCGTCGACAAACAGCAGCAGCACGCTCGAAAAAATTACCCCCAGCAGCAAAAAGGGCATGGCCTCGACTAGCAGGCTAAAAAACAGCGTGATGCCGTTGTTGAGTTGGGTCATAGAACCAGCCCTGATGGAGGGAAATTGTCCTGGCGGGTAGTTCCCCTCAGGCAGAAGCACATTTTAGCGGATCTTGCTGCCCCCTGCCTGTTCGTGGGGATCGCCCAGGACGAGGGCGATCCCCAGGATTGACGCGATCGCAAATCAGAACCAGGCCGCGACCTGATGCCTGCGGTTGGACAGACAGGACCAAGGGGCACAGATCTGATCGAATAGCCCTAGCTGAAACCAGATTGCTGACGCAGGGCCAGTAGTCTTGGCTCAGTTAAGTTTGCCCTAGGCAGACGCTACAGGAATGCGATCGCCATCTGCACCACTGTTTCTAACGTCTGCTGAGGCTCAATCACTAAAAGATTTTCGCCCGTGTTTAAAGCATTGCGCGGGGCTGTCCAGGGTTCTAGGCAATAGTAGTCTTTCCCTTTTACCGTCCAAAACACCAGCTTGGTGTAGTCGGGGCTCCAGGAGAGCGTCAGCCGCCGCCGCAGGTGATGGTCGGTAACCGTGGCGGTGGTCGCCGTCAGCCCCTGAAACGCCAGATCGATCTCGTCTTGACTCAAGTCAAAGCTGCCGCCAAAAGCCTCTACCCCGCCGCTCAGGTGGTTGCGGAACTCGGACGAAGGAATGTCAAAGACGAGCTGAGATTTGTCTTTGACTAAAAAATAGGGGTGCAGCCCGGTCGCAAAGGGCATGGGCTGGGCGGAAAGATTGGTGAACTGCTGCCGCAAGTTGAGACTGTGGCCCCGCAGCTCAAAGGTAAACGCCAGCTTAAACTCAAAGGGATACTGGGGCAGGGTAGTTTCGCTGTGGGTTAGCTCCAGGGTGAGGCTGGCGGCTTCGGTAACGTCTTGGCCGGTAGCCTGCCAGGGTAAATCGCGGGCAAAGCCGTGCTGCTTGAGGCGGTAGGTTTGCTCCCCCAGGCTGTACTGGTTGTCAGGCAGGTTGCCGCAAATAGGAAACAGAACAGGAATACCGCCCCGCACCGACAGCTCAGGGTTGGCAAAGCGATCGCGGTCAAAGTAGAAAATATCCTGGCCCTCGACCTGCCACCGTGTGACCAGGCCACCGCGATCGGGCACCAGCTCAAGGCGAGCAGCGGTATCGGTATCAGAGAGAACGTAGGTGGGCGGAGAGTCTGCTTGTAGAGCAACGGCGAACACAGGGCACCTCAGCGGCAGTATGCCTAGACGTTATCACGACTCCCTTAAGACCAGGGAGCCTGTAGCTGTGCGACTCGTCTTAACCTTACAAAACCCTAGACTAGAGCCTTTGAGGTTTTAATATGCTGGCGCTGATGCTGCCGGTATAGGGCTTTCAGGTACGGTATCGGCCCAGCCAGCCGCCTCCCCAGATACCTCATCCAAAGCCTCACCCAAAACCTCGATCGCTTTATCTTGAGCTTTTGGCGGCGAGGCCAGGGTGGCTACGGGTTCTGCGCTGCCCAGGTTCGGCTGAGGGACTGATATCTCGGTGCTAGAGCCCCTACCCCCCGATCGCTGGGTTGGTACGGGCTGAAACTCGCGCTGCTTTGGCGATACCTTAGGTCCCCATTCCCGCAGCTCTTCGTCAAACTCTACTTCTATTTCTGGCTCCGATTCTGGCTGCACCGCAGGTGAATCTGGAGCCTCGGGTGCAGGCGCTGGGGCCGCTGGAATGGTGAGTGAGTCACCCTTCTCATCTGGCTCAGTCAACGCCTCAGGCGATCGCTCTAGCTCAGGTTCAGCCTCAGGTTCCAGCTCTGCCTCAGGCTCAGCCTTTTGCTCGGGTTCCAGTTCCACCGGCAGAATATCTTCAGCCTCGGGCGACACAAAGGGGCTGTTGGGATCGCTGACGGTCTCTGGGTCCATTTCGGGCGCCTTGAGATCGAGCACTACGGGGGATTTTAGCGGCTTATCAAATTGCGAGGACGCCTGCTCAATGCGCTGTAGAACGTCCTGGCTCGCATTACCCGTCAGGGTCTTGGGCTGAGAGTCGCGCACGCGTACCGGCACGAGCTCAACCTGCATCTGGTCGTCTTTGAGAGACACCTTCAACACCGCAGAGTCTTGGTTCTCAACTGGTTCGTCGGGGTGAAAAACAAAGTCCCCCAGGGAGTAGGCAATGGGTCGACCCTTGTAAATTTCTCCCCCCTGAATGACGGTCGGGTGGTAGCCCACAACAACATCGGCCCCCTGGTCAATGGCCAGGCGAGCCAGGTTGGTCTGCATGAAGTTGGGCTGCTCGCTGAGGTGGTCAACCCAGCGAAAGTTCACCACAATCCAGTCCACCTCGTTGCGCAAAGCCTGAATATCAGCCACAATTTCGGGCATATTTTGGGCATTGAACCCGGCCCGATCTTTAAAGGCCGTGGCGGCTTTAAAGGTTTCGACTTCCTTGGCGATTGCCTTGTCGTCAGCCCCAGCTCGCTCCCTGAGCACGTCGGTATCGTGGGCGGCATTGCTGCCCCCCATGGCGTAGCTCAGGTAGGCAATCCGCTTGCCTTTAACATCGAGCACCTCAGGGCGGCGGGCCTCCAGAGCATTGCGCCCGGCCCCAATTCGATACAGGCCTTTGCTGTCGAGGGTGGTCAGGGTTTCGTCTAAGCCCGCCGCCCCGTAGTCCATTAGACGGCTGTGGGTCAGGTTGACAATATCTACGCCGCTATTGACCAGCAGATCGACCGCATCGGTCCGGGTCTGGTGGCGCAGGCCTTCTTCCAGGTTGGTGGCCGCTGTCGCCAGCGGTGTCGCCAGGTTAACCAGGGCCAGATCGGCCTCGCCGAAGTCAGCGACATTGGCAAAAAAGCCCCCTGGGGTCGTCAGGGCGTCGGGAGCAATATCTTCTAGGGAGATATCGCCGCCAAACAGGAGCGTGACATCGTCGCGAGGGGCGGGCGTGAGGGTTGGATGAGTGATTACGCCCACCGGTTCAAGGGCGGCATCGACAACCGTGGGTCGGCGGGTTAGAGATGGTGTGGCGGGGGCAGCGGCGGCACTGGGCCTAGCCGCAGGGCCTTCCACCAGGGCAACTACTCCATCTTCTACACCGGCCGCTCCATCGGCGGCCGGAATACTGGCTCCACGGGCCGATCGACCCTGCACCTCAGACTGAGCCGAAAACTGAGGCAGCACAGGAGAGGGGGCCGAAATGATCACTTCCAGTAAGCAGCCCATCACAAAGGCTGCTACCGCCGACCCTGACAGCACGAAGGTTCTCAGCGTCTGCAAATGCTGGCGCGACAGCCTCTTAGCCGGGCGCGGGGTGACAATTTTAATGCGCTGCTGCCAGAGCACCCGCCGGTAGCCCAGGGGCCGAGCCACGACCCAAATGCCCTCAATTAGCTCTGAGTTCAGCAGCCAAACTCGGTGACACAAAAACCGCAGCAGACGATCTTTGACAGGCGGCTGCTGAAACTCCACGATCAGTTGCAGACAGCCGGGGCGATCGGCCTGCACCTGCACAAAAATGCCGTGGGCGGCCAGAGGCTGATTCAACCACAGCGCAATGTCGCGAAAGTAGCCCGCTGCTGCCCGTTCCCGCAGGGTAGAGGGCTGAGGTAACGGCTCCAGGGATGCCAGCCGAGGCTGAGGAGGAACAACCGCGCTAATCATAGGGACTGCAAACACCGATAAAACAGCATTACCAAAAGTGGCTGAGCAACGTTCTACAGGCCACGATCAGAGACCGAAACCAGAGACAAAACCGCCACAGTAAATGCGATGCCCCAATCATAGTGCAGACTCGAAAGGTCGGCACATCCGTCCCCCTGCTGATCCCCAATCTCCTGCCCTGGTCCAGCAGCCGGATGTTCTGAGGTTTTGCCCCTGCCGATACAGACCGGCACGAGGCTTCCCCAATAATCTGCTAATGTCTTATTTTTACGAATTTTGCCTATGGCTATGCCACCCCTGAGCGGACGCGACCTGCTGAGCCTGAGCGATCTCAGCGGCGATGAGCTGACCGAACTCCTGGCTTTTGCTGCCGAGCTCAAGTCTGGCAAGCACCATCCCCAGTTTCCGCAGAAAGTGCTGGGGCTGCTGTTTCGCAAGGCTTCAACCAGGACCCGAGTCAGTTTTTCGGTAGCCATGTACCAGCTGGGGGGGCAGGTGCTAGACCTGCACTCTGGGGTGACTCAGGTGGGTCGGGGCGAACCGACCAGCGATACCGCTCGGGTGCTCGATCGATACCTTGATGTGGTGGCCATCCGCACTTTTGATCAGGCTGAGATTCAAGAATTTGCCGACTACGCCTCTATTCCTGTTATCAATGCTCTGACCGATCTGGAGCATCCCTGCCAGATTCTGGCCGACCTGCTCACCATTCAGGAGGAGTTCGGCACGCTCAAAGGCCTGACCCTAACCTATTTGGGCGACGGCAATAACGTAGCCCACTCGCTGCTGCTGGGCTGCGCCATGGTGGGCATGAATGTGCGGATCGCAGGCCCCGCCAGCTATGCCCCCGCCCCGGCCATCGTGGAGCAGGCTAGTCAGCTGGGGCAGAGCACTGTGCTGGTGACGACCGACCCCGAAGCGGCCGTCAAAGAGGCCCAGGTGCTCTACACCGACGTGTGGGCCAGCATGGGGCAGGAGGCAGAGGCGGGCGATCGCCTGCCCGTATTTCAGCCCTATCAGGTGAACGAGGCGCTGCTGGCGAAGGCCAGCCCCGACGCGATCGTGCTGCACTGCCTGCCCGCCCACCGGGGCGAAGAAATTACCCACGGTGTGATGGAGGGCTCTGCCTCTCGCGTGTGGGATCAGGCGGAGAACCGAATGCATGCCCAGAAGGCGCTGCTGGCCAGTGTCCTTAGTTAACAAAGGCCTTAGCTAGGTGATGGGGAGGTGAGGGAGGTAGGGGGTATTAAGGAAGGAAAAGCCCAAAACACTCCATTGCCTCATTTCTCTGTCCCCTCATCTTCCCAGCTACGCCGGGCTTGCTCTCCTAAACCAGGTTCAAAAAGTGCAGCACACCCTGACCACTGAGGGCCTCGATAATGACAGCAAAGGCAAAGCCCAGCATGGCTAGGCGGCCGTTGAGACTTTCGGCGGCGGGGGTGAAGCCCCACTCTTGAGATTCAGGAGAATTAGAGGATTTAGCCATGGGTCTCTCCATATAGCGTTTGTCGATGTAACGTTCTGCCAACATGTAACACTTTGTTAAGCAGTATAGCGAATTTGCTCTGGAGCTAGAGGGTTGAACGCCGATCCCCCCATTCCCCACCCATTGACCTCTTTGCGGTACCCACCGCCGCTGCGGGCGGGCGATCGCCTGCGGGTGATTGCCCCTAGCGGTGCCCTGCGTGAGCTAGAGCGCTTTAACCAGGGCCTAGAAATCTGGCGCAGCTGGGGATTTACGGTCGATGTTAGCCCCGGTGCCAGCGATCAGTGGGGCTACCTGGCCGGCTCGGATGCCAATCGCCGCCAGCAACTCGCTCAGGCCCTAGCCGACCCAACCTACCAGGGCATTCTCTGTGCGCGAGGGGGCTACGGCGGAACTCGGCTGCTGGAGGACTGGCACTGGCCTAAGGCGCTAGCTCCCAAGTGGTTGATTGGCTTTTCTGACGTCACCAGTCTGCTGTGGAGCCTGGGGCGGCGGGGGGTCGCTGGTATTCACGGGCCGCTGCTGACCACCCTATCCACGGAGCCTGACTGGTCGCAGCAGCGTCTCAAACAGGCTGTGATGGGCCACCCGCTACCCGCCCTGCACGGTCAGGGGTGGAGCCATGGCCAGGCGCTGGGGCGGCTATGGCCGGGCAACCTGACGGTGGCGACCCACCTGCTTGGCACCCCTCACCAGCCCGATCTGAGCGGCGCTATTCTGGCCTTTGAGGATGTCACCGAGGCCCCCTACCGCATCGATCGCATGCTCACCCACTGGCGGATGACAGGCCAGCTGGCTGGAGTGAAAGGCATTGCGCTGGGCCGCTTTAGCCGCTGCGACCCGCCAGAGAATGCGCCCAGCTTTGCGGTTGCCGACGTGCTGCGCGATCGCCTGGGCCACCTGGGTCTGCCCGTGGTAGCGGACCTACCCTTTGGCCACGACGGCAGCAACGCCGCCCTGCCGGTAGGGGCAATGGCCCGCCTGGACGGCGATGCGGGCAGTCTGGAGATTCTGCCCCCGGTCTAGGGGGTTGACGTCTGGGTGGAGGCGATCGCGGCAGGGCGGCCAATCTCGCCAAATCTCGCTAAATAATGTCTTTACAATAAAAACTACGTATCAGGTATCGCCGTGGTTCCCCTTCGTGACGACAACCCTACCAGCATTACCCCGGTTGTTACCTATGGGTTAATTGGTCTCAATATCGCCGTCTTTGTGTTTCAGCTGGGCCTGTCGCGGGAGGGCCTCGACGCTTTTTTTGACGCCTGGGCGCTGGTGCCGAATCAGCTAACGGACAGCTTTCGGGGGGCGCTGCAGGCTCCAGCCTCAGAGTGGATCACGCTGGTCTCGTCGCAGTTTCTCCACGGCGGCTTTTTTCACGTGGGGGGCAACTTACTCTACCTGTGGGTGTTTGGCAACAACATTGAAGACCAGCTGGGGCACACCAAGTTTTTAATCTTTTACCTGGGCTGCGGCGCTCTGGCGGGTCTGACCCAGTGGGTGTTTGACCCCTCGTCTACGGTGCCGACAATTGGGGCCAGTGGCGCGATCGCAGGCGTCATGGGAGCCTACATTCTGCGGTTTCCCCGCGCCTACATCGTGACGCTGATTCCGCTGATTATCTTTTTCACGACCATTCGCATACCGGCGATTTTTTTTCTGGGGTTTTGGTTTGCCCAGCAGGCGCTGTTTAGCATCGCCAGCCTCAGCACCGAAACCAGTCTGGGCGCGGGTGGAGTCGCCTACTGGGCCCACTCAGGCGGGTTTGTATTTGGCTTGATTCTAGGGCCGCTGCTGGGGCTAATGCAATCGAGGGCCGGTTCGTCCCGCCGCTAGTCGGAGACCTGTGCCTGACCCCACAGAATGGCAAAGCCCGCTGGCCTGGGTGGTAACTTCATAAACTTCTCGAGTAAGCTATGGAATTATTTATGCTTTTATGGCTGATGCTGCACAAAGTGCGTGAAAAGCACTAAAAGGGCATTGGGTACTGCTGCTGTGGCCATAGCCGCAAACTGTTCTCCCGACGGGTTCCTGACGATCTCATCTAACCAGTCCAACTTACAGAAAGGTACGACTATGGCGGAAGCCAAGATCCTCGTTGTCGATGACGACCCCGCAATCCGCAACCTGATTCATCGGTTCCTGGCCAAGCAAGACTATGAGATGGAGTCGGCCGAGGACGGCAAAAAAGCCCTGGCGGTGTTTGAGCAATTCACCCCTGATCTGGTAATTCTCGACTTAAACTTGCCCGATACCAACGGCTACGACCTCTGTAAGGAGATGCAGTCGCGCACCGGCGTGTTTGTGCTCATGCTCACCAGCCGCACCGATGAGTCAGACAAAATTCGCGGTTTTCACGAGGGGGCCGACGACTATCTCACCAAGCCCTTCAGCCTGGGTGAACTGGAAGTGCGGGTAGGGGCAATTCTCAAGCGGCAGCGCCCGGTTACGGCCGCCGAACAGCAGTGCCTGACCTTCGCTAGTCTGGCCATTGACCCGGTGCGGCGCGAGGTGATGCTCAACGAAGAAATGGTGCCCCTAACCGCCCTGGAGTTCGACCTGCTGCACTTTTTGGCCAGTCACCCCGGTCGGGTGTGGCGGCGGGCTGAGCTGATTCAAAAGGTTTGGGATTACGATTACGTCGGGGATCAAAGAGTTGTGGATGTGCACGTGGGCCAGATCCGCAAAAAAATTGAGAAAGATACCACCCAGCCCGCCCTGATTCAAACGGTACGGGGTGTGGGCTACAAGTTTGAGCCCCCCGGCACCGAATCAGAGGCGATCGCCGGTTAGCCGGTGGCCCTCAGCCCGCCTCTGCCCCCCGAGCCTGATTGCGATATGTCCAGGCCAGCTTGAGCACCTTGGTCCAGTTGCGCTGCACCTTTTTCGGTGTCCAGCCCAGGGCCTGGGCAATCGCCTCGTCGGTCAGGGCCGCATCGCTGATCTGCTGCTGCTTCAGCGTCAGAAAGCGGCGATAGTCGGGGGTCAGGGTGGCTAAAAAATCGGCCCATTCCGTGGAGGTCATGCCCAAACGAGCCTCTAGGTTGGCCCCCAGCCACTGGTGAACCAGCTGCCACTCGTGCTGCTGGGAGAACTTTTCGACGTGGTACTTAAAGCGCTGCTGCAGATAGTCGCGCTCTCGGGTCGAGAGGCCCAAAATATCGTCAATTTCAGCGGCAGAGCAGTCCTGGAGCTTGAGCACCAGATAATTGACGCAGTCGGGCTGGTTTTGGGCCTTGAGATACTGCACCAGGGCGTGGATGACGCGATCGCGCATCACCCCGTCGCCGGGGTCGCTGCTCTCAGCCATCATTTTTTCGCGCACCTGCTGCACGACCGAACTGCGCGCGTGGGACTCTGCTGCCTCGGTCTTGGCCCCTTCGGTGACTAAGGCCATATCCACCGATGTTTCGGCGGGCTGGCGGCGGCCAAAGGCTTGAGCCCGCAGCACAATTAGCTGCTGACTGCCGCCCCGCAGGTTGATGCGGCGTTTCGCGTACTGCTCGCTAAAGGCCATGTACTCCGCCAGCTCCAGCCGGGTGCGGGGGGTGTAGGTGGCGGGCAGGTCATGTTCGCGCCGAAACGCATTGAGCACCTCAATATAAAAGTTCTGCATGAAGTCTTCGAGCAGAGCGTAACGGCCCTTAAACCCCAGATGACTGCCCTGGGGCGCCACGTGGCGGTAGACAATGGCGCTCAGGCTGCTGTGCAGCTCGACCCGACCCCGGTGAGAGCCCATGTCGTAGTAGGTCAGACATTTGCTCACGCGATGCCGCACCAGAGCCGTTTGCCAGTGGTTGATATCGCCAGAGGCCTGAATGCGATCGCTGAGAGCGCAGATGCGGTCAATTTCTGCTGTAAGCCGCTGCATGACTCCGCTCAACCCTCCGGGCCGCCGCTGCAGGTGAGCCATAAACTGGTCTTGCACTAGCGCCGCTACTG
>PYGV01000215.1 GCA_003022385.1 filamentous cyanobacterium CCP3 | reverse complement strand
GGACAGTAGCTATGAGTAATGCGTCGTTAGAGGCGATCGCCGCCAAGAGCGGTCAGCCCTTCCCCGGTGCCCCCAATAACTGGCAGCGCTTTTTTACCTTCAGCACCGACCACAAAGTGATCGGCATTCAATACATCGTCACCGCCTTTGTGTTCTTTTTGATCGGCGGGCTGCTGGCCATGGTCATGCGCGGCGAGCTGATCACCCCCGAGGCCGACCTGGTCGATCGCACCGTCTACAACGCCCTATTCACCATGCACGGCACCATCATGCTGTTCATGTGGACCTTTCCGGTGCTCAACGGCCTGGCCAACTACCTGGTGCCCCTGATGATCGGGGCGCGGGACATGGCCTTTCCCCGGCTCAATGCCGCCGCCTTTTGGCTGGTGCCGGTGTTTGGCACCCTGTTGATGGTCAGCTTTTTTATTCCCGGCGGGCCGTCGCAGTCGGGCTGGTGGGCCTACCCTCCGGTCAGCCTGCAAAACCCCACCGGCAATCTGATCAACGGCCAGGTGCTGTGGCTGCTGGCGGTGGCGCTCTCGGGGGGGTCGTCGATTATGGGGGCAGTCAACTTCGTCACCACCATCTTTCGGATGCGGGCCCCGGGCATGGGCTGGTTCCGAATGCCCGCCTTCTGCTGGACGGTGCTCAGCGCCCAGATGATTCAGCTGTTTGGGCTGCCCTCTCTCACCGCCGGGGCGGTGATGCTGCTGCTGGATCTGACCGCGGGCACCAGTTTCTTTGACCCAGCCAAGGGTGGCGACCCGGTGCTGTATCAGCACTTCTTCTGGTTTTACTCCCACCCGGCGGTGTATGTGATCATTCTGCCGGTGTTTGGCTTTTTCTCGGAGATTTTTCCGGTCTATGCCCGCAAGCCCCTGTTTGGCTACAAGTTTGTGGTGGTCTCGTCGGTGATCATTACCGTACTCAGCGCCATGGTGTGGGTGCACCACATGTTTGCTAGCGGCACCCCCAGCTGGATGCGGATGCTGTTTATGTTCTCGACCATGCTGATCTCGGTGCCCACCGGGGTGAAGGTGTTTGCCTGGGTGGCCACGGTGTGGGGCGGCAAACTGCGCCTCAGTACACCCATGCTGTTTGCCCTGGGCGGCCTGGTCTGCTTTTTGTTTGCGGGCATCACCGGGGTGATGCTGGGGGCGGTGCCCTTCGATATTCACGTCAACAACACCTACTTTGTGGTGGGCCACTTCCACTACGTGATCTACGGGGCCACGGTGATGGGGGTCTACGCCGCCATCTACCACTGGTTCCCCAAAATGACGGGCCACATGTACTACGAGGGCCTGGGCAAACTGCACTTTGCCCTCACCTTCATTGGCGTCAACCTCAACTTCTTCCCCATGCACCCCCTGGGGCTGATGGGTATGCCCCGCCGCGTCGCCTCCTACGACCCCGAGTTTGCCTACTGGAACGTGATCGCCAGCCTGGGCGGCTTTTTGCTGGGGGTCTCAACCCTGCCCTTCATTCTCAATATGGTCAGCTCCTGGGTGCTGGGCAAGCGCGCCCCGGCCAACCCCTGGAATGCGATCGGCCTGGAGTGGCTGATCCCCTCGCCGCCGCCGGTGGAAAACTTTGAAGAAATCCCGATTGTGGTGTCTGGCCCCTACGGCTACGGCTCCGACGAACCCCTAGTTGCCAACCACCCCGCTGGAGAGTTGATCAATGAGCACAGCTAACCTCGACCCTACCCTCAACACCCACAGTGCCCACGCTGTCGAGCACGACGACGACGACCACCGCATGTTCGGCTTCATCGTCTTTCTGCTGTCAGAAAGCGTGATTTTTTTGAGTTTTTTTGTGGGCTATACGGTCTATAAAACCAACATCGCCGACTGGCTCCCGGCTGGCGTCGAGGGCCTGGAGGTGCGCGAACCGCTGATCAATACCATTGTGCTGGTGTCGAGCAGCTTTGTGATTTACTTCGCCGAGCGATTTTTGCACAAGGAAAACCTCTGGGGCTTTCGCGCCTTTTGGCTGCTGACCATGGCCATGGGCAGCTTTTTTCTCTACGGCCAGGCGGTGGAGTGGATGGGGTTGCCCTTTGGCTTTACCGACGGCGTGTTTGGTGGCACGTTCTATTTACTGACGGGCTTCCACGGTCTGCACGTGATGACCGGCGTGCTCTTGCAGGGGATTATGCTGGGGCGATCGTTTTTGCCCAACAACTATGCGGGTGGCGAGTTTGGCGTCGCGGCCACCTCGCTGTTCTGGCATTTTGTCGATGTGATCTGGATTATCTTGTTCATCTTGATCTACGTTTGGCAGTAGGGGCACCTAATTAGATCCCAGGGCTCTTTTATGCTGTCTCAGACTGCCTATGCCTGCTCAAGAACCCTGGGATCTGCTCAGGCAAGCTCTGCGTTAACAAAGACCATTATGCCTGCAAAGGACATCTACCATGACGCTGTCAAAACTGCCCTAATTAAGGACGGATGGACGATTACCCAGGATCCTTTGAGTTTGCGTATAGGCAAAAAGGATTTGTTTATTGACTTAGGTGCTGAAAAGCTGCTGGCTGCGGAAAAAGGCTCCGACAAAATTGCTGTTGAGATTAAGAGCTTTGTAGGTGCCTCAGAAATCCGTGATTTAGAAAATGCCCTAGGTCAGTTTGTGCTTTATCAAAATGCCCTGAGCTTAACGGAACCGGACAGAACACTGTATTTAGCGATTCGAGAGGCCGTTTACCTCGATTTATTTGAGGAAGAAATTGGCAAAATGCTTTTAGAACGGAATGTCGTTAAACTTTTATCGTTCAATCCTGAGCAAGAGGTAATCACTCGATGGATACCTTAGAAGGCTACCGCCAAACCATCCGTGACGTTCTAACTCCCTACACGCATATTGCCTACGCCAACGTGGATGTCCGCAATCTTGCTGCCTTTGACACTGACAATGACCAATACGTCATTCTCTCTGAGGGCTGGAATGGCCAACGTCACCACCACGGTTGCCTAATTCACGTGGAAATTCGCGATAGCAAAGTTTGGGTGCAACGCGATGGCACAGAAGATGGTATTGCTACCGAGCTTGTAGCAGCAGGTATACCCGAAGCAGACATTGTCCTAGGATTTCAAGAGCCTTCAGTTAGACCCCACACTGGGTTTGCCGTGGCTTAGCAGTCAGGCTTTTGTAGTTAAGCTCCCGTAGGGTGGGCACTACCCACCAATCCCCAGCCCGTTAAAGCCGATCCAGTGAGGAACCCGCCATGATTATCGACGACCAGCACTACGACGTGATCATTGTTGGCACCGGGGCGGGGGGTGGCACGCTGGCCCGCAAGCTGGCACCGTCGGGCAAGCGCATTTTGCTGCTGGAGCGGGGCGACGCCATGCCCCTGGAGGAGCAAAACATCAGCGACGTAGACATTTTTCAGAAGCAGCGCTACCACGCCCCCGAACAGTGGTACGACGAGAATGGGGAACCGTTTACGCCGCAGATGAAGTACGCGATCGGCGGCAACACCAAAATCTACGGGGCCGCCCTCCAGCGCATGCGTGAACGAGACTTTGAATCAGTGAACCACCAGGACGGCCCTTCGCCCGAGTGGTGCCTCAAGTACAGTGACTTTGAGCCCTACTACACCGAGGCTGAGGCCATGTACCAGGTGCATGGTCAGAGCGGCGTAGACCCGACGGAGCCGCCCCGCAGCGGTGAGTATACCTACCCGGCGATCGCCCACAGCCCCACCATTCAGCCCGTGGTCGAGGGCATTGCCAAGCAGGGGGGGCACCCCTACCCGCTGCCGATGTCGCTGTCGCTGCGGGAAGATGACCCCACTGGGGATGCCGAGGTGTTTGGGGTGAATCCGGCTTTGGATTTTGGCAATGTGACGCTCAAGACCTCAGCCCAGGTGACGGGCATTCTCACAAACCCGGCGGGGACGGCGGTGCGGGCGGTGCAGGCCGAGGTCAACGGTCAGCCCTACCTGTTTTTGGCGGATGTTATTGTGCTGGCCTGCGGGGCGGTGAATTCGGCGGCCCTGCTGCTGCGATCGGCCAACGAGAAGCACCCCAGCGGGCTGGCGAACAGCTCTGACCAGGTGGGCCGCAACCTGATGAAGGTGCAGATGAGTTCGATTGTGCAGGTCACGGCCCAGTCTAACTCGGGCAAATTTCCGCGATCGGTGGGCATCAACGATTACTACTGGGGCGACAGCCAGGTTAACTACCCCATGGGCCACATTCAAAACATGGGCGGGGTGCTGCAAGACGCGATTTTTGCCGAATCGCCGCCGGTGCTCTCGCTGGTGACCAAATTTATGCCCAACTTTGGGCTGAAGCAGCTGGCGACGCGATCGATCGCCTGGTGGGCCATGACCGAGGTACTGCCCGACCCCAAAAACCGGGTGACGGTCAAAGACGGCAAGCTGTCGGTGGCGTTTGCCGCCAACAATGCCGAAGCCCACGATCGCCTGGTGTACCGCTGGCTCGACGTGCTCAAGGCAGTCGAAAAAGACAGCAGCCTGTTTTCGCGATCGGGTCTGCACCCCAGGGGTGAGGTGCCCCTATCGGTGATGGCCTACCAGAGCGGCACCTGCCGCATGGGCACCGACCCCAGCACCTCGGTGCTGGATATGAACTGCCGTACCCACGAGCTCGACAACCTCTACGTGGTGGACAGCAGCTTCATGCCCTCCAGCCCCAGCGTGGGAAATGCCCTGACCGTGATCGCCAACGCCCTGCGGGTGGGCGACCATCTGCTAGGGCGGCTGGGGTAGCGGCTCGATTCATTTCCCTTCACCGAATCCAAACTCTACAATTGATGTACAGAGAGCGCTTTTACTAGCTGCACCAGCGAGGCTAACCAGATGGTTCAAACGCCTACTCGATACGTGACTCAGGCCGAGTTTGAGCAGCTTTGCCTGGAGCATCCCAATCGCCTGCTCGAACGCACAGCCCAGGGAGAATTGGTCACCGTGTCACCCGTCGGCGGAGAAGGCAGTAGTCAGGAGGCCGACCTCATTGGCGACCTGATTATTTGGAATCGGCAAACCAAGTTGGGAAAAGTATTTAGCTCCCAGGGTGCTTTCAAATTACCCTTTGGCTCGACTCGGGCTGCTGATGCTGCCTGGGTTCAACTGGAGCGCTGGGAGGCCCTAACGCCTGAACAGAGAATTGGGTTTCCGCCTATTTGTCCCGATTTCGTCATTGAGTTGCGATCGCAGTCTATCTCTAATGGCGTTGTTAAGCCCCAATCCTTAGCGGAGTTGCGCACCAAGATGGCCGAATACCTGGCCAGTGGATTGCGTTTGGGCTGGCTCATTAATCCCCAGGACCAGCAGGTTGAAATTTATCGGGCTGGACAAGCGGTTGAGCTGGTTGCGATGCCTACTATTTTGTCTGGGGAAGCTGTTTTACCGGGCTTTGAACTCCGGGTTTGACGGTAGATGGCGTGCGCTGATAGCGAACTACCAGGGCCGCAATCAGGTGACCAAGGTGACTAAGCCGGTATCGAGATCGTAGCGGGCACCGACCATCTGGAGTTGGCCAGATTGGATGCGATCGCGCACCAGTTGCGATCGCGTCAGTTGCTCCATCTGGTAGCGCACATTGGCCGATACCGCATTGTCTACCGCATCACCTAGCTGCCCTTTCACCCGATCGATCGCCGGTAGGATAGCGTCTACAAACGTACCGATTTGCCCCGGCAAAGGGCCGTTTTCAACCGCCGCCGTCACCGCGCCGCAGCGCTCGTGGCCCAGAACCATTAACAAGGGCGTCCCCAACAGCTCTACGGCGTACTCCAGGCTCCCCACCACTTCGGGGGTGGCAATATTGCCCGCCACCCGCACGTCAAAAATATCGCCCAGCCCCTGGTCGAACACGATCTCGGCAGTCACCCGCGAGTCAGCGCAGCTCAGCACCGTGGCAAAGGGGTGCTGAGCCTGGGTCAGTTCCCTAACTCGAGCTTCCGATTGGTCGGGGTGTTCCAGGTGGTGCTGGGTAAACCGCTGGTTGCCCACCATCAGGCGATCGAGCGCCTCTTGAGGGCTGGGCATAGTGACGTTAATCTCTGACAAAGTTGCGGCCACCGCCGACTTGGTGGGCCCCAGTAGGCTAGTCCCGGCGGCCCACCCCAGCAGGCCGCCGCTCAGTTTCAACAGCTCGCGGCGATCGATTGTCCTAAGGTTTCTAGCCATCACCCTGTCCTCTATAAAGACGCGACACATTTCACCGAGCGAATTTCCATCACATCGGAGATGTAACAGGTGCCCCCAAATTTGTTCAGCAGCGGGCGCACGTTTTCGGCCACGGTTTTGATTTGATCGGGCATACAAAAGGCAATGATATAAACATTGTCTCCCATGGTCATATCGAGGTCTTCGCCACTACCGCGCAGTCCCTCACCTTCAACATTGCGAATGACGGCGTGACCATGGACACCCGATTTTTTCAAACTGTCCAAAATTTTGGCTAGCTCAAAGGAATTAGCAATAATCTCAATCTTTTTGACCAGGTGCATGGGCTTAGCTCCACAACAGATTAATGCCGTACAGGTAAAGCGGAATTCCGACGATAATATTGAACGGAAACGTTACCGCTAGGGCCGTAGAAACGTACAAGCTGGGGTTAGCCTCGGGAACAGTCAACCGCATCGCCGCCGGGACTGCAATGTAGGAAGCACTGGCGCAGAGGACCGCAAAGAGCAGGGCATCTCCCTGGGACATGTCGATCGCCCTGGCAATTAGCAAGCCCACACCAGCGTTGAATATTGGGATCAGTATGGCAAAGGAAATTAGGAATATGCCGGTTTTTTGCAGGTCCTTAATTCTTTTAGCGGCTACCAGGCCCATATCGAGCAAAAAGAAGGTCAGCACGCCATAGAACATGTCCTGGGTAAAGGGCGACAGAACGTCCCAACCGTGTTCTCCGGTGAGTACCCCAATGATTAAACTGCCAACCAATAGAAAAACCGAGCTGTTCAGGAAGGCGTCCCGCAGCACCTCAGGCCAGGCAAATTCTCGGCTTTCATCCAGCGCGAAAAAATTGACCAGGATCAACCCAACGATGATGGCAGGCGATTCCATCAGGGCCAGGGCCGCCACCATGAAGCCGTCGAAGGGGATGTTCAGCTCAGTCAAAAAGGCGCTAGCCGTGATAAAGGTAACCGCGCTGATGGAGCCGTAGGTCGCCGCGATCGCCGCCGAGTCGTAGGTATCGAGCCTGAGGCGCAGAATAAAGTATGTATACAACGGCACTATGCAAGCCATTAAAATAGCGGCGACCAGGGTCAAGACCACCTGCTGGTTAATGCCGCTTTTAGTCAACTCTACCCCGCCCTTAAACCCAATTGCTAATAATAGGTACAGCGAAAACAGTTTGGGAATGGGTGGCGGAATTTCTAGATCAGATTTGACCAATACAGCCGTCATGCCCAAAAAGAAAAATAGCACGGGTGGATTTAAAATATTGGACACGATCAAGTTGGCATCCATGTCCATCCCTCCTGCTGCGGATATTGCTGAAAATTAAAAAAATGTTGCATCTTGTCGTGACTATTGCCTGTGTTTCTTGATGTATCGCGTTGAATCCCCTACTGTCAATGATTTCGGCAAAATCTTTGCTGAACAAGAAACAATAAAAGACCTATTATCTACCACTGAGCTACCTCGGAGTGGCTGGCATAGCAGAGACAATGTTGACTCCTACAACAAATAATAGACTCGCTTTTCATCATTATGGTTACAGTCACCAGTCATCATTTTTTGCCTGCTCAAAAAAGGAGCTAGCCGGATAGGGCTAGCTCCTAACTTTTAACTAGTAATGGGAAAAAGTATCAGCGATGGCTCACTGAAGGCGGCAACTATTAACCAAGGGTAGCTTTTTGTAGACCCATTTTAGTCACAGCGTTGCGGGTAAAGTTAATCCGCTGCTCAAAATCGAGCCCTTTGATTTGGTTGACAAATTCTTCGGTAGCCTCAGGCAGAGAATAGTCGTTGGGGACGTTGATAATGTCGCCCGACTCCATACCCTGGGCCAGCAGCAGCCAAAATTCCAGCTTGGTGGAGGGGCTAAGCGCAGCGTACTCCTTGCTGATCGTGGTATCGGCCCGGTTGGCGATGTCGCGCTGCGCCTGCAACTGGTCGTCTTTAGAGAGCACAACCACCTGATTGTACAGAGTTTGACCCAGCCCTTCTACTTTACTGTCGGGATTGGGATTGAGCTGATCTTTGATGTCCAAATAGCCGTACCAGAGCAGGGCTAGTTGAGTATCAGCATCAAAGGTTTCAAACTGCTTTAAAGGTTCTTTAACAGCGTCTACGGTTAAGTAGGTCATGGAGACCTCCTGTGTAAGTTTTTTGCGCTGAATCATTCTTGAAGTCACGGCTGAGACCGCAACCAGGAACGGTTAGCTAAAGCTTTCAACGCTTTCGTTACGAACCTTAACAATTTGACACTGCTATTGTTGTCCGTCAAAAGAAATAACCTAAAACCCTCGACTTGAGGGAGTGACAAGGCCGCCGTTGTGCTCATTGTAAGGGGAGGGCCAAGCTCGATTGGGTATGAGGAGCCATCCCAGTCAGCCCTAGACGACGACCGGAGCCTCGTATTGAGCCGTCAGGGTGGTTAGCAGCGACTCGGTCAGTCCCGTCCAGCCGATAATGCCGTCCTGGGCCCGCACCATCTCAAGGGTGGCCTGCTTAAAGTCGGGAAAGTAGCTTTCGGTGGCGTCTTCGACCAGTAGGCACTCGTAGCCGCGATCGTTGGCCTCGCGCATGGTGGTCTGCACGCAAACTTCGGTAGTAACGCCCGTGATGATCAGGTGGGTAATGCCCTGGGCCTTGAGGTGGGCCTCTAAATCGGTGGCGTAGAACGCCCCTTTCCCCGGCTTGGGAATGATCACCTCGTCGGGTAATGGCGCGAGTTCGGGAATGATGCCGTTGCCGGGTTCACCCAGCACCAAAATGCGCCCCATGGGGCCCCGATCGCCGATTTTGAGGGTGCTAGAGCCGCGATCGCGCTTTGAGGGCGGGCAGTCTGACAGATCGGGCTGATGGCCCTCTACAGTTTGGAAAATTGGCAGCCCGTAGCGGCGAAACGCCTCCTGCAGGGCTTTCACGTTGGGAATGATCGATCGCAGCAGGCTGACATCGTTGCCCAGGGCATCGCCAAAGCCGCCGGGCTCGATGAAATCGCCTGGAGCGAACAATTCGGCATCGCCGATGACCCAGTCCAGAAGCGGCCCGTATTGCGGGATCAGCTTGTTGCTCCAGCCGACCTGGATGCGCGCGGGCCGGTAGGCCAGGATGCCATTGCGCTGGGCGTCGCCGGTGCCGCCCAGGTCGACCAGGATGTCCAGGTCGTCCTGCCGGATCAGGTGCGCGGCCGCGCTGTCGCTCATGCCGTGCAGGTCGCGGAAGGTGCCGAACTTCGGCACCACGGTGCCGTGCCCCAGCGGCCGTGCGCCGCTGGAATAGGCGAAGCTCTCCAGCCGCTGGGCCACCATGATCCCGACCGGCTGGAGAG
>PYGV01000214.1 GCA_003022385.1 filamentous cyanobacterium CCP3 | reverse complement strand
GTGCACACCCTACGACTTTGAGCGTTTACCAGCCAGCCATAGACATTGCACTGGGCAAACTGCCATTTGCCCCTACGGTGAAATGGTGCATCGCTGCGCGGATGCACCCTACAGTTGATCGTTGTCGTCGTATTCATCGGCGGCGATCCAGGTGCTGGCAGGGCGCAGCGCATCCGGAACCGCCACATCGTCGGTAAACTCCAGCACCGTCTCCCGATAGCCTAAATACCCCGACTCCATAAACGACACCAGCATGCGCCCCAGCGCTGGCCACACCACGTCAGTAAACTCCCAATCGTGGTTAAACCCCGCCCGGTCAGCGATCGACTTAAGCGCCCAAAAATAGCTGTTGCGCACCATCGAACCCGACTTTTTGTAAGTGGGCACATCATCTTGGTGCAGGTAGAGAATGCCGTGGTCAATGTGGGCGCGCATGGGCAATTTTAAATTTTGGATTTTGGACTTGTAGCGAGCTTGTCGAACTATTGGCGTTTTTGGATTAGGTTAACCGCCTAGGGCTGAACCTTCGTCAGCCCACCGTTAAAGCAACTGCATGACTGGGGTAGTTGGGTGCTAGGGTAAGACTATTCATATTATGTTACAGACGGTTTAGGGCCAGGGCCGGTGCGCCCACCTCGATCGCTGTAACGCCTAGGGTTGGAGCTTACCAGTCGCTATGCCTGCTGCGGTTTGCCTGCGAAACGTCCACAAAGTCTATAACGGGGTCGATGTCGTTAACGACCTCACGCTCACGATCGGTAACGGGGAAGTGTTTGGCCTACTTGGCCCCAACGGCGCGGGCAAATCGACAACGATTCGAATGGCCACCACCCTCACTCGGCCCAGCGATGGCCACGTGGTGGTCTCCGGCTACGATGTTGTTCGCCAGCAGCTCGACGTCCGCCGTCAGATCGGCGTTGTGCTCCAGCAGACCAGCGTCGATGGCGACATGACCGTGTGGGAAAACATGGAGTTCCACGGGCGCATGCACCACATTCCTAACCCCCAACGCCGCAAAACCATTGACACCTGGCTAGAGTACGTCGAGCTGGCCGATCGCCGCGATGACAAAGTCAAAACCCTTTCTGGCGGCATGAAGCGGCGGCTGCAAATTGCCCGCGCCCTGCTGCATAACCCCAAAATTCTCTTCCTCGACGAGCCCACCGTCGGCCTCGACCCCCAAACCCGCCGCCGCCTGTGGGAAATCATTCGCGGTCTCAACCAGCAGGGCATGACCATGCTGCTCACCACCCACTATATGGAAGAAGTCGAGTACCTGTGCGATCGCATCGGCATTCTCGACCAGGGCAAATTAATTGAGCTGGGCACCCTGGCACAATTTCGCCAGCGCCACGGCGAAGGCATTTTGATGACCCAGCGCGGCGATTCCCAAGGGGATCGCTCCGCGAACCGCTGGGACTACACGTTTTTCCCCACTCTAGAGGCCGCCAACGCCCATCTTGACCAACAGCCCGACAAAACCGGCATGATGACCCGCCCCTCCAACCTCGAAGACATCTTTGTAGAGCTAACAGGACATAACCTGGATTAGACCTCTCCCCGCAATCGCAGATTGTATCTGCACTGTGTCCGAAAGCGGTGCATTGCTTCGCGCAGGCAAAGACGCGCCCTAGCGCTATGCACCCTGTGGTCGAACTCACCCCAAGAAGCTTGCCTAAAGAAGAATCCTCAGCTCCCTACAGGCCCATTGGCAGAACATAGGTTTAAACCGATGATCGATCAGTCCTTTCCGTGGGTCCAGGGCGGCGGAACGCCCCTGGTCGACGGGGGTCTGGGGCCAGCGAATTGGCCCCAGCGGTAGATTTGGCTTTGCCATAGGTTGTGCGCCGCGCCGCCCCCTGTTTGCAAAGCGCAGTTTGCTAGGGCAAACGCCGTTTGCCCCTACGGGAATTGTCCATCCCCCCAATCAACCTCCCCAAATCAACCGTTTCCGTCAATCAGCGCTAGGCTTGAGAATGGTCTCCCGGTACTGACGATCTATGCCCGGTCTCGCCACCACCATCGAAGCCATCTTGTATCTCAAAGGGCAGCCCCTCGACATCAGCAAGCTGGCCGAACTCGCCCGCTGCGATCGCGAAGACATCGAAGAAGGGCTAATCGAGCTAATGAACGATTACGCCCACCGCGACGGCGCCCTCGAAATCATCGAAACCGTCGATGGCTACTGCCTCCAGCGCAAAGAACGCTACCGTTTTCTAGTGGACCTGCTCATTCCCATCGACTTAGGCGTAGGCGCACTCCGCACCCTGGCTGCGATCGCCCTCAAAGGCCCCATCAGCCAGAGCGATCTGGTTGAGCTGCGCGGCTCCGGCGTCTACCAGCACGTGCCAGAACTCGTCGCTCAGGGCTTCGTGCGCAAGCGCCGACAGGCCGAGGGGCGATCGTCTCTGGTGCAGGTCACCGACAAGTTTTACCAGCATTTTGAGATCGATCAGCTACCCGAGCTTCGGATCAAGGGCAAATCCTCTCCCCAAGCCGCCAATGACGCGCTTGACGATGACGCGCTTGAAGATGACACGCTTGAAGATGACGACGAAAATGAACTTGAGCTGCCCGAAAGCACCGCGATCGACTAAGCAAATTAGCTTAGAACCAAGACTCATTCTGTCAAGATATTGTAAAGAGAATATTTAGCGGTGACCGCGCCTCTAACCACCGTCAGGCCTAGCTTTTGGCCCAGCGGAGCTAGGCTAAGCCCCAGGGTGGACGTAATATTTCACGATTCGTTACGCTATTATCGGGAAGAGTAAGTAGGTAAAGGCAGGCCTGGGGTTGCCTTGATCACACTGGATTCATCGAATCCAACGGCCCCACATTCGGTACCCGCCGTCGCCTACGTTGTGACCAGAGGTCTCTGAGATTCTATGGTATTTAACCCTGAAGACGCTGAATTCATTGGCATGTCTCCCAATAGCGACCAGGTCAATGAGTTGCTCAAATATCTCCAGCACCAGTCGCCGGAGGTATTAACCCGGGTGGCTCAGTCGGTGAGCGGGGAAATCAAGCAAATTATTGCTCACAATGTGCAAGGGCTAGTGGGCGTGCTGCCCAGCGAAGGCTTTAACGTTCAGGTCACCACCGATCGCGAGAACCTGGCTGGCCTGCTCGCCTCCGCCATGATGACCGGCTACTTTTTGCGCCAGATGGAGCAGCGCATGGAGCTAGAGCACACGGTATCTGGCTCGGTTTTTGGCAGCGATTTTGGCCCTGACGATCTCAATTTCGACGATTAGCCCCGCTCAGGGATGAATCTGGCCAATGAGCTACTCAACCCTGCTAGCTCAAACGATTGGAAACGGGTGCTGCTGAATGGCATGGGCCAAATTTTCAGGCGTGCCAATGTCGAGGTAGCAGCCCTGGGCAAAAGGCTCTGCCTCAACCCTTAGACCAGCGTCCAGCGCCGCCTGCATCACATCGCCAATGGGCGTTTCAACGTAGGGCGGCAGCGTTGTGAGGTGCTGAGGAATTTGGTCACCGATCAGGGCCTGGGTGCGATCGCGCACAAACCCATGCAAAAAGTCTGAAAACGTGGGTCGCCAGGCGGCGATCGCCCACATGTAGGGCAGGTGGGTAAAGCTCGATTTTTCGTAAATGCCCCTCACGACCCCGCTCTCATCAAAATCGACCACCCCCACCTTTTCGGGCTGCAGGGTCGGGAATAGCCCCAGCACAACATCGGCACGGCCCCCGTGCAGCCGCTCCAGCAGCACCTGATAAGCCTGCTCCGGCTCAAACAGAATGTCTGGAAACCCCATCACCACCGTCGCCCCGCGCAAAAATGGGTAGGCCTGGTTGAGGCTAAAGGGCACCCCAAAGGGCACATGCACCGTCAGGTAGGCCAGCTGTATCCCGATATCAGCCCCGTCCCCCAAAAAGTTGGGAATATCCCATTTACCGGACCGCAGAATAAAAAACGCCTGGGTGACCCCGGCCCGCTGCATCTTTTCGAGCAAATAGTGGCACACTACCTTCGGTCGCGGCCCTACCTTGCCCGTTACCATACGAAAACCAACTGGAAACAATTCTTTGCTCATGGGCAGTGGCGAAATGCGCGTGCCCTGTCCGGCAGCAGGAATCAAACCAATGGTGGGTGGAAAGGTGGTCATCGCGATAGACACTTTTGGAGTAGGAGAGCTGTCTCTAATTATTTTGGAGTAGGAGTGAGCAAAGCACTATGCACCAACGTTTACCGATCGCCGTTCGACTAGTTTCATCGTCGCCTGCCCTGCTGAACCGTTTAGGGCAGGATATGGCTACGCTAGCCGTAGTCGGTGCATCTCTCGCTGGGCTGGCCGTAGCTGTACCCCAGGCTACCGCCGCTGACAATGTTCAGATCACCTACGGGTCGCTAGAAGCACCCCCGATCTCCGTCAGCGATCTAGAGTCTTTTGCTCGCACCGGCATTCCCAGTCGCGACCTGCAGCTGCTGCTCAATATTCTCCGCATTGAGGAAGACCAGGCACGGCAGGCGCTGACCCAAAACGTTCTGGTCGATGCCGATAACCTGCGAGAGGCTTCAAACACCTTCGCTGGTCAGTTTTTCTGGCGGCTGCTGGCCACTACCATCACTTTTACCGACAGCGACAGCCCCGGCTGGGAACTGCTGCGCAACGCTGTTCTAGACACCGCGACCAGCGGCGAACTGACTATCTTGGACGTACTGCGCACCATTGAAGCGAGCACTCTGCAGGTCGATGGTCGGCGGGTAATGGCGATCGCATCGCAGATTGACTTTGACAATATCGAAGCCCTCGCCTCTATCTTCCTGGGTCAGTAGCGAGAACTAAAATAGCGCTACCAACCAGAACACCGCAGCCGCAGCTAGCTCACCACAGTACAAATTCAGCGCTTAGACATTGCTGACCTCTAGATAACAACCCTAGCCTTCAGCCCTACCTCGCCAAAGCCATCGATAGGGCCTATCGCAGAGGCATCGAACTCGCCTGCAAAAAAGCCAATTTGCCCAACAGCACATTTCCAGCTCAGTGCTCCTACAGCCTGGCAGACGCACTCGCTCGACAGTGTACGGGCGAGCCCAGCGATCTACTGAGCTAGGTCAGAGGTTTAGCTGGCTAAAGCCGCTTGGGTAAGGTGCGATCGCCCTTCTAGAGCGATCGCACCCTACTCCAGTTTTTTAACCCTCTCCAGGCTCGGGTCGTTACATTGCGTTGCATTGAAAGAAAGTTTACGAATGTATAGAAAACTCCTCTGGGGTTTTGCGGCAGTCGCAACTCTAGCGCTCTGTTTGCCCGTCTAGGCCACCTCTCTTTGAACTCAAAGCGCTATTCCAAGGGTGATCTCTTCGCTTTAGCCACCGCGTAGCGCCCTCCCAGCGACCTCGTACCGATCCAAGCTGCCTACAGAAGAGCGGTTCAGAAGGCGCACTCCCCCATAAGATTTAAGATTCTCTTATTTGTTATTGTTCTTAATTAATAAAATCCAAGATCTAAAATCAACAAAAACTGCTTAATTCGGCCTACAAGCCGTTTAGGGCTCTTTGACAGATATTGAATTCTCTTTTGGCCTGTTTATGGAGACTTGCGGGCATGCCTGTTCTCAGCTCCCCTTCACAAGGTCAGGCAGATATCGCCATAATCCAAACAGCCGAAACACCCTGGGCGCGTAGGCAACTGCGTAGACCCTGTTTGTTTAAAGGCCCGATCCACGTCCAGCGGGTAGATCTACTATTCAACGCTACCCCTGGACTGGGTTTGGCCCCCCTCATCGTTCTAAATACTGCCGTTCCAATCATCGAGACTCTCCCATGGTTCAACAGACTCTCAAGCTTTCTGTGTACGGGAAAGGGGGCATTGGTAAGTCCACCACCAGCTGCAACATCTCGGTGGCCCTGGCCAAGCGGGGCCGCAAAGTCTTGCAGATTGGCTGCGACCCCAAGCACGACAGCACCTTTACCCTGACCGGGTTTCTGATTCCCACCATCATCGACACCCTGCAAGAAAAGGACTTCCACTACGAAGACGTGTGGGCCGATGATGTGATCTATAAGGGGTACGGTGGGGTGCACTGCGTCGAGGCGGGCGGCCCCCCGGCGGGTGCGGGCTGCGGCGGCTACGTGGTGGGCGAAACCGTGAAGCTTTTGAAGGAACTCAACGCCTTCGACGAGTACGACGTGATTCTCTTTGACGTGCTGGGCGACGTGGTCTGCGGTGGCTTTGCGGCTCCGTTGAACTACTCTGACTATTGCCTGATCGTCACCGACAACGGCTTTGACGCCCTGTTTGCCGCCAACCGCATTGCCGCCTCGGTACGCGAGAAGGCCCGCACCCATCCGTTGCGATTGGCGGGGCTGATTGGCAACCGCACCTCCAAGCGCGACCTGATCGACAAGTACATCGAGCATGTGCCCATGCCGGTGCTGGAGATTCTGCCCCTGATCGAAGACATTCGCATCTCGCGGGTGAAGGGCAAGACAGTGTTTGAAATGGCCGAAACCGACCCGGCTTTAGATCCGGTGTGCCAGTACTACCTCAACATTGCCGACCAGATTTTAGCTCGTCCTGAGGGCGTTGTCCCCGAAGATGCCGCCGATCGCGAGCTGTTTAGCCTGCTGTCGGACTTCTATCTCAACCCACCTGCAGACGCGCCCAAGCAAGAAGTCGACGAAATGGATCTGATGATGGTCTAACCCCGCCCGCCGTAGGGTGCATTCGCGAAGCAATGCACCGTCTTTTGACGAAAGCATTCTCGTTTGATCAAGCATTCTCTACATCGGGCTTTGGTGCATTGCTTCGCGTTGGCGGAGCCTCGCCTTAGCGTTATGCACCCTACGGGTTTTTGGTTGGTCAATTAAAGGAGGTGATGTTCGATAAACCGCGCGACGCTAGGGATAGTGTTGTGCAGGCTCAAAGACAATTCAATTCCATTGCTGCAAAAATCCCCCTCGAACGAGTTCTATTCTTGAAGCGCTGCATTATCATCGGTACGCGGCTACCCAGCCGCTACCCCCAGGCGATTTAGCAAAGAGTCAGGATTATGGCCTTTTTCGAGAACTTTACCCAAGTCATTCGCCAAAAATGGTTGGACTACGTGCAGTCAAACCGGGCCTGGCTAACGCTGCAAATGCAGCAGACCTCGGTGCGAACCCCCGATGGCGGTCGCCGTCCCTCCTCCTTTTTGGTGCTGGGGGTGGTGAATGCCCTAGAGCCTAAGCTGTCGAACCTGATGGTGCCTTTCTACAAGCTCAACCCCGATGAGGATGCGCTAGTAGAAGTGCTAGGGCTTAACTTTGACCCCGAGATGGTGTTGGACAACCCCGACCATACTCAAACCATTGAGGCTAACGACGACCAACCACTGTTGCCCGATTCCTCAGATATGTAGACCTGTTAATAGAGCCGTGGGGCAGCGGTTTTCTGGTTTAATCAATCTCTGGACATGAGGTTGGCGAACCCCGCCCGAGGCATCTGTGAACAGCAAACAACTGCGGCGATCGCTCAAAATCAAGTGGTTGACCTACTACCGAGACAACCGCGAGTGGATCGACAAATTGGGTATATGGGTAACCAGTAACGGGCACAGGCGGCCCTCGTCGGGCTTTATTTTAGGGGCGCTCGCCACCCTAGAACCCGACCTGACCAACCTGCTCCCCCTGGTGGTGGATTTAAGCAGCAACCCCGATCGCATTATTTCTGCCCTGGGTTTAGATATCAGCCCGGTAAAGGAGCTAGAAGCGTTAGAAAAGGCGCACAAGATGTTGCCCAGTAGCGCTCAGTCGAAGGTTTCTTTGGCCTCAGCCGAGCCACTAACCATCGACGCTCCCCCACCGTCCCCCGCCTACGACGACGAAGCCTGCTCCGGTGCAGGCGGCAGGGAGGATGATCGACCCAGAGCCTAAGTCCTTCACTAGGGAGATACCCCGACGATGACCCTGGCCCAAGCCCAACCCAACGCCTCCGCCCTCGAATTTGACTGCGACACCGGCAATTACCACACCTTTTGCCCAATCAGCTGCGTGGCGTGGCTGTACCAAAAAATCGAAGACAGCTTTTTCTTAGTCATCGGCACCAAGACCTGCGGCTACTTTTTGCAAAACGCCATGGGGGTGATGATTTTTGCAGAGCCCCGCTACGCCATGGCCGAGCTAGAAGAAGCCGATATCTCGGCCCAGCTCAACGACTACGAGGAACTGAAGCGGCTGTGTGAGGGCATTAAGCGCGATCGCAACCCCTCTGTCATCGTCTGGATTGGCACCTGCACCACCGAGATCATCAAAATGGATCTCGAAGGGCTGGCCCCCCGCCTGGAGGCCGAGATCGGCATTCCCATCGTGGTCGCCCGCGCCAACGGCCTCGACTACGCCTTCACCCAGGGCGAAGACACGGTACTCGCCGCCATGGCCCAGCGCTGCCCCACTGAGGCAGAAGCCGCCGCCAAGCAGCCCGCTGCCCCCAAGGTTGAACCCAAAGAAAGCGGCATTCAAAAGCTGCTGGGCCTGGGCCGCAAAAAAGAAGAGGAGGCGACGGATACCGCCGCTGAAGACACCCCCTACCACGACCACCCGCCCCTGGTGCTGTTTGGCTCGGTACCCGACCCCATCGTCACCCAGATGACTATGGAGCTGAAGAAGCAGGGCATTAAGGTCTCTGGCTGGTTACCTACCAAGCTTTATACTGAATTACCCACCGTCGACGAAGGCTACTACGTCGCCGGTATCAACCCCTTCCTCTCGCGCACGGCCACCACGCTGATGCGCCGCCGCAAGTGCAAGCTGATCGGCGCGCCCTTCCCCATCGGCCCCGACGGCACCCGCGCCTGGATTGAGAAAATCTGCTCGGTGTTTAATATCGAGCCCCAGGGCATGGAAGAGCGCGAAGCCAAAATTTGGGAGTCGGTCGAAGACTACCTGGAAATCATTCGCGGCAAGTCGGTCTACTTCATGGGCGACAACCTGCTAGAGATCTCCCTGGCCCGCTTTCTCACCCGCTGCGGCATGACGGTGCAGGAAATCGGCATCCCCTATATGGACAAGCGCTACCAAGCGGCGGAACTGGCCCTGCTAGAGAAAACCTGCAACGAAATGGGCACCCCGCTGCCCAAAATCACCGAAAAGCCCGACAACTACAACCAGATTCAGCGCATTCAAGAGCTGCACCCTGACCTGGTGATTACGGGCATGGCCCACGCTAACCCGCTGGAGGCGCGGGGCATTAGCACCAAGTGGTCGGTGGAGTTTACCTTTGCCCAAATCCACGGCTTTGGCAACACCCGCGACATTCTAGAGCTGGTGACGCGACCCCTGCGCCGCAACAACAACCTCAAAGACCTGGGTTGGGAAAAGCTGGTGAAGGAAGAAGCGAAAGTGTAGGTCACAGAGGCAGATCCCAGGGTTCTTAAAGAACCCTGGGATCTCTTCGCGTCAAGCGTTTTGCCGACGTTGGGAAGCCTTATACTAAATCCGACTTGTATACCTCCGGAATAGTGTAGGGTTGTGGGATGCCTAGACATCTCCATCTCGAACCTCAT
>PYGV01000213.1 GCA_003022385.1 filamentous cyanobacterium CCP3 | reverse complement strand
GCAAACGAATGTTTGCCTTGCTGAATCGGGGGTAGCCAAGCAGGATTTGGTGTTGTAGGGCGTTACCCCCGTTGCAAAACATCAACGGAGATTAAGCAAGCCTGTCTATTTCTCAAAAGAGAGTTAAAATCAGCAGAGATTACCCCTACCGGGTGGAAGGTACGCCCCTCGTCGCGAGCACCCCCTGGCTCCCCTTCCCCTGTCCTCGATCGCAGGTGATCCCCAGGCCTTGAGCTCTGCCTCTCTACCCCTATGGAACGCGCCGCATCGCCCCCAGAGCTGTGATCCCCGGCCCAAGTTTTGCACAATTGACGATTTGTGGTTGCGGCCCGGCTTCTGTTGAGCGGGCTGCAACCTTCGATGCTTCCTCTCACCTCTTTTCTTCGCTATCCCTATGGCTGATTCACTCCAGCATTCGCCGTTGCAGGCGGTCCCTGCGGCCCACCCATCCTATGACGGCCCCCACGATGGGCTGATCCCCGCCGTCAGTACGGGGGTGTTTGTCTGCGTCCACGGCCACTTCTACCAGCCGCCGCGCGAAAATCCGTACCTGGATGCGATCGAGAAGCAGCCCAGTGCGGCGCCGTACCACAACTGGAACGAGCGCATTCACTACGAGTGCTACCGACCCAACGCCTTTGCCCGCATTCTCAACGATCGCGGCGAAGTGGTGCGCATCGTCAACACTTTTGAGTACATCAGCTTCAACCTCGGCCCCACCCTGCTGAGCTGGATGGAGCGCTACGACCTGGAGACCTACCAGCGCATTCTCGATGCCGATCGCAACAGCTGTGAGCGGCTCAGCGGCCACGGCAACGCGATCGCCCAGGTCTACAACCACATCATTTTGCCCCTGGCCAACCCGCGCGACAAAGTCACCCAGGTACGCTGGGGCATTGAGGACTTTCGCCGCCGCTTTGGCCGCCAGCCCGAGGGCATTTGGCTGGCCGAAACCGCGATCGACTACCCCACCCTGGACGTGCTCCACGCCGAGGGGATCAAATTCACCATTCTCGCCCCCTCCCAGGTGCAGCGCTGCCGCCCGCTAGTCAGCTACAACGGGGAGCGCGACAGCTGGCAGGAAGTGGGCGGCGGCCAGATTGACCCCAGCCGCCCCTACCGCTGCTTTCTCAAGCACGCCGATGGAACGACTGATCCCAGCCGCTACGTCGATATCTTTTTCTACGATGGCCCGATCTCGCGCGACATGGGCTTTAACGACGTGCTGAGTTCGTCGCAGCACTTTGTGGGCCGCATCAGTCAGGCCATTCACGGGGATCACCGCCCCTTCCAGCTGATTTCAGTGGCTACCGACGGCGAGACCTTTGGCCACCACCGGGGCGGGGCCGAAAAAGCCCTGGCCTACGCCGTTACCGAAGAATTTCCCCGCCAGGGCTGGACCGTGACCAACTACGCCCACTACCTGGCCACCCACCCGCCCACCTGGGAAGCCGAACTCAAGCCCGTCACCGCCTGGAGCTGCTCCCACGGCGTCGATCGCTGGCAGGATGACTGCGGCTGTGGCGGCGGCGGGGTCTGGAACCAGCAGTGGCGACGGCCCCTGCGCGACACCCTCAACTGGCTACGCGATGAGTTGGCGACCGTGTACGAGGAGCATGGAGCGACCCTGCTGCGCGATCCCTGGGCGGCGCGCGATGCCTACGTGGCGGTAATGGGCGATCGCAGCCCCGAGAGCGTGAATGCCTTCTTTAAAGCCCACCAAACCCACAAGCTCTCGGCTGTGGAGCGGGTCACCGCCCTGCAGCTGCTGGAAATGCAGCGCCACGCCCTGTTTATGTACACGAGCTGCGGCTGGTTCTTTGAAGAACTCTCGCGGCCCGAGGGCACCCAGATTCTGCGCTACGCCGCCCGCGCCATTGAGCTAGCTGGCGAAGTGGCGGGGATCGCCCTGGAGCCAGAGTTTGTCAAGCGGCTGCTCCACGCGCCCAGCAACATTGAAGACTTTGCCACCGGGGCCGGGGTCTACGAGGCGCTGGTCAAACCCTCCCGCATTTCGCTGGAGCAGGTGGTGGCCCACTACGCCATGGGGTCGCTGTTTACCGACTACCACCGCGAGCAGACCGTCTACTGCTACACCGTCGAGCAGCACGACTACCGCCGCCAGCGCATGGGGCCGATGTCCCTGGCGGTGGGCCAGGTCGAAATCACCTCCACCATCACCCGCGAGAGCATTAGCCTCGCCTTTGCCGTGGTGCACCTGGGCGGCTGGGACTTCCACTGCGGCATCAGCACGATGCGATCGCGCCTCGCCTACACCCGCGCCAAAGCCGCCGTTTTCGACAGCCTGGGTCAGGCCAGCGCCGCCCAGGTGATTCTCGCCATCAACAGCGCCTTTGGCCCCCACACCTACGGCCTGCAAGACCTGTTTGCCGAAGAGCGCCACCGCATGATGGGCCTGCTCTCCCAAGACACCCTGCTGCGCCTCGACCAGCTCTACGCCCAGGTCTACCGCGACAACTACGGCGTGCTGCGCGCCTTCCACCGCGACGGCCTGCCGGTGCCTAAAGAGCTGCAAGTCGCTGCCGATATTGCCCTCAGCCACCGGGCGATGGAGGTGCTGCAGTCCCTGGAGCGCGAAACCAGCGATCCCACGGTTAGTCCCCTGCGCCAGGGGGAAGACTATTTGAACGAACTGGAGGCGATCGCCACCGAAGCCAGCACCTGCAATGCCTCGCTGTCGCTGGCGGCGGCCAAGCCCATGCTGGAGCGGCTGATCGGGCGATCGGTGTGGCAAATTCTCAACCAGGCCCCCACCGAATCCCTCGCTGCCGATGTGGACTGGCTGGGGCGGCTGGTGAATCTGGGCCAGCAGCTCTCCCTGGGTCTTTCGTTAGAACGCCCCCAGGAGCTGTACTACCAGCACCTCAATCGTCAGATCTTCGCCCTGCTGAAACAGGCGGCGGTATCGAGAAAACCCCTCGGCCCCGACAGCCGCGCCCAGGTCAACGACATCCTGCGCCTTGGCGAATACCTGTCAATGGACGTGGGGGCCGTACTAAAAGCGCTGGATCATCTCGATCCCGGTCGCCCGGCTTAGGGAAAAAGCCGACGTTGAAATCGTCCTGGTTCTAAAATAGATATAGCTCAGTTAGCATTGCTAGACTGTTATGCAGTTTGAATGGGATGAAGCAAAAAATCTCGAAAATATTCGCAAACACGAGATTGACTTTGCCGATGTCCCTGAAATGTTTGAAGGTCCAATGCTAGTTGAGCTAGACGATCGGCTTGACTATGGCGAAGACCGCTGGCTTGGCATTGGTCTTCTTGGTAATGGCGTAGCCGTTGTGGTTTGGACAGAACGTCAAAACGATGTGATTCGGCTTATTTCAGCAAGAAGGGCTAATCGACATGAGCGGCAAAGACTTAGGCAATACCTCTCGTACTAACTGGGCAGCACTAGAGTCACTGGACGATGAAGGAATTGATTATTCCGATATTCCTCCTCTAACGGAGGAGTTCTTTGAGAAAGCGACCTTAAGAATTCCGGCGTCACAAGCACAGCAGCTTGTAAAAATTGAGCCTGATGTGTTGCAGTGGTTTCAGGCCCAAGGTGAAGACTACAAAGCTCTAATCAACTCGATCTTGCGTCGTTACGCTGATAGTCATAGCGGAAGGCCAGCTAAGTAACTCTGTAAGCTCACGACTTTAATCGCATAATAGAATTGAGTATCCAAAGGCAGGAATCAGACAGTGGCTGAACCCGTCACCATTGATGATATTTACGCCCTATTTCAGGCCTCCCAGGAAAAGGCCGATCGCATATTTGCTGAGTCTGAGCGGCAAATGCAGGATTTAAAACGCATTGCGGCTAACACCAGTCGGGAGGTGGCAGGGCTGACGAGCCGATGGGGGCAGTTTGTCGAAAACCTGGTTGAGCCTGCGGTGGTGCGCTTGTTTCAGGAGCGGGGCATTTTGGTGCAAGAAACGTCTCGTCGCATGAGGTCACGGCGACCAGGTGCAGAGATGGAGATCGACATTTTTGCCGTAAATGGGGATGTAGCGGTCGCGATCGAAGCCAAATCGCGGCTCTCGCGTCAGGATGTGGATGACTTTCTGACCCGGTTGGATCGCTTTAGGCAGGCGTTTCCCCACTACAGCGACTATCGCATTTATGGGGTGGTAGCAGGGATTGAGGTGGATGAAGGGGTTGATCGCTATGCCTACCAGCGAGGGTTATTTGTGATTAAGCAAACTGGCGATATGGTTTTGATTGCTAATGACAACACGTTTCAGCCAGCTGCTTGGTGACTTTACAAGATCCCCAATCACTGGCGCAGAAAAATTGATAACTTGCTGAACCAAATTACAAGCGACTGATCAGCTTGTCATATTCTGCATGAGTTCCAATCCAGAACCAGGAAATACCATTTTCCACTTCTACGCCCAAGGCTCGATAGCTCAAACCTGCTCGAACTGACCAATACTTTTTGCCCAACCTCTTGAAGTGCAATGACGGATGGGATGAGTCAGTTTTGAGTAACTCGTAGCACTCATCAGCTGTTCGCTTCGCGTTTTCGGGTAAAGCTTCATAGCATTGCCAAAATCTTCGCGTTGCATAGTGCATTAGATTTCTCGGCAATGCCCTGATTCAAACTCAGCGATCGCCTCCTGAGCTAGGGCATCTAATTTGCCATCTGCAACGTCCTGCTCTAGCTGCTCATCCCAGCGGTCATAATCTAGGTCAAGAAGCCAAAGTTTTAGCCTTTCAAATTCGTTTGATGGCAATGAAAGGATAGCCGCTTCAATTTGCTCTAAGTTAGACATAACCTTTTGCCCTCTCTATTCTTAAACAGTTTACGAAACTTGCAGCGTATGGTTAACTCGCCTGCCGAAAGCGCTCCAAAATGCCGCTTACAAAGGTTTCACCATTGACTGGGTCTGTGTGGGCAGAGGCTTCAATTACTGCGTCAATTTTTGCCCGCACATCTTCAACCCACTCGGCTTCGGAGCGATCGTACTCGTCTAGTAATCGCAGGGCAATTTCCAAAACTTCTTCAGTAGAGCGATACTTTCCAGTCTGAAGCTTAGTTTCAATAAAACGCTCTTGGTCAGGAGTGAGATTGATACTCATAAAAACCCCTCAACTAAATCATGTGGTGGCAGATCAAAATTTAATGATCGCCTGATCAGCCTCAAAGACTACGAGCGTCTCACCTGCCTCTACTTGGCGAAGATACTTAAGCGAGTCGCGTTGAATCTCATCAATTGTTATATGTTTCATTTTTCCATAGTGTGTATCGATGAACAAATCAGAGAAAAGGGAAAATTGCAATCTGCTCGATATTAAGCAAGGTCCACAACCGTGAATCGCCTACTCAAGCAACTTAGTTATTGCTGCCTTACTCTGATTATCCGATTGTTCTACATCTATTATCATCATTTTTCATCAATGATTTGATGGTTCAAAAATCTAACTCGTAATTCTGATAGGTTTGAGCGATCACGACCTCCTAACAGCTTTCCTTCTGTTATACGGTGATGTTTAGTACATAACCAAATTCCATTCCAAGATCGATCGCTACCACCACGCGCATAAGGAATGATGTGAGCAGCTTCGATAGCTGAGTTGTCACAGTTTGAGATTGGAGCACCAACAATCTTACTGTATTCACAGTTTAGTAATCCTGGCTTGGAAAGCATCGCACGCCGAAGAGATGCATCTCGCTTCTTAGGAGACTCCCATGGGTAAAGACACGAGAAGAGATACCAAGCTGCATCAATAACTTCAGCAGCCAACTGTGCCGCTGTCTCATCAGACTTGGATAATTCAATATGCTTGTAGTCAGCTAGAAGGAGGCTAAAGTAAGTTCCCCTACATGTTTCACCTATTCCCTTCCCAGAATTTGGAAGCTCGGGAAATAGGTCGTAAGCAATGCCTCCCAGATTTGCCTCAAGCTCTTCCTTGAAGATTTTCCAGTTTCGGGATTCAATAACTCTAAGGGTATCTATGTACTTTTTTGTGCCAGATTTGCTACTAGCCTTGCGCGAAGAATAGTGTAAATAATGATAGTTTCTTAAATGTCGACAACCCTCAGCTGCATTGATCAGAGATTCGGGACGCTGTTTTAGGTTTGTCTTTAGCAGCTTTGCAGGAGTAGGAGAATGAACATTAGAGAAGAAGATTTCCGAATGACTAACCAAAATTCCAGATCTGTATCCCCTGTTTGAACTTCCAATGCCTCGTTGAATTACAGCAAAACATGGATCGAAAATGTACCACTCTGATGAACTACCCTTAACTGCGCGAGTTGCGGCAGGTCGTCCTAATCGTTCAGCAAGAGCATCTTTGAGAAAGGTAACTCCCCTGGGCGCTTCGATTTCTGTCATCTATGTCCCCTCGCAGCCGCTGGCAGAGCATCCCTACCTACTTGTATAGCAATGATCTGTAATGAATCTAGAATCAGGTTGCACCTCCTTAATCTGCTGGAATGTGGCTGGAGAACACATAGATGCGCTGGCTCTCCAGGCTGCCGCAGAGGTCGGAGGGTTTGACGGTTTCGGCAGAGGGCAACCCATCGCGTTGGAACACCTGGCGATCGAGTTTCACCTGCAGGCCGCTAAAGGGGTCGCTGCCGCCGGAGATTAAAAACGCGAGCTGGTCGATGTCGGGCCAGACGGCGAGTTTGTCGAGCAGGGTGGCGATCGCCTTCATCTTCGGCTCGTTGCAGTCGCGGTACCAGGTTTCGGCCCTGGCATCTGTAACCCCCTCTAAACCCAAATTGACAATCACATCGGGCTGGCTAAATAGGGCCGCCGCCACCGGGCGGGCTTCTTCTTGCAGCATCAGCCCCAGCGACTGGGCCAGGCCGCGCAGCTGCTCCAGCTTGTGGTAGCGATCCTGCACGGTCAGCCCGCTGCTGCGCCAGTGAATCGCCACCGTAACCAGGTAGGTGTGCATCAGCAGGTGGCCCAGCTTTTGGGCCTTGGTGGCCAGGTAGCCCGAGTTGTAGGGGGTCGCCTCGATAATCAGCGGCACCCGGTTCACCATTTCGAGGCCGTAGCCTTTGATGCCCGCGATTTTGCGGGGGTTGTTGGTGATCAGGCAAAACTGCTGGACGCCGATATCGTTGAGAATTTGCGCCCCCACGCCGTAGTTGCGCTGGTCAACGGGCAGACCCAGCTTTTCGTTGGCCTCTACGGTGTCGAGGCCCATATCCTGCAGGGAGTAGGCCTTGAGCTTGTTGACCAGGCCAATGCCGCGCCCCTCCTGGCGCAGGTAGACCACCACGCCGCGCCCCGCGGCGTCGATCATCTTCAGCGCCGCCTGGAGCTGCATGCGGCAGTCGCAGCGCAGCGAGCCAAAGGCATCGCCAGTCAGGCATTCGGAGTGGACGCGCACCATCACCGGCTGGTCGGCAAAGGTGGCGGGGTCGCCTTTGACCATGGCCACATGCTCGGAACCGTCGAGCAGGTTGCGGTAGGCGTAGATGGCAAAGTCGCCAAACTGGGTGGGCATGGTGGCCACGGCTTCGCGCTGCACAAAGCGCTCGTGCTGCAGGCGGTAGCTGATCAAATCGGCAATGCTGATCAGCTTAAGGCCAAAGGTTTTGGCGTAGTCGACCAGCTCGGGCAGCCGCGCCATGGAGCCGTCGGGGTTCTGAATTTCGCAGATCACGCCAGCAGGGTAAAGCCCGGCCAATCGGGCCAAGTCGACCCCGGCTTCGGTGTGTCCGGCCCGCTTCAGGACGCCGCCGTCTTTGGCCCGCAGCGGAAAGATATGGCCGGGGCGGCGCAGGTCGGTGGGGCGAGCGTTGGGGTTGATGGCGACCTGGATGGTGCGAGCGCGATCGTCGGCGGAAATGCCGGTGGTCACCCCCCAGCTCAGGGCGGCGTCGATGCTGACGGTGAAGGCGGTCTGCTCGTTTTCGTCCTCAAAGGCGCTGGGGCTGACCATCAGCGGCAGGTCTAGCTCGTCGAGGCGATCGCCCGTCATGGCCAAACAAATGAGCCCCCGCGCTTCCACCGCCATAAAGTTGATGATGTCGGGGGTGGCAAACTGAGCTGCGCAGATCACATCGCCTTCGTTCTCGCGGTTCTCGTCGTCAACCACGACAATCGACTTCCCGGCGGCCAGGTCGTGGAGGGCCGACTCAATCGAGTCAAACTGAAATTCGGGGGTGGGCTGGCTTACGGCTTCGGGCATCTCCGAGGTTGAGTCAAGCACGGTGGGGCTAGCCTTTAATAAAGTACGTTCACTCTTAAAATTCTAGCTTTACTGCTTGCTCTTCACTGGCAGGCGATCGCACCCAAGGCCAGAACGGAGCGATTCTCGGGGCAGCTGAACAATGCAGCTCACAGCATCTCAAGCCACCATGTTGATCTGAGATTACTGGTTTACTATTACAGTGCTTATCTAAAGGGGCGATGCTAACACCGTTGGCCACTGCCCCACCTCTTCCTACCCGGCAACTAGCCAACCCAAGAACCATGAGCGAGTCATCAGCAGGAAAAATTACAGTCGGTATTGTCGGGGCATCGGGTTATGGAGGGGTGCAGCTAGTACGACTGCTGACCCAGCACCCTGAGGTAGAGCTGGTGTACTTGGGCGGTGATAGCAGTGCCGGACAGCCCTACACCGATATTTATCCCCACCTGGCTGACTCAGTCAATTTGACTGTAGAAGCGGTGGATTTAGATGCGATCGCCCAGCGCTGTCAGGCCGTCTTTCTCTCGCTGCCCAACGGGTTGGCCCACACGATGGCTCCTACCTTGCTAGAGCGGGGCTGTAAGGTGCTCGATTTGTCTGCCGACTACCGCTTTGAAAATTTGAATACCTACCAGTCGTGGTACGGCGGTGATCGCGCTGACCAGGTCACCGCTGCTGAGGCGGTCTATGGGTTGCCCGAGCTGTTTCGCGATCGCATTCGGAATGCGCGTCTGGTCGGCTGCCCCGGCTGCTACCCCACCGCCAGCCTGCTCGGCATTGCGCCTCTGCTCAAGCAGGGGCTGGCCCAGCCCGAGAGCCTGATCATTGATGCTAAATCGGGTACCTCTGGCGGCGGGCGGGTGGCCAAAACCAGCATGCTCCTAGCCGAAGCCAGCAACTCCCTAGGGGCCTACGGTGTTGCTCGCCACCGCCACACCCCTGAAATCGAGCAAATTTGCACCCACCTGGCCCGCCACGAAGTTACCGTGCAGTTTACGCCCCACCTGATCCCTATGGTGCGGGGTATTTTGGCCACGATCTACGCGACCCTGCGCGACCCCGGCCTGGTGCGCGACGATCTGCTCACTATCTACAGCGCCTTCTACCGCGCCTCCCCCTGGGTGACGGTGCTGCCCAACGGCACCTACCCCCAAACCAAATGGGCCTGGGGCACCAACCGCTGCTACATCGGCCTTGAAACCGATCCCCGTACCGGGCGGGTGATTGTTATGTCAGCGATCGACAACCTGATGAAAGGCCAGGCCTCCCAGGCGGTGCAGTGCTTCAACCTGATGATGGGGCTGGAGGAAGGACTGGGATTGCCTACTACGACCTTTTATCCGTAGCAGATTTGTAGG
>PYGV01000031.1 GCA_003022385.1 filamentous cyanobacterium CCP3 | reverse complement strand
CCCTACTGGCCAGCCTCAACTACGGTCTGCGCTACCCCACCCCAGGGGTGCTCGACATCAGCCATCTCGCCCAGGGGGAGGCTGCTGGCGCCCAGCAAATGGTTTGGGGTCAGGTGCAGGAGATGCCTCGCCTCGCGCGCAGCGGTCGCGGACAGCTCTGGCTCAAGGTAGACCAGGTGCGCTGGCTCGATGCCCAAAACCAGCCCCTCAGTGCCCCCAGCCTGCGCCAGGGCAGGCTCTACGTCACCCTGCCCGCCGACCAGATTGAGAAACTTTTTCCAGGGCAGCGGGTGCAGGTGCAGGGCAAGCTCTACGCCCCGCCCCCAGCTAAAAACCCCAACGCCTTTGACTTTCGCCAGTACCTGGCCAGCCAGCGCTGCTTTGCCGGATTCATTGGCGAGACCGTCACGCCCGAAGAGGGCCAGTCGCCGCCCCGGTGGGCGCTGTGGCGGTTGCGCCAGCGCATTGCCCGCGCCCACGAGGCCCGGTTGGGTATCCCCGCTGGGCCGCTGGTCAGCGCTATGGCCCTGGGCCGTCAGGCGGTCACGGTGCCCTACGACATTCAAGATGCCTTCATGCAGGCGGGCATGGCCCATACCCTGGCGGCCAGCGGATTTCAGGTGTCGCTGGTGCTGGGCATAGTGCTGGCGATCATGGGCCACCGCGCGATCGCATCCCGATTCGCCTACCCGGTGACAGCTAAGGTGGCCGTAGGCGGCACAGCGCTGGTGGTTTTTGTGCTGCTGACAGGGATGCAGCCCAGCGTCATGCGGGCCGCGGTGATGGGAGCCGCCGTGCTGGTCGGGCTGGCCCTGGAGCGCAGCATCAAACCCATGGGCTGTCTGCTGCTGGCGGTCACCCTGCTGCTGCTGTTCAACCCAACCTGGATTGACGACATCGGCTTCCGCCTCAGCGTGATGGCCACCCTGGGGCTGATGGTGGCGGTGAAGCCGATCGCCGAAAAGCTGGAGTGGCTGCCGACCACGCTGGCGGCGGTGGCGGCCGTACCCCTGGCCGCCTACCTCTGGACGATTCCCCTGTCGCTCTACTACTTCAACACCCTCACCACCTACAGCCTGCTGCTCAACATGGTGACCACGCCGCTGGTGACGGTGATTAGCCTGGGGGGCATGGCCAGCGGCCTGGTGGCGGCGGTGTCGCCAGCACTGGGCGGCCTGATCGCCTGGCCGCTGGGGCTGCCCACCCACCTGCTGATTGCCCTGGTGCGCTGGGAGGTGAGCCTGCCCGGCAGCGCCCTGGCCACGGGCCACATTTCTCTGGGACAAATGTTTGTGCTCTATGGGCTCTACTGTCTGTGGGGCTGGGGTCAGCGGATCTGGGAGCCAGCGCGGCGGCGCGGCCTGGTGGCCCTGCTGATTGGGCTGGTGGCCCTGGGGCCGCTGCTGTACCGGGGAGCAACGTTGTCTCAAGTCACGGTGCTGGCGGCGAGTCAGGATGCGGTGATGGTCGTGCAGGACGGGCGCACTGCGCTGGTGGTCAACAGCGGCACCGATAGAACGGCCTTCTACACCGTAGTGCCCTTTCTGCGCCAGGCGGGCATCAACCGACTCGCCAGCGCCATTCACGGCGACGACAGCGACGGCGAGAACTGGCGCACCATTGCCGCCAAGACCCCCATTCGCAACGTCTATGGCCCCAGTTCGGCTCTAACCGCCGCTCCTGCCGGAGGGCAGTTCCATCTGCTTAACCCTAACCAGGTGCAGCCCGTCGATCGCCAGCGGGTGCAGTACTTGCAGGACGCTGAGGCGGGGCTGCGGCTGACGCTGCTGGGCAACCACAGCTGGCTGCTGCTGCCCAGGCTCTCCGCCGATCGCCAGATGCCCTGGATTCAAGCTCATCCGGGTCTGCAAAGCGAGGTGCTGTGGTGGCACGGTGAAGCGCTGAGCGAGGCGGCGATCGCGGCCCTGGCACCCAGGGTAGCGATCGCCTCTGGCCCCAGCATCGATCCTGAAACCGAAGTCCGGCTCCAGCAGCAGGGGATTGAGGTATTCTGCACCGAGCGCGATGGGGCCATCACCTGGACCCGCCGCCACGGCTACCGGGCCTACCTGGCCACGCGACAGCGCCCGACGGCGGGGTTTGACTAGCCCTACTGCACCAGCCCCTACTGGACCAACAAGTTGAGCTGGTAGTTGATGCGCCCGGTACCGCCAGTCTGCTGCTGCACCACAGTATTGGGGCCGTTAAAGGCGATCGCCACCGAAGCCGAGGCCGGCGAGTAGCTGCCCACAATGGTGACGCGGGTGATCGACTCGCTCAGGTAGGGGCTGACATCGACAAATTCTGAACTGGTGCCCAGGGGCACGCGGGTGTGGTCATCGATTTCGATATAGCCTTGCAGAGACGCCCCGCCCGGCACGCTCACCGACAGCAGATGGGGTTCATCTAGATTGGCGCGATCGAGCGTAATTGTATTGGTCTGGCGCTGGTACGAATCCATAACATCCTTGGCGCTGGCCTTAGACAAGATGGCGCTGAGGGACTGATAGTTGCCCCCAAAGGGTTGATTGCCGTTGGCCGAGGAAGGCCCCACCACGGCAGTCACCGCCACCAAAATCAAGAGAGCGACCCCAAGGGTCGACGGATGTTTCATGACAATGACATCTCCAGGAAAAGGGGAAGGCCGCACCGAAGCCAGCCAGAACGGCAGACGCTCGGCCAGGTTAGCACGGCCAGAACCAGGGCATACCGCCAGGCCGGTCAGAGACTGATAACCTGACCAAGCCAGGCTACAGGACACCGCCACAGGCGAGTAGGTTCCCTCCCCAGGAAGAGGCGACCAGAAGAGGCTACCGCCGCAGCCGCTCGGCGGGGTTGTAGACATCGACCTGCACATTGACAGGAACCGCTACGGTAGGCCCAGAAACAGGGCCAGAAACAGGACCAGAGGCTTGCTCGGAGCTGCGCAGCTGGTGGCGACTCTGGCGCGTCTGGCGCACCTCGCCCGTGCCCCCCACCTGAATTTGGCGGCCGGTGCTGACGCTGGTGTTGCCCGTGCAGGGGCCTTTGGCATCAATGGCCACGTCGTTAACCTGTTCGGCAGGCTGCTCACCGCCGTGAATCGCGGCCTGAATGGCCACATCGGCCACGACACACTGGGCCGAGGCCCCAGGAGCAAACGATACCAGGGCTCCAGCACAGAGGAGCCCCAGCCCAAGATACTGAGGTTTGATCATAGTTACAGCCGTATAAAGGTCTGGAACGGGGTCCAGGCTACTGGCACACCCGAGTCGTGCTGCGGTTTTCGCTGTAGACCACGTTGCCGCTCGGGGTCGAGCGAGTGGCATGGGAACTGTGCGATCGCGCCGTGCAGCCGGGCGTAAAGCTAGCTCGGGGCAGCGGCTGGGTTAAGTCAGCCTGGGGTGCGATCGCCGGACGCAGCAGATCTAGGGGCTGGTCGGCCAGGGTGCGAATGTAGACCTGGCCACCGTTGCCCACCTGGAGCTGCACCCGGTCGGTATTAATCGACACCGAGCTAGCGATCGCGGCGGGGGCAAGGCTGGTCAGGGCGATCGCCCCCACCAACCCCACCTTCAGGGTTGAAATCATCATGGTTGTCTCCTTGCAGTGGCAAGAGGGGTGAGGGTGGGGCCGCCACCCAGCCCAGCGCTAGGCCCAGCGACGGCCCCTTGAAACTTACTTGCGGATGTCGATGCGGGCACCGCCCCGGCCATGGCCCCGACCCCGGTTTTCGGGGCGGCTTTCGCGAATGATATTGACCTGGCTGCTCTCTTGGTAAGCGGCGTTATCGTCACCTACCACGGTGCCGGTCTGGTAGATATCTTGCACAATGCCCGTGCTTTCTACCTGACGACCCGTGCGGCCACGGGTTTCAACACGGTTGTATTGCTCGCTGCGCTGAACCGTAGCGTTGCCATCCCCCTGAATGTAAATGTCTTGGGTGCCCTGCTGTACCACAGCGGTGTCGGCGCTGGCGGGCATGGCGACAAAACCCAGAGCGGCAAAACCCAGTAGACCCAGAGTAGAGATGTGCTTCAGCATTGAAACGTCCTCAACAATATTAAGTGTGCAAATGAGTGAACTTGTGAATTCAACTATTAGAAACTAGCTTTAAGAGCAGTTTTTGCGCTTCTCAAGCAGCATCTATTTTCATCGATTCACAATCCCTAAGACCCGTAGAATTACGCAAAGGTTCCGGAAACTAAAAAATAAAGTTTTGAAAATTTATGACAATAAAAAATTCCCGAAGGCGCAAAAACCTTCGAGAATTAAAAATCAATTCCGCCCAAAAACAACTATTAAAATAATCGCCGCTTCGTCCAAAACTTTGCTCAGACCAAGCTAAAGCAGGCGATTGAAATAATGCCCGAGTGGCGGTCAAACCGATATGCTCAGATCTGGCTTTACCAGAATCATTTAAGTGGGTTGGCCAATTCAAATGTGGGATGGGTTAGCGATAGCGTAACCCATACAGGCGTTGGGTTTCGTGCCTCACCCAACCTACATTGACTTATATTTAATTGCGATTACCCACTTAGCTGAGACCAGAATTACCAGACTTAATCGTCGTCATCATCGTCATCGTCGCGATCGTGCCCCCGCCGCTGGCCGCGATTGCCCTGCTTGTCGTCGTCATCGTCATCATCGTGGCTGTGGCGAACGCCGTTGCCCCGCCCCGGTGACTGTCGCTGCTGATTGACCTGGTTGGTCTCTTGGTAGACGCTATTGCCGTTGCCATCGATGGTGACGCTCTGCGAGCTGTCTTGAACAGTACCTTGCACAGTGCCACGGCGATCGTTATTACCCAACCCTCGGCCTAAGCCGGGATGGCTAATATTGACTTGGTTAATAACTTGAATCACCTGGTTATTGCTGCCATCAATTGCGGCTGACTGTGTGCCAGTTTGCTGAGTGGCTGTATTGGCAAAAGCAGGGAACGCCAGCGTGCTAATAGCCGCTGCTCCTAATAGGCTAAATGCTCCATGTCGATGTTTCATTGTGGTGTAATCCATAGGCAAACGAGTCACTTTAATAGACCCCTACGGATGCTATCGAGGTTCCAAATGTTACGTAAAGATTGGGTAAAGCTAATTATTTCTACTGTAAAATTACTGATTTCTGATGAGGCTGCTGTGCTTAGCTTCCGCTTTTGTGCGGGGGTATTAGTAGAGGCCCAGCATGCTGTGCCCCCGCAACTCAACGAAGTCGCTTCGCCAATTGGGCCATGGGCTGAAATAACCCTGCCGGTATAGCCAGAGCGATCAACGAGGAGAATTGAAAATGGCCGTGAGCAATGCAGTGCCACAGGGCGCGGCGGTGACGACGAATTTCTGCCGTCTGGTTGCTCCATTTGCTGCCCAGCAGCAGCAGCTCGTGAGCCCGATATTCCAGCCCGTTCTGGCGATAGACTTCAAAATGCTTTTGGGCCACGCGGTACCACGACATCGGGCTTACCTTGCGGCTGTTGCTGCCTAAGTATTTACGCCAGATGTAGATAACGTCAGAAATTCCGTAGTAGCCGCAGGGCAGCGCCATGGCCCGCAGCCAAAATTCCAGATCGTGCAGGTCTTCGGCCCCCAGTTCGGGGTCGCTGTGGCCCACGGCTTCCCACAGCGACTTGCGCAGCGGTGCAGTGCCGATCAGCGTCCAGTTGGTGCTGAGCGAAAATCGCCTGGCCCGCAGCAGCGAATTCAGCGAAATCGGCACGGCCTTCACCAAGCGAGGATCGTTGGGGTAGCGCTGGCAGAGGTAGCTGCCGTAGATAAACGCGGCGTCAGGATGCTCCGCGAAGGCTTGCTGGATATGGGCTAGGGCATTGGGGGGCAGCAGGTCGTCGGCATCGAGGGGGACCAGGACTTCGCCCTGGGCGGCGGCAAACCCGGCATTGCGGGCAATGGAGGGGCCACCGTTTTGGGCCTGCCACACCAGAGTAATATCGGGCTTGGTTTCGAGCTGGCGGCAGACTTGATTGGTGCGATCGTCTGGGGAGGCGTCGTTGACAACCACAATTTCTAATGGCGGCTGGGTCTGCTGGCGCACGCTCTCCACTGCCTCCAGCAGCAGGTCGCCCTCGCGGTAGCAGGTAATGACAACGCTGATGGAGGGGGCCATAGTCAACAATCAAAAACAAGATGGGGGCCTTATGCTTAGGCGGTAGCCGATCGCGCCTTGGCGTCAATGATGAAGTCGAGAAGGCGATGGGCCAGGTGTTTGCGGGTATATTGCTGTATCTTGTCGTGCTGAGGGGCGTAGGGCAACGCACAACCCGCTAACAGGGAGGTGATCAGAGCCGCGATCGCAACCGGGTCGTTGCCTACAGGATGCCCTACCCCCAGGTCGAGCATCAAGCGACCAGCGGCAGTTGCAGGGGTCGCACCAATGCCCAGGATGGGCTTTCCGGCAAAGCTGTACTCAAATAGTTTGCCCGTCAGAATGCCTTTGGCCAAAGGATCTTGCCAATCTAAGAAAATTAGCGCGTGGGCACTGCCTTGCATAGCCAATATCTGCGATCGCGGCTGCGGCTCACCTAAGCGCACAATGGAGCCCAAGTTGCGGGTCTCTATCTCGGTCTCCAGATGTTCGAGGTTCCAGCCATAGAACAAAACCTCCAACCGCTGATCGAGGTCGGGGTGGTGACTGCAGAGTAAGCTCAAGGCTGCAAATAGGGGCACAGCATTCTGTTTTGCTGGATAGACCGTACCGGTGTAGAGCAGTCGCACCTTCTGGTCAGACCAAGAATAGGGTTTTATGGCCGTTAAATCGTCAGTATCAAAGCCATTTTCAACAGTGGTTACGGGTACCTGCAATCGCGCGATTAAGGCTTGTGCTAAACCGTCAGACACGGCGGTGACCAGGTCGGCCCTCCCTAGACAACGGCGCTCCCGCCAGTCTTCTAATCGAGCTAGAGCGGCATTGATAGGAACATAGCTGTTGCCGTGCCAAAGGTCGCGGTAGTCGGCCACCCAAAAGAGTCCGGTTTTTTGCTTGAGTCGAGCGGCGATCGCATGGTTGGCTGGTGGGCCGTAGGTGCTCACCACCAAGTCAAAGTTGATATCTCGATGCAGGCTGAGCGCCCTGGCACAGGCTGGCGTTTGCCAAAAATCGCTGGCTTGCAGAAAGCTGCCCAACCGCAGCTTTTCGCGGATAGTCCGCAGCAGCGATCGCAACCCACCCACTACTACAGTCTTGAGAGACCTAGAGGAATTAGGAACCACTGCTCTATTTGTCGGGGCTGTAGCCATGGGCTTGGTGGGCCTAGCAGGCCAGTAGGGTACCCCTACAACCGTGGGGTTAAGGCTGGATGAGGGGCGATCGGCGTGGTAGGCGGTGAGTACGTAAACTTGATGCCCCAACTGTGACCAGTACTTAGCCCAAGCGTGGGGCCGAAGTGAAGCGATTTTTGCCCAACTGTGCTCAGGTGGGTAATAGAAGGCAACAATTAAAATTTTCATTTCAAATATTGTTTACCTGCTGCTTAACACAGACCGGTAAACCTCAAGCAATTTTTCCTGCTCAAATTCCCAGCTATAGAGTTGCCGGGCAATGAGTACATCTGCCCTGGCCTGAGCCATATCTTCAGGGGTGAGCGACTGTACTAGACGCGCTACAGATTCAATATTCACACTGGACTTCCAACCCACTCGATGGGTATCGACCAGCTTGGCCATTTCAGGAAAGTCACTTACGATAATAGGCAAGCCAGCAGCCATGTATTCAAACACCTTATTAGGCAGGCAGTAATAATAGCTAAGGCAGGTATTTTCAATTAGCGAAATGCCTACATCCGCAGTACGGGTATAGGACAACACCTCCGCAGGAGGCACTGCCGGGAAAAAATGAATATTGGAGAACTTTGCCGCATAGTCTTTGACTAGATCTTCAAGTTCACCATAGCCCATGAACACAATGTGCCGATCGGCTGGCAATTGCGAAAAAGCCTCCAGCAAGATTTGAATGCCTCGACCTGCAAAGATACCACCTTGATAAATAAACAGAGTTTCCTTCGCAGGAATTTTAAGCGATCGCTTAAGGCTTGGTAGCATTGCTAAATCAGTTAATCCTTCAAAGTTAGACTGAGAGGCAATATCAGGAATGTTTCTGACGACGTGAACATTGTCTAGAGAGTAGGTTTTGCGGTACCAGTCAGCGATTGCGTCCCCAACGACCAGCACCTCATCTACAGAAGAAATTAGAAACCTTTCAAGTAGTTTATATATTTGCTTACGGCTTCCAGTTAAGCCGTTAGATTCCGTTTCTAGTTCATGAGCATCGTAAACCAGTTTGGCTTTACGTATCCATTTAAAAAAAACTCCAGCTGGCAGTGCTGTTAAGCTATGAACATGCACTACAGGCACAGACTTTTTACGAGTTTGAAAAGTTATTCTAGCCATCCATTCAAAATATTTAGCAAAATGAATTACTGGCAACCCTTTTGTACGTAGCTTAATCCGCCATATTGATCTTGATGAATCAACTTTTTCATGCTCTTCCAAAGCTGGTTTCCAGAGTGCTGCAAATAGGACTCCGTCAAATAAATTTGCACTTACTAAACTACGAGATTCTTTTAGTGCTCGTGATTCGTGAGTGAAGGGCGACAGGAAAATGTGAACATTAAGCAGAGGGGAAACCATAGCTGTATAAGGTTATGAGAACCCTAGAATTTTTTTAGCTTTTCGGGCCAACTTCAACATGGCTCGGTAGCCTCTAGTCAAGTAATAGTTGGATGGGTAATCTCGGAATGTGTATTTGGGTGCATGCATCAATCGGTCGAAATCGGCTTCTGCTAAACTCAGTTTTTTTAACACAAAAGCCCTATCTTCTGCCAACTGTTCAAATGGATAGGCATCACGGCTTAATTCTCCTAAAGCCGCGTCACGAGACAATTGGCCCGACACGATCAGGCTGGAGAGATGTGCTTTACGCTTGTCATACCCAAAACGCGTAGGCAGATAATAGCCTTGAAAGAACTTGGTAAAGCGCGACTCGTAATGCTTGCCGCCGTAGTAGCGCCAACCTAGCTCTTTTTCCAAAACTTCCATTGCCTCTTGCTTGTCGTAGGGCATGTAGTTGAGGGGGGCAAGCACCTTCATGCGGCGAAGGAATGGAAAATTGATGTTGTAATCGAAGAAGCTGACAGTGGGAAACGACTGGAGCGGGCGCTGACCAAACCGTTTGTGAATCGCCTTGAGGTGCTGAGCATCCATAGCATCATAGCCCCAGGCCTTAGGCAAAATCGACTCGGTAGCTAGGTTACTGCCGCTGAGCACGTAGCGAATATTGTTTTGAACGGCAAACCCATAGAGGGCCGCAAAAAAGGCATGGTCCTGGGGGACATCCTGGTTGGCCACCCCCGATCGCAGAAACGCCACCTGGAGGTCTTGCATCTCCTCCCAATTAACCACATAAGTATAGAGGTCAATATCTAGCAGCTTGACGATATTTTCGATGTTTTTGACCGCCAACTCTGAGTTCCACCCTGCATCTACATGCACGGCTAAAGGCCGCAGGCCAAGGCGCTTGGCCTGGTAGGCTAGATACGAGCTATCCACTCCGCCACTGAGGCCAATGATGCAGTCATACTCCTGGTCTTTGCCCTCGGTTTTGATCTGCTCAACCATCGACTCTAGCTTTGCGCGGCCAATCTCGTTAGGAAACCAAGCAGGCCGCACTGAGGTTTCGAACCAGCGGCAATAGCTACACACGCCCTCGGCATCAAAAGTGATTTCGGGATCGGTGGTATCCATTACGCAGCGTGTGCAAACCTGATGGTCACTAGCAGCGGGTCGAAGGTTAAGGGGCACTTCTAAGGGGCTGACCATAATGTTAGGGGCTAAAGGTTAGGACGAAAACAGGTTGCGAATCTCTTGGCGGGAGGGGTAAGTGATGAGCACCGCGCGGTGCTTGCCGTGGAACACAAACTGGCTGCCCGCCGCCAGGGCCGAGGCCCCCGCTGACGACGCCTGTTTGAAATCGGCCAGGGAACCGGCCCCGCCGCAGGCGATCACCGGAATATCCACGGCGTTGGCCACCTGCTCAATGATGGCTATATCGTACCCAGCCATTGTGCCGTCCCTATCAACCGCATTCAGCAGGATTTCGCCCGCCCCCAGGCGCTCGACCTCGCGGGCGTGGGCCACGGGGTCGAGCCGCCAGTCTTTGGTGGCCCCGTGGGAAACAACGGTGTAGCGCCCCAGCAGGGTTTTCTTCACGTCCACAGACACCACAATGCTCTGGGCACCAAAGATAGCGCTGGCCTCGGTGATTAGGGCTGGGTTTTCTAGGGCGGCGGCGTTGATGGAGACTTTTTCGACCCCCACTTCAAACAGCTGGCGAATTTGCTCAACGGTGGTGATGCCGCCGCCATAGCACACAGGCATGAAGCACTCGCTGACGATGTCGCGCAGAAAGTCGAGCCGCAGGGGTTGCTGATCGACGGTGGCGAGGATGTCGATGAGGATGATTTCGTCAACTTCTTTTTCGTTGAAGATGCGAACGGTGTTGACGATGTCGCCGACGTATTTGGGGTCTTTGAACTTGACGGTTTTGACCAAACCGTTGCGGCGAATCAGCAGGCAGGGAATGATGCGGGGGTGGATCACAATGACAGCCCAGCGAAGTTTTTGAGGAGTTGCATACCGTAGCGGTGGCTTTTTTCGGGGTGGAACTGCACGCCAAAGATGTGGTCGCGCTCTAGGGCGGCGACGAACTCGCGCCCGTAGGCGGCGGTGCCCGCCACGTCCTGACTGCGCTGGGCAGTGACGTAGTACGAATGGACGAAGTAGAACCGCGCTTCGCCGTCCCAGCCCTGGAATAGTTTACTGTCTGGGCTGTAGTGGACGTCGTTCCAGCCCATGTGGGGGATTTTGTGGCGGCGATCGCCCGGCAGGTCGCTGAGCTGAAACCGCACGGTATCGGCCTCGAACCAGCCCAGGCCCGGTTTGGTGCCCTCTTCGCTGGTGCGGGTCATGAGCTGAATGCCTAGGCAAATGCCCAGAACGGGGGTCCGCTGCTCTAGCACGGCTCGATTGAGCGGATCGAGCAGCCCCCGCTGGGCCAGATTTGCCATGCCCCGGTCAAAGGCTCCGACTCCGGGCAAAATCAGCTTGCTGGCGGCCAAAATTTGGTCGGGGTCGCTGGAAATGGTGGCCTCGGCCCCAATTTTTCGCAACATGTTGAGCACCGAACCCAAATTGCCCATGCCATAGTCAAGAATGACGATCATATACTGCTAGCTCGCATCAACATTCACTTTCCTTCACTTGCAATCCTTCAAATTCCTCACGTTTATCACCACAGCATTATTGCTGACGGAATCAGCTAAGCAAACTTCGAACCTCTCGAAAGCTGGAAGGATCTAATCAGATAGAATACATAAATCACTGAATAGTTTATTGAATACACAAAAAGCGTCGCTTCAGGCTCTCTGAAGAGATGATTCCCGATTATTAGAGATGCAGGCACAGACAAGAACACATAACAATGAATGAGAAAAACTTCCTTCTGCTTTCCTGCCATGAAGAAAACATATGTTAACGGGCTAACCAGGAAGCTAAAGAAAAAGTAAGGAGATAAAGCTCGAGCGTAATAGGCAGAATTAGCCCACTCTTCCCCAAAGACAAGCCGGATAAGTAACGGAGACAAAAACACTATAGATAAAACCAATAATGAGCTGATTAATAGCAGAGCCTTAAATGTTTTTTGAAAGGTTTTCTTACAGTTGCCCAGAACTCGGTACTCAGCACTTGCCCGCTCTTTGAAAACATCTAAAATTGCGGTTGAAATGATTGCTGTTGGAACAGCAATCATTCTCTGGGTAAGTGAGAGATAGCCTAAGACAGTCTTTCCAAAGAAGCCATTTAACAAAAATATTGGCATTTCACTGCCCGCAGTGCTGATTAGAGACGACGGAAGAGAGTATAAAGGAAACTTTCTGTACTCCAAAGCCTGAGTTTTTAGGCTCCCCCAGTTGACTGTCATCAAATAGCTTTTTTCTTTGTGCCAAGATAAGATCCCTAGATAGCCTAGGTGAACGATATCACCTGCTGCCGAGCCGATCAAAAGTGCATATGTACCAAACCCGAATAGACCACCTGATATATTGACAATAACCATCAAAAAAGACTGGGATATTCGAGCCTTGGCAAGAGCTGAAAATCTCTTTTTTCGTATTGTCCATGCATCTAACGCCAGGATTGAACTGGCTGTAAGCACTTTCAATGGGACAAAGTAAATCCAAGTAGATTGATACTCTAAATTGCCGGGAAAAAGCCCATATAAAATGAGAGCCATTAGGCTTAATAGGCTGACTATCGAACCTGTCAATATGCACAGTGCCACAATATTCACTGCATCTTTTTGGCGTTTTGGCAGCACCACAGCAATGTGATATTGCCCGGTGCCAAAGATGACTGCGAGGGAGCTGATGCTGATGTAGAGGGCTAGGACGCCGAACTCTTCGGGGGAGAAGATGCGGCGAAGGATAGGCGAGGCCAGCAGGGGCACCACCTGGGCAATGGTGGTGCCCGTCATCAGGGTGAGGACGTTGCGAAAGAAATCTCCCCGGTTGGCCAGTGGGTTTTTAAACATTCAAAAAAATCCAAGGGGCGATCGCACCAAATTAGCGGTGGGCGGAGGGGCTAGGGCCAGAAGTCGGGATCGAACAGATCGGTTGCTCTGTAGGGGCAATGCTCTGGAAACGAGTCGTCTGGCAAGCCCGTTTCAGCGATCGCCAACAACCTTGCCTCTTCCCAGGTTTCAGCGATCGCCTCCGCCAGCCGCGCCTTCAGCCCTGGATTGCGACGCAGCAGCTTTTCAATAGAGAGGCGTTGCACTCGAATCGTCGCCCGCCAGCTATTCGAGCGCTGCCAATGCTGCACCTGCCACTTCAGCAGGTGGGCCACCAGCAGCACCAGGCGAGATTCCAGCTGATCGTAGTGTCGGTTGCCCAAGTCCTCAATTTCCTCAATCAGGTGAGTGCGATCGAGGCCGTCCAGCTTTCCCTGGCGCAGCAAGTCCGCCTGCTCGCGTGCCCAGGAATAAAAATCGGTGTCATATAGAGATTCTGCCATTGTACCTAACCTACCGGAGTAACCTGTACCGCCGAAAGCCGCTGATAGCGCACCTGCATGGAGTCTACAGCAAACCCCTCCGCATCAAACTCCAGCACATCACCATAGGCGCTCATCCAGCCGATGAGTTTAGCGGGTACCCCGGCCACCATGGCGTAGGCAGGCACATCCTTCGTCACCACCGCCCCCGCTGCCACAAACGCACATTCATGCAGCGTCACCCCACACACGATCGTTGCATTAGCTCCAATGCTCGCCCCCCGCTTTACCCGCGTAGTTAAATAATCGTCAGAGGTGTTGCGCGGAAACTCGCAGCGCGGCGTTTTCACATTGGTAAACACCATGCTGGGGCCACAAAACACATAATCTTCTAAAATTACACCCTCGTAGAGAGAGACATTGTTTTGAATTTTGCAGCCGTCGCCAATCGTGACCTGGTTTGCTACGTAGACATTTTGCCCTAAAGAACAGTTTTGACCAATAGTAGCCTTAGCCATGACATGGCTGAAATGCCAAATTTTAGTGCCATCGCCGATGGTAGCTCCATCGTCAATGATGGCCGTGGGATGGGCAAAAAAGTTAGCCATTAATTACCGCCTCCACCTGCTCCAAAATTTCCACCACGGCCACTCCATTCCACCCATCCGAAAGCGGGCGTTGCCGACTGGCCACACAGGCTAAAAAGTGCTCACACTCTAGTCGGAGAGGTTCAGCATTGGCAATATCAATCGTTTGTACACCGTCATCTACCCCGTTGAGGTCGGCATCGATACGCTTGTGGTGCACCGCCACCGCCTGCTCAACCTCGTCGTAGACCAGCATTTGGCGATCGCCAATCACCACCGTGCCCCGCTGCTTCAGCGGCCACTGCCACGAGCAGTGCAGGTGCGCCGTTTGACCACTGGTAAAGCTCAGATCTACCTGTACCTCGTCGGCAATGGCGGATTGCAGACGAGCATGGCCTGTGGCCTGCACCGCAGCCAGGCTAGGGTTGCCCAACAGGTCGAGGATGACGGCGATATCGTGGGGAGCAAAGGACCACCAAACATTTTCGGCGGTGCGCACCTTGCCCAGGTTAAGCCGCTGGGTGGCCACATGCCGCACCGCCCCAGCCTGACCCGATCGCAGATAATGGCGCATCCAGGCAATGGCAGGCTGGTAGAGCAGCAGGTGACCGACCATCAAAATGCGATCGTGGGCATCGGCATACTCCGCCAGCTGGCGGAGTATGCCGATGCCCACGATCGCATTTTGATGGTCGGTCACCTGCTGCTCTACCAGCCTGCCATTGCCTGGATGCGCCATTATCTGCGATCGGGTCAGGCTGGGGCGGTGCGGCATGTGGCCACCCAGCGGCTTAACCTGGGCAAGGTGCGCACCGCCGAAAATGTTTGGTGGTCCTTTGCTCCCCACGATATCGCCGTCATCCTCGACCTGTTGGGCAACCCTAGCCTGGCTGCGGTGCAGGCCACAGGCCATGCTCGTCTGCAATCCGCCATTGCCGACGAGGTACAGGTAGATCTGAGCTTTACCAGTGGTCAAACGGCGCACCTGCACTGCTCGTGGCAGTGGCCGCTGAAGCAGCGGGGCACGGTGGTGATTGGCGATCGCCAAATGCTGGTCTACGACGAGGTTGAGCAGGCGGTGGCGGTGCACCACAAGCGTATCGATGCCGACCTCAACGGGGTAGATGACGGTGTACAAACGATTGATATTGCCAATGCTGAACCTCTCCGACTAGAGTGTGAGCACTTTTTAGCCTGTGTGGCCAGTCGGCAACGCCCGCTTTCGGATGGGTGGAATGGAGTGGCCGTGGTGGAAATTTTGGAGCAGGTGGAGGCGGTAATTAATGGCTAACTTTTTTGCCCATCCCACGGCCATCATTGACGATGGAGCTACCATCGGCGATGGCACTAAAATTTGGCATTTCAGCCATGTCATGGCTAAGGCTACTATTGGTCAAAACTGTTCTTTAGGGCAAAATGTCTACGTAGCAAACCAGGTCACGATTGGCGACGGCTGCAAAATTCAAAACAATGTCTCTCTCTACGAGGGTGTAATTTTAGAAGATTATGTGTTTTGTGGCCCCAGCATGGTGTTTACCAATGTGAAAACGCCGCGCTGCGAGTTTCCGCGCAACACCTCTGACGATTATTTAACTACGCGGGTAAAGCGGGGGGCGAGCATTGGAGCTAATGCAACGATCGTGTGTGGGGTGACGCTGCATGAATGTGCGTTTGTGGCAGCGGGGGCGGTGGTGACGAAGGATGTGCCTGCCTACGCCATGGTGGCCGGGGTACCCGCTAAACTCATCGGCTGGATGAGCGCCTATGGTGATGTGCTGGAGTTTGATGCGGAGGGGTTTGCTGTAGACTCCATGCAGGTGCGCTATCAGCGGCTTTCGGCGGTACAGGTTACTCCGGTAGGTTAGGTACAATGGCAGAATCTCTATATGACACCGATTTTTATTCCTGGGCACGCGAGCAGGCGGACTTGCTGCGCCAGGGAAAGCTGGACGGCCTCGATCGCACTCACCTGATTGAGGAAATTGAGGACTTGGGCAACCGACACTACGATCAGCTGGAATCTCGCCTGGTGCTGCTGGTGGCCCACCTGCTGAAGTGGCAGGTGCAGCATTGGCAGCGCTCGAATAGCTGGCGGGCGACGATTCGAGTGCAACGCCTCTCTATTGAAAAGCTGCTGCGTCGCAATCCAGGGCTGAAGGCGCGGCTGGCGGAGGCGATCGCTGAAACCTGGGAAGAGGCAAGGTTGTTGGCGATCGCTGAAACGGGCTTGCCAGACGACTCGTTTCCAGAGCATTGCCCCTACAGAGCAACCGATCTGTTCGATCCCGACTTCTGGCCCTAGCCCCTCCGCCCACCGCTAATTTGGTGCGATCGCCCCTTGGATTTTTTTGAATGTTTAAAAACCCACTGGCCAACCGGGGAGATTTCTTTCGCAACGTCCTCACCCTGATGACGGGCACCACCATTGCCCAGGTGGTGCCCCTGCTGGCCTCGCCTATCCTTCGCCGCATCTTCTCCCCCGAAGAGTTCGGCGTCCTAGCCCTCTACATCAGCATCAGCTCCCTCGCAGTCATCTTTGGCACCGGGCAATATCACATTGCTGTGGTGCTGCCAAAACGCCAAAAAGATGCAGTGAATATTGTGGCACTGTGCATATTGACAGGTTCGATAGTCAGCCTATTAAGCCTAATGGCTCTCATTTTATATGGGCTTTTTCCCGGCAATTTAGAGTATCAATCTACTTGGATTTACTTTGTCCCATTGAAAGTGCTTACAGCCAGTTCAATCCTGGCGTTAGATGCATGGACAATACGAAAAAAGAGATTTTCAGCTCTTGCCAAGGCTCGAATATCCCAGTCTTTTTTGATGGTTATTGTCAATATATCAGGTGGTCTATTCGGGTTTGGTACATATGCACTTTTGATCGGCTCGGCAGCAGGTGATATCGTTCACCTAGGCTATCTAGGGATCTTATCTTGGCACAAAGAAAAAAGCTATTTGATGACAGTCAACTGGGGGAGCCTAAAAACTCAGGCTTTGGAGTACAGAAAGTTTCCTTTATACTCTCTTCCGTCGTCTCTAATCAGCACTGCGGGCAGTGAAATGCCAATATTTTTGTTAAATGGCTTCTTTGGAAAGACTGTCTTAGGCTATCTCTCACTTACCCAGAGAATGATTGCTGTTCCAACAGCAATCATTTCAACCGCAATTTTAGATGTTTTCAAAGAGCGGGCAAGTGCTGAGTACCGAGTTCTGGGCAACTGTAAGAAAACCTTTCAAAAAACATTTAAGGCTCTGCTATTAATCAGCTCATTATTGGTTTTATCTATAGTGTTTTTGTCTCCGTTACTTATCCGGCTTGTCTTTGGGGAAGAGTGGGCTAATTCTGCCTATTACGCTCGAGCTTTATCTCCTTACTTTTTCTTTAGCTTCCTGGTTAGCCCGTTAACATATGTTTTCTTCATGGCAGGAAAGCAGAAGGAAGTTTTTCTCATTCATTGTTATGTGTTCTTGTCTGTGCCTGCATCTCTAATAATCGGGAATCATCTCTTCAGAGAGCCTGAAGCGACGCTTTTTGTGTATTCAATAAACTATTCAGTGATTTATGTATTCTATCTGATTAGATCCTTCCAGCTTTCGAGAGGTTCGAAGTTTGCTTAGCTGATTCCGTCAGCAATAATGCTGTGGTGATAAACGTGAGGAATTTGAAGGATTGCAAGTGAAGGAAAGTGAATGTTGATGCGAGCTAGCAGTATATGATCGTCATTCTTGACTATGGCATGGGCAATTTGGGTTCGGTGCTCAACATGTTGCGAAAAATTGGGGCCGAGGCCACCATTTCCAGCGACCCCGACCAAATTTTGGCCGCCAGCAAGCTGATTTTGCCCGGAGTCGGAGCCTTTGACCGGGGCATGGCAAATCTGGCCCAGCGGGGGCTGCTCGATCCGCTCAATCGAGCCGTGCTAGAGCAGCGGACCCCCGTTCTGGGCATTTGCCTAGGCATTCAGCTCATGACCCGCACCAGCGAAGAGGGCACCAAACCGGGCCTGGGCTGGTTCGAGGCCGATACCGTGCGGTTTCAGCTCAGCGACCTGCCGGGCGATCGCCGCCACAAAATCCCCCACATGGGCTGGAACGACGTCCACTACAGCCCAGACAGTAAACTATTCCAGGGCTGGGACGGCGAAGCGCGGTTCTACTTCGTCCATTCGTACTACGTCACTGCCCAGCGCAGTCAGGACGTGGCGGGCACCGCCGCCTACGGGCGCGAGTTCGTCGCCGCCCTAGAGCGCGACCACATCTTTGGCGTGCAGTTCCACCCCGAAAAAAGCCACCGCTACGGTATGCAACTCCTCAAAAACTTCGCTGGGCTGTCATTGTGATCCACCCCCGCATCATTCCCTGCCTGCTGATTCGCCGCAACGGTTTGGTCAAAACCGTCAAGTTCAAAGACCCCAAATACGTCGGCGACATCGTCAACACCGTTCGCATCTTCAACGAAAAAGAAGTTGACGAAATCATCCTCATCGACATCCTCGCCACCGTCGATCAGCAACCCCTGCGGCTCGACTTTCTGCGCGACATCGTCAGCGAGTGCTTCATGCCTGTGTGCTATGGCGGCGGCATCACCACCGTTGAGCAAATTCGCCAGCTGTTTGAAGTGGGGGTCGAAAAAGTCTCCATCAACGCCGCCGCCCTAGAAAACCCAGCCCTAATCACCGAGGCCAGCGCTATCTTTGGTGCCCAGAGCATTGTGGTGTCTGTGGACGTGAAGAAAACCCTGCTGGGGCGCTACACCGTTGTTTCCCACGGGGCCACCAAAGACTGGCGGCTCGACCCCGTGGCCCACGCCCGCGAGGTCGAGCGCCTGGGGGCGGGCGAAATCCTGCTGAATGCGGTTGATAGGGACGGCACAATGGCTGGGTACGATATAGCCATCATTGAGCAGGTGGCCAACGCCGTGGATATTCCGGTGATCGCCTGCGGCGGGGCCGGTTCCCTGGCCGATTTCAAACAGGCGTCGTCAGCGGGGGCCTCGGCCCTGGCGGCGGGCAGCCAGTTTGTGTTCCACGGCAAGCACCGCGCGGTGCTCATCACTTACCCCTCCCGCCAAGAGATTCGCAACCTGTTTTCGTCCTAACCTTTAGCCCCTAACATTATGGTCAGCCCCTTAGAAGTGCCCCTTAACCTTCGACCCGCTGCTAGTGACCATCAGGTTTGCACACGCTGCGTAATGGATACCACCGATCCCGAAATCACTTTTGATGCCGAGGGCGTGTGTAGCTATTGCCGCTGGTTCGAAACCTCAGTGCGGCCTGCTTGGTTTCCTAACGAGATTGGCCGCGCAAAGCTAGAGTCGATGGTTGAGCAGATCAAAACCGAGGGCAAAGACCAGGAGTATGACTGCATCATTGGCCTCAGTGGCGGAGTGGATAGCTCGTATCTAGCCTACCAGGCCAAGCGCCTTGGCCTGCGGCCTTTAGCCGTGCATGTAGATGCAGGGTGGAACTCAGAGTTGGCGGTCAAAAACATCGAAAATATCGTCAAGCTGCTAGATATTGACCTCTATACTTATGTGGTTAATTGGGAGGAGATGCAAGACCTCCAGGTGGCGTTTCTGCGATCGGGGGTGGCCAACCAGGATGTCCCCCAGGACCATGCCTTTTTTGCGGCCCTCTATGGGTTTGCCGTTCAAAACAATATTCGCTACGTGCTCAGCGGCAGTAACCTAGCTACCGAGTCGATTTTGCCTAAGGCCTGGGGCTATGATGCTATGGATGCTCAGCACCTCAAGGCGATTCACAAACGGTTTGGTCAGCGCCCGCTCCAGTCGTTTCCCACTGTCAGCTTCTTCGATTACAACATCAATTTTCCATTCCTTCGCCGCATGAAGGTGCTTGCCCCCCTCAACTACATGCCCTACGACAAGCAAGAGGCAATGGAAGTTTTGGAAAAAGAGCTAGGTTGGCGCTACTACGGCGGCAAGCATTACGAGTCGCGCTTTACCAAGTTCTTTCAAGGCTATTATCTGCCTACGCGTTTTGGGTATGACAAGCGTAAAGCACATCTCTCCAGCCTGATCGTGTCGGGCCAATTGTCTCGTGACGCGGCTTTAGGAGAATTAAGCCGTGATGCCTATCCATTTGAACAGTTGGCAGAAGATAGGGCTTTTGTGTTAAAAAAACTGAGTTTAGCAGAAGCCGATTTCGACCGATTGATGCATGCACCCAAATACACATTCCGAGATTACCCATCCAACTATTACTTGACTAGAGGCTACCGAGCCATGTTGAAGTTGGCCCGAAAAGCTAAAAAAATTCTAGGGTTCTCATAACCTTATACAGCTATGGTTTCCCCTCTGCTTAATGTTCACATTTTCCTGTCGCCCTTCACTCACGAATCACGAGCACTAAAAGAATCTCGTAGTTTAGTAAGTGCAAATTTATTTGACGGAGTCCTATTTGCAGCACTCTGGAAACCAGCTTTGGAAGAGCATGAAAAAGTTGATTCATCAAGATCAATATGGCGGATTAAGCTACGTACAAAAGGGTTGCCAGTAATTCATTTTGCTAAATATTTTGAATGGATGGCTAGAATAACTTTTCAAACTCGTAAAAAGTCTGTGCCTGTAGTGCATGTTCATAGCTTAACAGCACTGCCAGCTGGAGTTTTTTTTAAATGGATACGTAAAGCCAAACTGGTTTACGATGCTCATGAACTAGAAACGGAATCTAACGGCTTAACTGGAAGCCGTAAGCAAATATATAAACTACTTGAAAGGTTTCTAATTTCTTCTGTAGATGAGGTGCTGGTCGTTGGGGACGCAATCGCTGACTGGTACCGCAAAACCTACTCTCTAGACAATGTTCACGTCGTCAGAAACATTCCTGATATTGCCTCTCAGTCTAACTTTGAAGGATTAACTGATTTAGCAATGCTACCAAGCCTTAAGCGATCGCTTAAAATTCCTGCGAAGGAAACTCTGTTTATTTATCAAGGTGGTATCTTTGCAGGTCGAGGCATTCAAATCTTGCTGGAGGCTTTTTCGCAATTGCCAGCCGATCGGCACATTGTGTTCATGGGCTATGGTGAACTTGAAGATCTAGTCAAAGACTATGCGGCAAAGTTCTCCAATATTCATTTTTTCCCGGCAGTGCCTCCTGCGGAGGTGTTGTCCTATACCCGTACTGCGGATGTAGGCATTTCGCTAATTGAAAATACCTGCCTTAGCTATTATTACTGCCTGCCTAATAAGGTGTTTGAATACATGGCTGCTGGCTTGCCTATTATCGTAAGTGACTTTCCTGAAATGGCCAAGCTGGTCGATACCCATCGAGTGGGTTGGAAGTCCAGTGTGAATATTGAATCTGTAGCGCGTCTAGTACAGTCGCTCACCCCTGAAGATATGGCTCAGGCCAGGGCAGATGTACTCATTGCCCGGCAACTCTATAGCTGGGAATTTGAGCAGGAAAAATTGCTTGAGGTTTACCGGTCTGTGTTAAGCAGCAGGTAAACAATATTTGAAATGAAAATTTTAATTGTTGCCTTCTATTACCCACCTGAGCACAGTTGGGCAAAAATCGCTTCACTTCGGCCCCACGCTTGGGCTAAGTACTGGTCACAGTTGGGGCATCAAGTTTACGTACTCACCGCCTACCACGCCGATCGCCCCTCATCCAGCCTTAACCCCACGGTTGTAGGGGTACCCTACTGGCCTGCTAGGCCCACCAAGCCCATGGCTACAGCCCCGACAAATAGAGCAGTGGTTCCTAATTCCTCTAGGTCTCTCAAGACTGTAGTAGTGGGTGGGTTGCGATCGCTGCTGCGGACTATCCGCGAAAAGCTGCGGTTGGGCAGCTTTCTGCAAGCCAGCGATTTTTGGCAAACGCCAGCCTGTGCCAGGGCGCTCAGCCTGCATCGAGATATCAACTTTGACTTGGTGGTGAGCACCTACGGCCCACCAGCCAACCATGCGATCGCCGCTCGACTCAAGCAAAAAACCGGACTCTTTTGGGTGGCCGACTACCGCGACCTTTGGCACGGCAACAGCTATGTTCCTATCAATGCCGCTCTAGCTCGATTAGAAGACTGGCGGGAGCGCCGTTGTCTAGGGAGGGCCGACCTGGTCACCGCCGTGTCTGACGGTTTAGCACAAGCCTTAATCGCGCGATTGCAGGTACCCGTAACCACTGTTGAAAATGGCTTTGATACTGACGATTTAACGGCCATAAAACCCTATTCTTGGTCTGACCAGAAGGTGCGACTGCTCTACACCGGTACGGTCTATCCAGCAAAACAGAATGCTGTGCCCCTATTTGCAGCCTTGAGCTTACTCTGCAGTCACCACCCCGACCTCGATCAGCGGTTGGAGGTTTTGTTCTATGGCTGGAACCTCGAACATCTGGAGACCGAGATAGAGACCCGCAACTTGGGCTCCATTGTGCGCTTAGGTGAGCCGCAGCCGCGATCGCAGATATTGGCTATGCAAGGCAGTGCCCACGCGCTAATTTTCTTAGATTGGCAAGATCCTTTGGCCAAAGGCATTCTGACGGGCAAACTATTTGAGTACAGCTTTGCCGGAAAGCCCATCCTGGGCATTGGTGCGACCCCTGCAACTGCCGCTGGTCGCTTGATGCTCGACCTGGGGGTAGGGCATCCTGTAGGCAACGACCCGGTTGCGATCGCGGCTCTGATCACCTCCCTGTTAGCGGGTTGTGCGTTGCCCTACGCCCCTCAGCACGACAAGATACAGCAATATACCCGCAAACACCTGGCCCATCGCCTTCTCGACTTCATCATTGACGCCAAGGCGCGATCGGCTACCGCCTAAGCATAAGGCCCCCATCTTGTTTTTGATTGTTGACTATGGCCCCCTCCATCAGCGTTGTCATTACCTGCTACCGCGAGGGCGACCTGCTGCTGGAGGCAGTGGAGAGCGTGCGCCAGCAGACCCAGCCGCCATTAGAAATTGTGGTTGTCAACGACGCCTCCCCAGACGATCGCACCAATCAAGTCTGCCGCCAGCTCGAAACCAAGCCCGATATTACTCTGGTGTGGCAGGCCCAAAACGGTGGCCCCTCCATTGCCCGCAATGCCGGGTTTGCCGCCGCCCAGGGCGAAGTCCTGGTCCCCCTCGATGCCGACGACCTGCTGCCCCCCAATGCCCTAGCCCATATCCAGCAAGCCTTCGCGGAGCATCCTGACGCCGCGTTTATCTACGGCAGCTACCTCTGCCAGCGCTACCCCAACGATCCTCGCTTGGTGAAGGCCGTGCCGATTTCGCTGAATTCGCTGCTGCGGGCCAGGCGATTTTCGCTCAGCACCAACTGGACGCTGATCGGCACTGCACCGCTGCGCAAGTCGCTGTGGGAAGCCGTGGGCCACAGCGACCCCGAACTGGGGGCCGAAGACCTGCACGATCTGGAATTTTGGCTGCGGGCCATGGCGCTGCCCTGCGGCTACTACGGAATTTCTGACGTTATCTACATCTGGCGTAAATACTTAGGCAGCAACAGCCGCAAGGTAAGCCCGATGTCGTGGTACCGCGTGGCCCAAAAGCATTTTGAAGTCTATCGCCAGAACGGGCTGGAATATCGGGCTCACGAGCTGCTGCTGCTGGGCAGCAAATGGAGCAACCAGACGGCAGAAATTCGTCGTCACCGCCGCGCCCTGTGGCACTGCATTGCTCACGGCCATTTTCAATTCTCCTCGTTGATCGCTCTGGCTATACCGGCAGGGTTATTTCAGCCCATGGCCCAATTGGCGAAGCGACTTCGTTGAGTTGCGGGGGCACAGCATGCTGGGCCTCTACTAATACCCCCGCACAAAAGCGGAAGCTAAGCACAGCAGCCTCATCAGAAATCAGTAATTTTACAGTAGAAATAATTAGCTTTACCCAATCTTTACGTAACATTTGGAACCTCGATAGCATCCGTAGGGGTCTATTAAAGTGACTCGTTTGCCTATGGATTACACCACAATGAAACATCGACATGGAGCATTTAGCCTATTAGGAGCAGCGGCTATTAGCACGCTGGCGTTCCCTGCTTTTGCCAATACAGCCACTCAGCAAACTGGCACACAGTCAGCCGCAATTGATGGCAGCAATAACCAGGTGATTCAAGTTATTAACCAAGTCAATATTAGCCATCCCGGCTTAGGCCGAGGGTTGGGTAATAACGATCGCCGTGGCACTGTGCAAGGTACTGTTCAAGACAGCTCGCAGAGCGTCACCATCGATGGCAACGGCAATAGCGTCTACCAAGAGACCAACCAGGTCAATCAGCAGCGACAGTCACCGGGGCGGGGCAACGGCGTTCGCCACAGCCACGATGATGACGATGACGACGACAAGCAGGGCAATCGCGGCCAGCGGCGGGGGCACGATCGCGACGATGACGATGATGACGACGATTAAGTCTGGTAATTCTGGTCTCAGCTAAGTGGGTAATCGCAATTAAATATAAGTCAATGTAGGTTGGGTGAGGCACGAAACCCAACGCCTGTATGGGTTACGCTATCGCTAACCCATCCCACATTTGAATTGGCCAACCCACTTAAATGATTCTGGTAAAGCCAGATCTGAGCATATCGGTTTGACCGCCACTCGGGCATTATTTCAATCGCCTGCTTTAGCTTGGTCTGAGCAAAGTTTTGGACGAAGCGGCGATTATTTTAATAGTTGTTTTTGGGCGGAATTGATTTTTAATTCTCGAAGGTTTTTGCGCCTTCGGGAATTTTTTATTGTCATAAATTTTCAAAACTTTATTTTTTAGTTTCCGGAACCTTTGCGTAATTCTACGGGTCTTAGGGATTGTGAATCGATGAAAATAGATGCTGCTTGAGAAGCGCAAAAACTGCTCTTAAAGCTAGTTTCTAATAGTTGAATTCACAAGTTCACTCATTTGCACACTTAATATTGTTGAGGACGTTTCAATGCTGAAGCACATCTCTACTCTGGGTCTACTGGGTTTTGCCGCTCTGGGTTTTGTCGCCATGCCCGCCAGCGCCGACACCGCTGTGGTACAGCAGGGCACCCAAGACATTTACATTCAGGGGGATGGCAACGCTACGGTTCAGCGCAGCGAGCAATACAACCGTGTTGAAACCCGTGGCCGCACGGGTCGTCAGGTAGAAAGCACGGGCATTGTGCAAGATATCTACCAGACCGGCACCGTGGTAGGTGACGATAACGCCGCTTACCAAGAGAGCAGCCAGGTCAATATCATTCGCGAAAGCCGCCCCGAAAACCGGGGTCGGGGCCATGGCCGGGGCGGTGCCCGCATCGACATCCGCAAGTAAGTTTCAAGGGGCCGTCGCTGGGCCTAGCGCTGGGCTGGGTGGCGGCCCCACCCTCACCCCTCTTGCCACTGCAAGGAGACAACCATGATGATTTCAACCCTGAAGGTGGGGTTGGTGGGGGCGATCGCCCTGACCAGCCTTGCCCCCGCCGCGATCGCTAGCTCGGTGTCGATTAATACCGACCGGGTGCAGCTCCAGGTGGGCAACGGTGGCCAGGTCTACATTCGCACCCTGGCCGACCAGCCCCTAGATCTGCTGCGTCCGGCGATCGCACCCCAGGCTGACTTAACCCAGCCGCTGCCCCGAGCTAGCTTTACGCCCGGCTGCACGGCGCGATCGCACAGTTCCCATGCCACTCGCTCGACCCCGAGCGGCAACGTGGTCTACAGCGAAAACCGCAGCACGACTCGGGTGTGCCAGTAGCCTGGACCCCGTTCCAGACCTTTATACGGCTGTAACTATGATCAAACCTCAGTATCTTGGGCTGGGGCTCCTCTGTGCTGGAGCCCTGGTATCGTTTGCTCCTGGGGCCTCGGCCCAGTGTGTCGTGGCCGATGTGGCCATTCAGGCCGCGATTCACGGCGGTGAGCAGCCTGCCGAACAGGTTAACGACGTGGCCATTGATGCCAAAGGCCCCTGCACGGGCAACACCAGCGTCAGCACCGGCCGCCAAATTCAGGTGGGGGGCACGGGCGAGGTGCGCCAGACGCGCCAGAGTCGCCACCAGCTGCGCAGCTCCGAGCAAGCCTCTGGTCCTGTTTCTGGCCCTGTTTCTGGGCCTACCGTAGCGGTTCCTGTCAATGTGCAGGTCGATGTCTACAACCCCGCCGAGCGGCTGCGGCGGTAGCCTCTTCTGGTCGCCTCTTCCTGGGGAGGGAACCTACTCGCCTGTGGCGGTGTCCTGTAGCCTGGCTTGGTCAGGTTATCAGTCTCTGACCGGCCTGGCGGTATGCCCTGGTTCTGGCCGTGCTAACCTGGCCGAGCGTCTGCCGTTCTGGCTGGCTTCGGTGCGGCCTTCCCCTTTTCCTGGAGATGTCATTGTCATGAAACATCCGTCGACCCTTGGGGTCGCTCTCTTGATTTTGGTGGCGGTGACTGCCGTGGTGGGGCCTTCCTCGGCCAACGGCAATCAACCCTTTGGGGGCAACTATCAGTCCCTCAGCGCCATCTTGTCTAAGGCCAGCGCCAAGGATGTTATGGATTCGTACCAGCGCCAGACCAATACAATTACGCTCGATCGCGCCAATCTAGATGAACCCCATCTGCTGTCGGTGAGCGTGCCGGGCGGGGCGTCTCTGCAAGGCTATATCGAAATCGATGACCACACCCGCGTGCCCCTGGGCACCAGTTCAGAATTTGTCGATGTCAGCCCCTACCTGAGCGAGTCGATCACCCGCGTCACCATTGTGGGCAGCTACTCGCCGGCCTCGGCTTCGGTGGCGATCGCCTTTAACGGCCCCAATACTGTGGTGCAGCAGCAGACTGGCGGTACCGGGCGCATCAACTACCAGCTCAACTTGTTGGTCCAGTAGGGGCTGGTGCAGTAGGGCTAGTCAAACCCCGCCGTCGGGCGCTGTCGCGTGGCCAGGTAGGCCCGGTAGCCGTGGCGGCGGGTCCAGGTGATGGCCCCATCGCGCTCGGTGCAGAATACCTCAATCCCCTGCTGCTGGAGCCGGACTTCGGTTTCAGGATCGATGCTGGGGCCAGAGGCGATCGCTACCCTGGGTGCCAGGGCCGCGATCGCCGCCTCGCTCAGCGCTTCACCGTGCCACCACAGCACCTCGCTTTGCAGACCCGGATGAGCTTGAATCCAGGGCATCTGGCGATCGGCGGAGAGCCTGGGCAGCAGCAGCCAGCTGTGGTTGCCCAGCAGCGTCAGCCGCAGCCCCGCCTCAGCGTCCTGCAAGTACTGCACCCGCTGGCGATCGACGGGCTGCACCTGGTTAGGGTTAAGCAGATGGAACTGCCCTCCGGCAGGAGCGGCGGTTAGAGCCGAACTGGGGCCATAGACGTTGCGAATGGGGGTCTTGGCGGCAATGGTGCGCCAGTTCTCGCCGTCGCTGTCGTCGCCGTGAATGGCGCTGGCGAGTCGGTTGATGCCCGCCTGGCGCAGAAAGGGCACTACGGTGTAGAAGGCCGTTCTATCGGTGCCGCTGTTGACCACCAGCGCAGTGCGCCCGTCCTGCACGACCATCACCGCATCCTGACTCGCCGCCAGCACCGTGACTTGAGACAACGTTGCTCCCCGGTACAGCAGCGGCCCCAGGGCCACCAGCCCAATCAGCAGGGCCACCAGGCCGCGCCGCCGCGCTGGCTCCCAGATCCGCTGACCCCAGCCCCACAGACAGTAGAGCCCATAGAGCACAAACATTTGTCCCAGAGAAATGTGGCCCGTGGCCAGGGCGCTGCCGGGCAGGCTCACCTCCCAGCGCACCAGGGCAATCAGCAGGTGGGTGGGCAGCCCCAGCGGCCAGGCGATCAGGCCGCCCAGTGCTGGCGACACCGCCGCCACCAGGCCGCTGGCCATGCCCCCCAGGCTAATCACCGTCACCAGCGGCGTGGTCACCATGTTGAGCAGCAGGCTGTAGGTGGTGAGGGTGTTGAAGTAGTAGAGCGACAGGGGAATCGTCCAGAGGTAGGCGGCCAGGGGTACGGCCGCCACCGCCGCCAGCGTGGTCGGCAGCCACTCCAGCTTTTCGGCGATCGGCTTCACCGCCACCATCAGCCCCAGGGTGGCCATCACGCTGAGGCGGAAGCCGATGTCGTCAATCCAGGTTGGGTTGAACAGCAGCAGCAGGGTGACCGCCAGCAGCAGACAGCCCATGGGTTTGATGCTGCGCTCCAGGGCCAGCCCGACCAGCACGGCGGCTCCCATCACCGCGGCCCGCATGACGCTGGGCTGCATCCCTGTCAGCAGCACAAAAACCACCAGCGCTGTGCCGCCTACGGCCACCTTAGCTGTCACCGGGTAGGCGAATCGGGATGCGATCGCGCGGTGGCCCATGATCGCCAGCACTATGCCCAGCACCAGCGACACCTGAAATCCGCTGGCCGCCAGGGTATGGGCCATGCCCGCCTGCATGAAGGCATCTTGAATGTCGTAGGGCACCGTGACCGCCTGACGGCCCAGGGCCATAGCGCTGACCAGCGGCCCAGCGGGGATACCCAACCGGGCCTCGTGGGCGCGGGCAATGCGCTGGCGCAACCGCCACAGCGCCCACCGGGGCGGCGACTGGCCCTCTTCGGGCGTGACGGTCTCGCCAATGAATCCGGCAAAGCAGCGCTGGCTGGCCAGGTACTGGCGAAAGTCAAAGGCGTTGGGGTTTTTAGCTGGGGGCGGGGCGTAGAGCTTGCCCTGCACCTGCACCCGCTGCCCTGGAAAAAGTTTCTCAATCTGGTCGGCGGGCAGGGTGACGTAGAGCCTGCCCTGGCGCAGGCTGGGGGCACTGAGGGGCTGGTTTTGGGCATCGAGCCAGCGCACCTGGTCTACCTTGAGCCAGAGCTGTCCGCGACCGCTGCGCGCGAGGCGAGGCATCTCCTGCACCTGACCCCAAACCATTTGCTGGGCGCCAGCAGCCTCCCCCTGGGCGAGATGGCTGATGTCGAGCACCCCTGGGGTGGGGTAGCGCAGACCGTAGTTGAGGCTGGCCAGTAGGG